>NZ_JBAGJZ010000025.1:0-124799 GCF_037034285.1 Streptomyces tyrfis | reverse complement strand
GCGGAGAACTTCGCGGTGATCGAGGCGCTGGCGGATTCGCTGGGTGCGGCGGTGGGTGCGTCGCGTGCGGCGGTGGACGCGGGCTGGTATCCGCATTCCGCGCAGGTCGGGCAGACGGGCAAGTCGGTGTCGCCGCAGTTGTACATCGCGTCGGGGATCTCGGGGGCGATCCAGCACCGGGCGGGCATGCAGACCTCGAAGACGATCGTCGCGGTGAACAAGGACGCCGAGGCCCCGATCTTCGACCTGGTGGACTACGGGGTCGTGGGCGATCTGTTCCAGGTCCTGCCCCAGCTCACCGAGGAGATCAAGACCCGCAAGGGCTGACACGCCACGGCGCTGCCGTGTCCGTCGTCGGCCGTCCCGGTCCGGGGCCGTGTGGTGACATCCCACCACACGGCCCCGGACCGTTTCCGCCGTTCCGCCGCATGCCCTCGGACGCCGCCGACCGCCTCGATCCCACCGCGTCCCCGCCGCCGGAGTGCGCTCTCCGGCGCCTCTTCCGGCCACGGCCGTCCATGGCGGAAGGCAGCCTGGTCAGCCCGGCCCGAACATGCAACCCTGGCCCGGCCCCACGTTCTCCGACGCACCGTCAGGCACGTGCATCCCCGACGTGACCCGGGTGCGAGGCGGTTTCTCGCCCGGACCGGTCACGACGACACCATCCCTCGTTGCGGGGAAGCGTCTCCCGCCCCGCAGGAACGGAGTCGCACATGGCACACGGTCGCACCAATCAGCCGCACCCGCCCGACTCGCCCGCCCCGGCCGACCCGCTCCGCCCGGTCGCCCCGCCGGAACCACTGGACCGGGGCGACGACGCACCGCTCACCTTCGGCGTCGAGGAGGAGTTCCTCCTGCTGGACCCGGAGACGGGCCACCCCGTTCCCGAGGCCCCCGTCGTCCTGCGCGACGCCGCCCCCGCCGCCGACGGCACGCTGACCGAGGAGATCACCCGGTTCCAACTGGAGGCGGCCACCCCGGTCTGCCGTTCCGCGAGCCAGGCCCATCGGCATCTGGCGGCCGCGCGGCGCGCCCTGGCCGATTCCGCCGCACGGCTCGGGCTGGGTCTCGTCGCGGCGGGCTGCGCCCCGCACGGCGCCCCGGGGGCGCTGCCGCTGACCGACCGGCCCCGCTACCGGCGCATCGACAGCCGGTTCGGCGCCCTGTCGGAGTCCTACACCGTGTGCGGCTGCCACATCCACGTCGGCATGCCCGACCTGCCCACCGCCCTCGCGGTCTCCAACCACCTGCGCCCCCACCTGCCCACCCTGCTCGCGATGAGCGCCAACTCCCCCTTCTACCGGGGGCGGGACACCGGCCACGCCAGCTGGCGCAACGTCCTCTGGTCGCGCCTGCCCTCCGCCGGGCCGCCGCCGCTGTACCGCACCCCCGAGGACTATCACCGTGCCGTCGGCGCGCTGCTGAGCGGCGGCGCCGCCCTCGACCGGGGGATGGTCTACTGGTTCATCCGGCCCGCCCCGCGCCTGCCCACGCTGGAGATCCGGGTCGCCGACGTGGCCGCCACCGCCGAGGAGGCACTGCTGCTGGCCCTCCTCGTACGCGGGCTGGCCGCCACCGCGCTGCGCGCCGTGGCCGAGGGCCGTCCCGCCGCCGAGCCGTCCGACGGGCTGCTGCGTCTCGCGCTGTGGCGGGCCGCCCACGACGGGCTGGAGGGGAACGGTCTGGACCCGGCCACCGGCGCCCCGACACCCGCCCGTGTCCTGCTCGACCGCACGGTGAGGACCGCGCTGCCCGGGCTGGACGCCTCCGGCGACACCGCCGTCGTCGCCGGACTGGTCGACCGGCTGCTCCGCTGCGGCAGCGGCGCCCACCGCCAGCGGGCCGCGCACGCCCGGGACGGCCGGATCAGCGACGTCACCGCCCTGCTCGTCGAGCAGACCCGCACCCCGCTGCCCGCCTGAGGGCTGTCCCGGGCTGCGGGGTTCGGGCGGCGGGCCGCCCGGCCGCCGTGCCGACCGGCGCGGAACCGCGCGGCGACCGGGCGGGCCGGGCCGCGAACCGGGCGGATCGGACTCCACGACAGTGGCGGCGCGCTGGTCGGCCGTGGTCGGCGCCGAGCGGCACGGCGTCACGGTCGTGCGGCGGGTGTCCGGTGGCGGCGCCATGTTCGTGGCAACGCAAGGGCACTACGAGATCGCCGTCCAACTAGGAACTTCAAGCCCCCTCCGAGCGGAGGCGTGCGGGCGCTCAATCGGTCAGACGTGCCAGCAGGGTTGGGTGGTCGGCGAGGGCGGTCCGGAGAAACTGCTGGGTGACGGGCGCGTACGCGCCGGCGGCGGCCGGCGTCCAGTCGATCGGGCCGAACGGCGGCTCGGGGTCGTACTCGATGAACAACTGGATCATGCGCGCGGCCTCGCGACCGGCCAGGCGGTCGACGAGGTGCAGTGCCATGTCGACGCCGGCCGACACTCCTGCGGCGGTGATGACAGGCCCGTCCTCGACCCAGCGCCGGGCGACCGGTGTCGCCCCGAAGCGGGCGAGCAGGTCGCGGTACATCCAGTGCGACGTGGCCTCGCGCCCGTCCAGGAGGCCGGCCGCCGCGAGCAGCATCGAGCCGGTGCACACGGAGCCGACGGCCTGGAACCGCGCTGCGGCGTCGCGCAGCTTCTGCAGCAGACTCTCGTCGGCCATCGCGGCGAGGGTGGGGACGGCGCCGCCGGGCACGATCAGGGCGTACGGGTCGGGCATGTCCTCGAAGGTGTGGCTGGGCACCAGCCGCAGCGGTACGTCGCTGTCCATCGGCTCGACGCGCTCGCCGACCACGACGGTGCGGTATCTCGGAGACAATGCCTTCTGCGGGCCGGCCTACGGCTGCAATGCGACGCCGGCCTCGCGGAGCAGGGCGGCGAGGTCGTCCGGGATCGGCATGGGGGTGTTGATCCCGACCCGGGTACGACCCGTGTTGCCGTCCGGGTACTTCCCGGCCGCGGAACCGGGAGCGGCGACAACCAGGCGCACCAGCTGGCCGAGCATCTCCCACACGTCGCGGTCCTGAAGGGCGAGACGGAACATCACTCCGTGGGTACGGGTATGGGGCCAGGGCCAGGGCTGGGACAGGATGTGAGCCCGCTCCACGGCCCGCCACCGCTGCGCCGTGGGCCCAGAGGCGCGGGCCGCCGCCATCTCGGCGGTGAACGCTTCAAGCAGGGCGGGCGGCATGGGAGAGCGTCGGGACACTGCAGGCCTCCAGTGAACAGTTCAGGATCTCCGGGGTTGAGGAAGGAGCCGGTCGCGGCCTTCCTCGTCTCGCCGTCCTTCTCGGCTTCATCGCCGAGTCGAGCAACGCGCTGGAATCGGCCGGCGGCACCGTTCGCGCGTCCGCGATCACCTGCTCCGGACGTCCCGCTGACGGGGCTTCAGGAGCATCGGGCGGGCTGAGAGTCAGTGCTCGTGCGGTCCGGGACGGTGGACGGGGCCGTGGGGTTCTTCGCAGTGGCCGGCTCCGGCGCCGATGAGTTCGGCGTGCTGGGCGTGGTCGACCTGGAGTGTGCTGTGGGTGATGCCGTAGTCCGAGGCGAGGAGCCGTTCCAGGTTCCGGCGCGCGGTGTGGCAGTCGGCGTCGTCGTCGACCAGGACGTGGGCGGACAGCGCGTTCTGGCCGGAGGTGATCTGCCAGACGTGGAGGTCGTGGATCTCTGCCACCGGCGGCTCGCTGACGAGCCGGTCGCCCAGGGCGTCGGGGTCGATGTGGGCGGGAGACGCCTCCAGGAAGACCCGGCCGGATTCCCGGATGAGGCCGTAGCCGGCCTTGGCCATCAGGACGACGACGACCAGGGTCGCGATGGCGTCTGCCTGGACGAAGCCGGTGAGCACGACGACCAGACCGGAGACCGCGGTGCCGATGAAGGCGAAGAGGTCGTTGAGGATGTGCTGGTAGGCGCCTTCGACGTTGAGCGAGCTGCGGTTCGCCTTGGAGAGGCACACGGCCGCGACGACATTGACGACGATGCCCACCAGCGCGGTCACGAGGACCAGACCGCCCTCGACCTGCGGCGGGTCGATCAGACGCCGGACAGCCTCGTAGGCCAGCCAGGCCCCGAGGAGGAGGAGCGACAGTCCGTTGAGCTGTGCGGAAAGGATCTCGGCGCGCTTGAGACCGTAGGTGAAGGCGCCCTTGGCCGGCCTGGCGGCGAGTCGCATGGCGATCAGGGCGAACACGATCGACGCCGCGTCGGTCAGCATGTGGGCCGCGTCGGAGATGAGCGCCAGGGACTTGGCGGCGATGCCGACGACGACCTCGACGGCCATGAATCCGCCGATGACCGCCAGAGCGAGCGTCAGCCAGCGACGATCGGCGTCCGCTGACACCCCGTGCGAGTGCCCGCCATGCCCGTGCCCGTGGTCATGTCCGTGCGCCCGGTCGCGTCCGTGACCGTGCCCATGTTCGTGCTTGTTTCCGTGGTCGTGTCCGTGTTCGCGCTTCATGCTCACAGCCGGCCCTCCCCGGTGGTAGCGGTGGTGACTCACCAGAGTGAAGCGCATACGACGCATCCATGGCAAAGGCCGCATTGGTGACCGTTGTCATCACCATGAAGAAACGCTCTGACCTGCGAAAATGCCGCCAACGACGGTGCGCGGGACCGGCCCCCTCCGGCCTGTCTCCCCCCGACCCACCCGAACGCGGTTCCATTGCGGTACACACCGGCCGACGGACACCATGCGTCGACCGAGACACCACGAAATCCGTCCGGCGCCGACGAAATCGAGCATCGGAACGCCCGAAGTCGACTGCACGGTTGACCTGTTGACGCATGGTCAAAATGGCCCTGCCAGAGGCACGTTGATCAATTCCGGCACATGACTCGACAACAACCGTGAAACGTCACCGAGTTCATCGGAAAGCACCGCGTCGAACTCGGCTCCGCCGGCATGGGCCGGTATCCGCTGCGAGGGAGAAACAGCGTGACTGCCGATCATCACGGTGTACCCGGAGATGCGATGCGACTCGGCCGTGACGGGGTCCCGTCATCCGGCGAAGGACCGGGGACGGTCGGGCTCCTTCCGGAAGTCACTGGGGCAGAAAAGCCGGGTGGCGCCGGTGGCGCCCAGCCGCACGGGCCGGAGCCGCGCGGGCCGCTCCTGGACGTCACCGAACGCCTCACCCTCCCCGTCACCGCCCGGCAGCGCGGTTCGCTACGGTGTCGCTTCGCACGCGGGGGCAGCGGCCCGGTGCTCGGTCCGTGGGCGGAGCGCGACCATGCCGAGCCATCCGGTGAGCAGAGCCGCGAGTGCCGCAGGGACGATCGCCCACCCGGCGAGGTCGCCCGCGCTGGTTCCGGCCGCGAGCAGGCTGCTTCCCGCTGCGGCTCCGGCGGCGGAGCCGAGGTATGTCGCGGCCATCTGGAACGCGACGATCTGCATGGCCTGCTCGGGCCGGTCGCCGGTGAGCGCCTGTTGCAGGGCGGGCACGCTCGACCACCCGGCCGCACCCCACGAGGCCGCCGCGATGAGCCACGCGACCGGTGACGCGAACAGCCATATCGCGGCGAAGCCGGCCAACAGCACGAGGGGCAGGGCGAGCAGCAACGCGCGGGGCCCGAAAGCGTCCAACGGCCTGCCGACCAGAGCCGAGCCGGTGACGCCGCCGATCCCCCACGCCCACACGAGCGCGAAGCCCCACCCCTGAAGTCCTTGCTCCTCCGCCATCGGCAGCAGGTAGGTGTAGAGCCCGAGACTCGCCACGCCGAGCAGGAACGCCGCCACGACTCCGACGGCCGCCTTCGCTGAGCGCAGCACGCCGAAAACGGGGCCGCGCACGCCGGGCGGCGGCGGAATGGAACGTGCCGTGGCGGCCAGGGCGATCATGCTGAGGATGCCGACGGCGACGACCAGCCCCATCGTCCAACGCCAGTTCAGCCGGTCGCCGATGAACATCCCGATGGGCACCCCGGCGACCGTTCCGGTGGACAGGCCGAAGGTCACCATCGCCATCGCCCGCCCCCGCTCATGGTCGGCGACCATTGCGGCGGCGGTGGCGGTCGCGACCGCGGTCAGCACCCCCGCACCTGCGCCGGCAACCACCCGGGAGGCGAGGAAGACCTCGATCCCGGGCGAGACCACGGTGATGAGGTTGCCCAGATTGAACACCCCCAGCGCGATCAGCAACGCGCCGGCGGTGCCGCCACGCGTGAGCATCCCCGACAGCAGCGGTCCGGCCAGCGCGTAGGCGGCGGTGAAGGCCGTCACCCCGAGGCCCACCACCGCCGCGGTCGTGGTCAGGGAGCCGGCGATCGAGGGCAGCACTCCCGCCAGAACGTAGGCGTCGATCCCCAGCGCGATCGAGGCCGCGACCAGCGGCCCCACCCGGCGGATCACGCGCGCTCCCGTGCGGGGGCGGAGTCCTCGTATCCGCTCAGCACCGTGTCGATCAAGCCCGGGAAGCGGGTATCCAGGTCATCGCGACGCAACCGGATCATGCACTTACGGCCCTCCGCGCGGACGAACACGACCCCTGACTCACGCAGGAGGCTCGTGTGATGCGTCAACGTCGACCGGGGCAGATCGGGACCCAGCTCGACGCTGTCGACCTCACCGCGCTCTGCGAGCATCCGCACCATCGACAGCCTCAGCGGCTCGCTCAACGCGAACAACACCCGAGGGATCGCGATCTCCTCGGTCTCGGGATGCTCGTACACCCGTGGCGGCGACATCTCTGAACCACCTCTCATCATTCGAGAATTCTCGCACGATGATAGTGCGAGAATTCTCGAACGATCAAGTCGGCCGATTCACGCCTGCTTCAACGCGGCAGCGACGGCGAACACACCGCCACGGCCGACAACCGGGACGTCGCGGTGTCTCACGCACCGAGCTCTTCGACCGGGGAGACGGCAGCGGTTCCTGAAACTCGTCGTCCAGCTCCGACACCGGCTCCGGCAGAGGCGCAAGATCCGTCTACGGCGCACCGCTCCGCTCGCCTTCCGGGCCCTGCGCGCTCTGCGCGGGGTGCGAGGGACGTCGTTCGACGTGTTCGGCTACGCCCACGTCCGCCGCGAGGAGCGCGCCTTGATCCAGGAGTACCCGCGGCTGGTCCGCGCCGCTCTGACGCGTCTCACCCCGGACAACGCCACCGAGGTCGAGGAACTGGTCCGGCTCGTCGACGGCATCCGCGGCTACGAGGACATCAAGCTGGCCCGCCTCGCCGACTTCCGCGATCAGGCGCGCAGCGCTCTCGACGCCCTGGAATCCGCCCCCGCCAACGCGTCCTGACCACCGGCCGCAGCCGTCCTGAAGGAGAACCGCCATGCCCGTCGAACGCCTGCTGCCCACACGGGAAGCCGAGGAGCTGCTCGCTCGCGCCCGGGTCATCGCCGACGCAGCAACGGCATCTCCTGCTTCTTCGCTCCCGGCCGGGTCGACGGCCTCAGCTTCGGCAAGCCCGAGAAGAAGATGGGCCTGCACGCCATTCCGACCACCGCGGCCTTCTGGGACGATGCGCTGATCGATACCGGCCGGCTCATCGGCGAGGAGGGCCAGGGCCTGCAGATCGCCTTCAGCGCGCTGGACTCCGGACGGCTCGGCATCGCCGCCTGCGCCACCGGCCTGGCCCAGTGCGCCCTCGATGCCGCGGTCGCGTACGCGCAGGAACGGACCGCCTTCGGCCGAAAGATCATCGACCATCAGGGACTGGGGTTCCTGCTGGCCGACATGGCCGCCGCCGTCGACTCGGCACGGGCCACCTATCTCGACGCCGCCCGTCGCCGCGACGCGGGTCTCTCGTACAGCCGGCAGGCCAGCGTCGCCAAACTGATCGCCACTGACGCCGCGATGAAGGTCACCACGGACGCCGTCCAGGTCCTGGGCGGTTGCGGATACGCCCAAGACCGCCCCGTCGAGCGCTACATGCGCGAAGCGAAGATCATGCAGATCTTCGAGGGCACCAATCAGATCCAGCGTCTCGTCATCAGCCGTCGACTGGCCGGCTGACCGGCGAACCCAACTGGCGGGTCGGGCAGGACGGGGAGTCGCCGGCCGGAAGAGCTACTGATCGCTGCCCGGGAGTTCGAGGAGGTACTTGACGAAGTTCTCGTAGGCATCGGGCTTGCTGTGGTTGGATTCGAGCCGCTTTTCCTCCGGCTTGGCGACCCAGGTCAGCGTTGCCTTGGGACGGGGCACGGACCTGGCCTCTTCGAAGAACGGCACGAGTTCGGGCCGGACGCGACCGGCGTCGTCGTCCAGGAACTCTTCCGACCGCTCGGCCGGGACGCAGTTCCCGCATACTCCGCGCAGGTGGCGCCGGGCCTCCCGGCCGCAGCGTTCGCGGTGGAACTCGCCCGAGCCGCCCGCGCCGGACGGCCACGACAAGGCGGCGTGCCCCCGCGGGCGCGGGGTCACGCCGCCTTGTCAGGTCCTGAAGCTGCCCGGCCGCCACAGCTTCACCGCCTCCACCCCCACCGACGGCGGCTTGCGCCCGCTCTGTGACCCGGACGCGCCCGTGCTCGACGAGGACGACGAGACAGCCCGAGCCACGGCCCCCGCCGGTCGGATTCTCAGGCTCTCAGCGGGGGTCCCTGCGCATGCACCACGTGCGGGGACCATGGTCGGGGAGCTGGACATCGGCGGTGACCTTGAAGCCGAGGCGCTCGTAGAACCGCACGTTCGCCTCGCTGGAGGTCTCCAGGAACGCCGGACACCCGGCGCGCTCGGCCTCCTGGATGCCAGGAATCAGTACGGCGCTGCCGAGGCCCTTCCCCTGGGCCTCGGGGGCGGTGGCCACGGTCTCCAGGAACCATCCCGGCTCCTTGGGCCGGTACGGGGCCATGGCCGCGTCCGCAGTCTCAGAAACGGCGGCCCGGTCGCCGCTGAGTTCGCCGAGGATCGGCCCGAGTTCGGCGAAGGCGGGCGAGGGATCCTGGCCGGGAACGGCCCAGACGGCCACGGCGCGGCCTTCGTCGGCGACCCAGACGCGGCCGTACACCATGCCGATACGGGTCAGACACAGCTCCTGGTAACGCCGGATCCGCTCCTCATGACCATCCGCCGCGATCACGTGTCGTGTGTAGGGGTAGTCGGCGAAGGCCCGAGCGAGAGTATCGACCGCAGCGGGTACATCGGCGTCGGTGATGGAACGTACGGAAGGAGCGTTCTGGCGCGATGACATGTTCATCAAACCATCTTCACAGCACGCTACTGCGCCGCAACGCATTTGATCGGGCGCCTGTGCCCTGCACAACTGCCGACCCCGAGCGGCGATGGCTTTCCGGCCCGGTGCCCCGCCGCCACACCTGTCGGCAAACGATGGCGAGCCGGCACACCGCTCCGGCCAGGCTTCAAGAGGCTAGCCACACCCAGCACCCCTGGGTGACCCAACCCTACGAATGGCTCGATCAACCCGATCAAGAAGGTAGAGCCGCCTGACTCAGCAAGCTCCTGCAAGATCGGAAAGGGCCTCCGATCCAGTTCAGAGGCCCTTTCCAAGGCAAAGCCGCAGGTAGCGGCAGACGAGTCGGGCCGTACGCCGGGTTCTGTTCAGCCCGCCGGCGTATGACGGGCCCGACGGTCGCCCCGCCCATGCCGCTCCAGCGGCATCGCGGCCGCGTAGTCGCTCGTCACGAGCCGGCGTTAAAGTGCGTTGCGAAGCACGTGCGCGTCTGTCCCATGTCGGAGCAACAGGCTCAGGGGCCACGCCGCGCACTGGAAGGGAACAAAGCCGTGCATGGCGAGTACAAGGTGCCCAACGGCAAGCTTGTCGTCGTAGATCTGGACGTCGAGGAAGGCGTACTGCGCAACGTGCGCGTCGCCGGGGACTTCTTCCTGGAACCCGACGAGGCAATCCTCTCGATCGACAGGGCCTTGGAAGGCGCCCCTTCTTCGACGGACGCCGCAGGTCTGGCGGCCCGGATCACGGCAGCCCTGCCGGAGTCGACCGTCATGTTCGGACTGACCGCGGAGGGCGTCGGCATCGCTGTTCGGCGGGCGTTGGCCCATGCGACCGAGTGGAGCGACTACGCCTGGCAGTTGGTGCACACGGAGCCGCAGGCCCCGGCCCTGCACATGGCACTGGACGAGGTCCTCACCGCCGAGGTGGCCGCCGGGCGACGGGCTCCCACGCTGCGGGTCTGGGAATGGGCCTCGCCTGCTGTGGTCATCGGCAGCTTCCAGTCGCTGCGCAATGAGGTGGACCCCGCGGGGGCAGCGAAGCACGGAATGACCGTGGTACGCCGCATCTCTGGTGGTGGAGCCATGTTCGTGGAGCCCATGAGCACCATCACCTACTCCCTGTCTGTGCCGGAGTCGCTGGTCTCCGGCCTCTCCTTCGCCGACAGCTATGCCTACCTCGACGACTGGGTGCTGGGCGCGCTCGGCGACATGGGCATCAAGGCCTGGTACCAGCCGCTCAACGACATCGCCACCGACGCCGGAAAGATCGCCGGCGCCGCTCAGAAGCGGATCGTCGGTTCTGATGGCGGCCCTGGAGCCGTCCTGCACCATGTGACGATGTCGTACGACATCGACGCGGACAAGATGCTGGAGGTGCTGCGGATCGGCAAGGAGAAGCTGTCCGACAAGGGCACCAGGAGCGCCAAGAAGCGCGTCGACCCGCTCCGCCGCCAGACGGGCCTCGCTCGGGAACAGGTGATCGAGAACATGATCGCCTCCTTCCGTAACCGCTACGGACTGACCGACGGCGAGGTCACAGCGGCAGAGATGGCCCAGGCGGAGGAACTGGCGCGGACGAAGTTCGCCACCGAGGAGTGGACCGCCCGGGTGCCGTGACACCACCGCCGGAAGCGGCGGGGCCGTGCGGCGTCGTGACGCGGCGGGGCTCGCGGTGTGGCGATGCCGCCCGGCGTCCACGCGGCGTCGTGCCCCCGGTTGTCCGCGCGGCGTCGTGCCCCCGCCGCCCGTGCGGCGTCGTGATGCCGTCGGCGACCGCGTGGCGGCCGCTCCCCCGCCGCCGTCCCGGGCGACCGCGTCGGGCGGTCGGCGGAACGGCGGCGGGCGTCGAGCGGTCTACGGCTCCCCGGCGCCCGTCAGCGCTCGCCCGGCGGCCGGCCGACGCGGCGCCGGCGGCCGGGACTCGTCCGTTCCGGAGGCCGGTGTCCCCTCGGCCTCGGCGGCGTGCGCCGCCGACAGCCGGGCCGCGAACCGGGGCCAGACGTAGAGGACGACGGGGAAGATCGCGTAGCCGATGCGGGTGGCCGGCGAGAGGGCTATCGCGAAGAGCAGTCCCGTGGCCAGCCGGTCCGCGGCGGCCACGGAGGTGCGCGGCGGGCGGACCAGCAGCGACACGCCCACGCCCAGGGCGCTCAGCGCGATGAGCGCGACGGTGACCGTCTGCCCGTGCGGGACGAAGGCCACGATCAGATGGCCGAGCAGCGGGCTCTGCGCGGTCGACGCCGCCTCGCCCAGCCCCAGCGGGTAGAGGACCACGTTCTGGTAGAAGGCGTCGGTGTCCACCAGCGCCACGGGCACGGTGCACAGGACGGCGACCCCGACGGCCGCCACCGCGCACTTGACGGCGGCGCGCCTGCCGCAGCACACCGCGAACATGGCGACGATCACCGGGATGGCCGGCCAGGCGGTCCACTTGAGGGCCGCCGCCGCGCCCAGGGCCAGGCCCGCGCCCATGACCGCGCGGCGGTCCGCGAAGGCCAGGGCCAGGCAGATGAGTCCGATGACGGGCGGGTCGACGCCCCCGATGGTCAGCGGGAGCGCGACGACGGGGCAGGCGACCAGCCAGAACACGCCCGTCACCGCGGAGGGGGCGGCCCCGGCGTCCGGACGGCTCCCGGCGGTCCGGCCCTTGAGCAGCACCCGTACGGTGGCGATCACGGCCGCCAGGAAGCCGAGGGCGAACCACAGCCGGGCGCTGGTGAACGGGGTGTCGCCGAACAGCATGTGCGGCAGGCCGAAGAGCGACATGCCGGGCAGGTACGGGTTGAAGTCGGGCACCACGTGCGGGGCCGCGTTGTACGCCGTGCCGGAGGTGAACAGCAGGTCGGCCGAGCGTTCCACCACGCCGACCTCCATCTGCGCCTTGCCGGTCGCGGTGAGGTAGAGCAGGGGGGCGACCACCGATCCGGCCGTCGCGACGACGGCGGGGACGCGCGCCCACGGCGCGGACGAGATCAGGGCGACCACGGCCGCGCACGCGTAACCGACCGCGCCGCTCAGCCCCCATGCCTCCTGCGCCGTGCCGGGGGGCGAGGACAGCCCCACCGCCAACGCCGAGACCGCGCACACCAGCAGCACCGGCCAGTCCCAGCGCCGCCACCGCGACGACGGCCTGTCCGTCGAGCCGGACCCCGGTATCCGCTCACGCATCGCTGTCGTCACCGTCACCAGCCCCGGCCGAGTATTCGGAAGCCGGACACGACGCCGTGCGCGCGTCGGCGCGCCCCGCGTTCTGGCTGATCACATGGGGTGAGGGGGGAGATCATGCACGGGACTATACTCACCGGTCATAGATCATATGCCCGCGTGCCCGCACGGACGCGCGCCCCGGCCCGCACGCCACGGGGCGCTCGCGAGACGTGACGTGCGCAGACCATACTCCACGCTCCGGGGGTGCCGTGCCCCGTGTCCACGGTCCGGGGGCGTGGTCAGCCGCCCCTGCGCGGGAGGTCCTGCTCGGTCCAGATGACCTTCCCCTCGGACGTGTAACGGGTGCCCCAGCGGCGGGTGAGCTGGGCGACCAGGAAGAGACCGCGCCCGCCCTCGTCGGTGGTCCTGGCGTGCCGCAGCCGCGGCGAGGTGCTGCTGGCGTCCGAGACCTCGCAGATCAGCACGGACTGGCGCAGCAGCCGCAGCCGGATCGGGCCGGCTGCGTAGCGCACGGCGTTGGTGACCAGTTCGCTGACGATCAGCTCGGTCGTCGTCTCCAGCTCCTCCAGACCCCAGGTCCGCAGCAGGCGGGCGGTGCGGGAGCGGACGCCGGCGACGGCCGCCGGGTCGGAGGGCACCTCCCAGGAGACGACGTGGTCGGCGCTGAGCTCATGGGTGCGGGCCAGCAGGAGGGCGACGTCGTCGGGCTGCGGGACGGGGAGCAGCTGCTCGACGACCGTCTCGCACAACGCGTCGAGCGGAAGGCCGCGCTGGGCCAGGGCGCCGCTGAGGCGGGTCATCCCGAGTTCGGCGTCCCGGTCCCTGCCTTCGATGAGGCCGTCGGTGTAGAGGGCGATGAGGCTGCCCTCCGGCAGGTCGATCTCCGCCGTCTCGAAGGGCATTCCGCCCAGTCCCAGCGGGGGTCCCGGGGGCAGTTCGGGGAAGCTGACGCGCCCGTCCGTGGAGACGACGGCCGGGGGCGGGTGGCCCGCGCGGGCCATGGTGCAGCGCTGGGTGACCGGGTCGTAGATCGCGTAGAGGCAGGTGGCGCCGAGCACCGTGGTGCCGCTCGCCTCCCCCTCCGGTTCCTCCTCGCCGAGGCGGAGCACCAGGTCGTCGAGGTGGGCCAGGAGCTCGTCGGGGGGAAGGTCCATGTCCGCGAGGGTGTGCACCGCGGTGCGGAGTCTGCCCATGGTCGCGGCGGCGCTGATGCCGTGTCCGACGACGTCTCCGACGACCAGGGCGACCCGGGCGCCGGAGAGCGGGATCACGTCGAACCAGTCTCCCCCGACCCCGTCCTTGGCGTCCGCGGGGAGGTACGAGGACGCCACGTCCAGGGCCATCCCGCCGGGCAGGGTGTGCGGGAGCAGGCTGCGCTGGAGGGTGAGCGCCGCGGTGTGCTCATGGGTGTAGCGGCGGGCGTTGTCCACGCTCACCGCGGCGCGGGCCACCAGTTCGCGGGCGGGCACCACATCGTCCGGTTCGAACGGGACCAGGTTCACCGAGCGTACGAAGGTGGTCAGCCCGAGGACCGTGTCGCGGGCCCGCATGGGCACCGCGATGAGCGAGTGGAGGCCGAACTCGCGGATGCGGGCGGCGCGCTCGGGCTGTTCGACGGTCATCAGATGGCTGAAGGACTCGAGGACCGGGATCAGCACGGGTTCGCCGTCGATGAGGAACCGGACGTCGTACGGCGGGGGCACGAAGTCGACCAGGTCCCCGATCCGGCAGACGGCCTCCGGGCAGCCCTCGCGCACCGAGCTCATGGCGGCGCGCCGCATCCTGGGCCGGGAAGACGCCGTGCCGGGGCGGACGGCGCCCTTCCCGGAGAGCGGCGTCCCGGAGAACGCCGTGACCGCCGGTCCCGGGTCGCCGGGCCACTGCCCCGGGTCGCCGGGCCGGGCGACCGGTTCCAGCAGGTCGACGAGGACCAGGTCCGCGAAGCGCGGCACCGCGAAGTCGGCCAGTTCCTGGGCGGTGCGCAGCACGTCCAGGGTGCTGCCGATACTGGCTCCGGCGTCGCTGACCAGGGCCAGCCGCTGCTGCGCCTTCCAGCGGTCGGTGACGTCCGTGACCATGTAGCAGATGCCGGTGACGCCGCCCTCGCCGTCGGTCAGGGGGAAGAACGAGCTGGAGTAGGCACGCTGGCGGTGCGGATCGGCCCAGCTCCAGCCCCGGTACTCGTAGTCGATGACGGGGACGCGCGTGTCCAGCACCCCGCGCATCAGGGTCTCGATGGAGTCGGCCTCCAGTCCCGGGAGCACCTCGCTCATCCGGCGGCCCAGGCGCTGCTCGCGCGGGACGCCGCCGATGCGTTCCAGGGTGTCGTTCACCCACACGTACCGAAGTTGCGGGCTCATCACCGCCATGCCGATCGGCGAGCTGGTCAGGAAGGCGTCCAGCACGGACTGCCCCACCGTCCACTCCGGTCTCCGCTCGCGGGCGGAGACCAGGAACGCCTCCCGGTCGTCCAGTTGGAAGGAGGCCGAGACCCGCAGGTCCACCTCGACCCGCCGCCCGTCCTGGCACCGCACGGCGCCGGCGCCGCTCCACCCGACGCCGGCGCGGCACCGGTCGACGATCCCCGCGACGCGGACCGGGTCCTCGGGCATGGCGAGCAGGAAGGCGGCGGGCCGTCCGACGACCTCGGGGGCGTGGTAGCCCAGGAGGTCCTGGGCGCTCTGCGTCCAGCCGACGACCGTCCCGGTCCCGGAGACCACGGCCGTCGCGTCGTTCGCCGTGTCGAAGACGGCGTGGTGGGCGTCGGGCGGAGCCGGCGGATGCGGAGGAATCGGCTGACCGGGGCGGCCGGGCGGCGGTTCGGATCCGGGCGCCGGCTGCGGGCCTGCGGACGCCATACTCGTCACCACCCATCCACTCCGATCCACTCCATGGTCCTGCCTGCGGCGCTCCGGTGCGAACCTCCGCGGGCGCTCGATGCGCGAAGACGCGGCCCCGGACGTCCCCGGCGGGTGCCGTCCGGCGGGCGGCGGACGGCGGACGACGCCCTGCGCGCGGGTGAAGCACGGGCGCGCGCCCGGCCGGACCGCTCCCCGTGGAACGGGCCCACCCGGTGCGGGACCGGTGGTCCGGTCGGGTGGTCCGGAACGGCGGCGGGGACTCGGCGCGACGGACCCGCCCGACGGCGGTGACACGTCGGCGGAGGCGTGTCGGAGCCACGTCGACGACGGCACGTCGGCGCACGGAGGTGTGCCGGGGGTACGGCCGCGGTCGGGTCAGCGCCGTCCCCCGGCCGGGCCCGGGGCCGGAGCCGGGGCGGCGGCCGGGGGCCGCAGTTCGTACCAGCGCCGTTCCGCCTCCAGCTGGGCGGCGAGCGAGATCAGCAGCTCCTCGCTGCGGGAGGGCCCCAGCAACTGGGCGCCGACCGGCAGCCCCTCGGAGGTGAACCCGGCCGGCACATTGACGCCGGGCCAGCCCAGTACGTTCCACGGCCAGGCGTACGGGCACGCCTCGGCCATCGCCACATCGGTGCGCCAGGCGCTCAGCCCGTCGAACCGGCCGATCGGGGGCGGGGGCAGCGCGGTCGTCGGGGTGAGCAGCACGTCGTAGCCGGCGGCCGCGCCGGATGCGCGGAAGAACGCGCCGATCCTGCGGTGCTGCCGCACTTCCCGCGCCCTGGCCGCGCGCACCACCCGGCCGCCGAGCCGGGTCCCGGTGCGCAGCGCGCTGCGGGTGCGGGGGTCGAGGAGGGCAGGGTCCGGGTGGCGGGCGGCGAGTTCCGCGATCCCGACGGTGGCGCGGGGCACGAAGCCGAGTCCGATCAGCCCGTAGCGGGGCCGGGCCTCCTCGACGTCGTGGCCGAGGCGGGCGAGCGTCTCGGCGAGGGTGCTGACGGCCCGGCACACGTCGGGGTGGGGTGCGGAACGGGTGAGGGTGAGCGGCGGACGCCAGGCCAGGGCGATGCGCAGCCTGCCCGGATCGCGCCGGGCGGCGGCCGACGCCTCGACGGCGGGCGGCCGGTGCGGGTCGTCCGGGTGGGGTCCGGCGACCGCGTCAAGCAGCAGGGCGGCGTCGGCGACGGTCCTGGCCAGCGGCCCGTTGACGGTGAGTCCCTGGAAGGCGTCGCTCCGCGGGTGGCCGGAGATCCGGCCGCGCTGCGGTTTGACGCCGACGAGGTGGGTCCAGGCGGCGGGGATGCGGACCGATCCCGCACCGTCCGATCCGAGGGCCGCGGGCACCAGTCCGGCGGCGACGGCCGCGGCGGAGCCGCCGGACGAGCCGCCGGGGGTGTGCCCGGTGTGCCAGGGGTTGCGGGTGGCGCCGAAGGCGGGGCCCTCGGTGAACGGCCACTGGCCGAGTTCGCAGGAGTTGGTCTTGCCGACGATCACGGCGCCGGCGGCCCGCAGTCTGCGTACCGCCTCGCTGTCGGCGGCGGCGGGCGGCAGATCGCCGCCGCAGCCGAAGTACGTCGGCATCCCGGCCACGTCGGTGTCGTCCTTGACGGCCACCGGCACTCCGAGCAGGGGCAGCCGCTCCCCCGCGGCGAGCCGGCGGTCGGCTTCGGCGGCCTCGGCGAGCGCGGCCTCCGCCCGCAGGTGCCGGAAGGCGTTGAGGGCGGCCTGGCTCGTCTCGATCCGGGCCAGGGCCTCGGACACCAGCCGGACCGAGGTGGTGCGGCCCTCGGCCAGTTCCCGTGCGCTGGCGGCGAGTCCGATCGGGTGAACCGGTCCGGTGGCCGCCACGGCTTCCGTTGAGGACATGGGCTGCCCGCCTTCCTCCGTCGGCGGGTGCGTGCCCGCGGCCGCACCCGTGCGCCCGAACGCTTACCGGAGGGTAACGAGTGCCGGACGGTCCGCTCAACCGGTACAGAGCGCCCGGGCGGCGCGGCCCCGGCGCCCGGGACCGGGCAGCGACCTCCCGGCCCGGGTCCGTCTCCCGTACGGGCACGGGCCCGTGCCACGCCCGAAGCGGTGACGCCTCCGGGGCCTCCGCGCCCGGGCGCACGCGGGCCCGTGCGCGCCGGACTCCCGTGCTCCGCGCCCCGGCGCGCGGGCCCCCCGCACCGCGCGCAGCGCCTCCCGCCCCGCCGTACGCTCGGAGGGACCGGTTCCGCTCGGAGGGACCGGTTCGCACACCTGGGCAGGCCCCGACGGGTCCGCGGAGGGAGGCGCCGTGGCCAGCCGGATCACCGGCCCGCGCCGGACCGTTCTGACCGCGATTCTGGTGGCGGGAATCAGCAGCGGCGGCGTCGGCGGAGTGGCGCGGGCGGACAACGGCATCGACACGCTCACGTCAAGCTCGGCGTGACGGGATCGTGCCGCCGGCCGCTCGGGGCGGGGACGCCCCGGGGGGTTCAGGCGTACCACCGCCCCGCCGGCAGGACGCCTTGACCGGATTCCGCGACCAGCCGGGACCGGGGACCGGCGGGCCAGGCGTCGCACGGCGGGCGGCAGTTCGAAGACGGGGTCCGAGGGTTGTCCCGCCAGGGATCACGGGACCGCCCTCAGCGCGAGCCGAGCGCCGGAATGACGTCGGACCCGTACACGTCGATGGTGGTCTCGCGGTCGTCGTGCATGTCGTAGACGGCGAACTGGTCGACGCCGAGGTCGCGGAGGCGCCGCAGCTTCTCGATGTGGGCGCCGGCGGGGCCGAGGAGGCAGAAGCGGTCGACGATCTCGTCGGGGACGAACGCGGTGTCGGGGTTTCCGGCGCGGCCGTGGTGGCTGTAGTCGTAGCCCTGACGGTTCTCGATGTACGCGGTCAGCTCCTCCGGGACCATGGCGGAGTGCGCGCCGTACTTGGCGACCAGGTCGGCGACGTGGTTGCCGACCATCCCGCCGAACCAGCGGCACTGGTCGCGGGCGTGCGCCAGGGCCTCGGCCGAGTCGTCGGCGGTGACGTACGCGGGGGCGGCGACGCAGACGGTGAGCGCGGCCGGGTCGCGGCCCGCCTCGGCGGCGGCCTGCCGGACCGCCTTGACCATCCACTCGGTGAGGAAGGGGTCGGCGAGCTGGAGGATGAAGCCGTCGGCCTTCTGCCCGGCGAGGGCGAGCGCCTTCGGCCCGTACGCGGCCATCCAGACGGGCAGACGACCGTTCTTCACCCACGGGATGCGGATCGGGTTGCCGTCCACCACCGCCTCGCGGCCCTCCGCCAGATCGCGGATGACCTCGATGGCCTCGCCCAGGCGGGCCAAAGTGTCGGGCTTGCGGCCCGCGACGCGCATCGCGGAGTCGCCGCGGCCGATGCCGCACACGGTCCGGTTGCCGAACATGTCGTTGAGGGTCGCGAAGGTGGAGGCCGTCACCTCCCACGTCCGCGTTCCCGGGTTGGTCACCATCGGACCCACGTGGAGCCCCGTGGTGTGTTCCAGGATCTGGCTGTAGAGGACGAAGGGCTCCTGCCAGAGCACGGCGGAGTCGAAGGTCCAGCCGTAGCGGAAGCCGTTGCGCTCCGCCCGGCGCATCAGGTCGACGACCTGCGAGGCGGGCGGGTCGGTCTGCAGAACGAGTCCGAAGTCCACTGAGGGGCCTCCAAGTTCAAGTCGGTGTGGACGGATCGCGAGGTCAGCCCAGGTACTGGCAGGTGGCACGCGGTACGAACATGCCGTGTCCTGCGCGGCCCGTGAACGTCCGCCGGTCGATGACGACCTCGCCGCGCGAGAGGACGGTCTCGACCCGGCCGGCGACCGTCTTCCCCTCGTACGCCGAGTAGTCCACGTTCATGTGGTGGGTCCGCGCCGACAGGGACTGGGCGGCGTGCGGGTCGTAGATGACGATGTCCGCGTCCGCGCCCGGCGCGATCGTGCCCTTCTGCGGGTAGAGGCCGAACATCCGGGCCGGGGTCGCGCAGGCGATCTCGATCCAGCGGCGGCGCGAGATGTGCCCGTCCACGACGGCCTGATGGAGCAGGTCCATCCGGTTCTCCACCCCCGGGAGGCCGTTGGGAATCTTCGAGAAGTCGCCCCGGCCCAGCTCCTTCTGGCCGACGAAACAGAACGGGCAGTGGTCCGTGGAGACCACCTGGAGGTCGTTCGTCCGCAGGCCGCGCCACAGCGCGGCCTGGTGCTCCTTCGGGCGGAGCGGCGTCGAGCAGACGTACTTGGCGCCCTCGAAGTCCGGCTCGGCGAGGTTGTCGGTGGACAGGAACAGATACTGCGGGCAGGTCTCCCCGAAGACGGGCAGCCCCTTGTCGCGGGCCGCGGCCAGCTCCGCGACCGCCTCCTCGGCGGAGACGTGCACGACGTACAGCGGCGCACCGGCGACCCTGGCCAGTTGGATCGCGCGGTGCGTGGCCTCGGCCTCCAGCAGGGCCCTGCGGACCTCCCCGTGGTGGCGGGGATCGGTCTCGCCCCGCTCCAGGGCCTGCTCCACCAGCACGTCGATGGCGATGCCGTTCTCCGCGTGCATCATGATCAGGCCGCCCGTGTCACCGGCCTTCTGCATGGCCCGCAGGATCTGCCCGTCGTCCGAATAGAAGACCCCCGGATACGCCATGAACAGTTTGAACGAGGTCACGCCCTGCTCGACGAGCCTCGGCATCTCCCTCAGCGTCGACTCGTTCACATCGGACATGATCATGTGGAACGCGTAGTCGATCGCGCATTTCCCGTCCGCCTTCTCGTGCCAGGCGTCCAGGCCGGCCCGGAGCGCCTCGCCCCTCGACTGCACCGCGAAATCGACGATCGTGGTCGTCCCGCCCCACGCCGCCGCCCGCGTCCCCGTCTCGAACGTGTCCGACGCGAACGTGCCGCCGAACGGCATCTCCATGTGCGTGTGGGCGTCGATCCCGCCCGGGATCACGTACTTCTGCGACGCGTCGATCACCCGCTCCGCGGTCCACCGCTGGCTTCCCGGCGTCGCCAGCGCCACCACCCGGCCGTGCTCGACCAGCACGTCCGCGTGCGTTTCGTCGGCAGCCGTGATCACGAGACCGCCGGTAATCAGAGTCCGAGTCATTTCCCAGAGTTCCCTTCACGCCGACTGCCGACCGGGCCACCACCGGCGAGGGCCGGGGTCGCGCCCCGGCCCTCCCTCCTCGCGCGGCCGCCCCCGACGAGCACCTCGGCATGGATCTCGTGGAACGCGGTGATGCCGGGACCACCGTGGACGACGGTGCGGCTCATGTACCCCTCCTCACTGCGGTGGAACGGGTCTACGCACGTAGACAGGTGCGTGGTGAAGAACGTAGAAGCGGGTTACCCACTGTGGCAATACCGCTGCGATCGACCGCTGAAGACGTTTCGGTTTCCCGCGTCCGGCACTCCACCGGCCCATAGGGCGCGACGGGCGACGATGCCCGCACCACCGCTCCTGGATAACGAATTGATGACGGGTCTGGTCCATATGTCGAGTACGGTTCATGTGCTCGTCCCGTGCGAGGCGTGGTCCGCTCACCACCGGGCGCGAACCTCGGACACGTCGCCGGACGCCCCCTTCCGTCCTGTCCGGCGCTCATCGACCGATCCGGGAGGATCACGTGTCCTTGTCGCGCTCCGCGCGTACGGTGCTGGCCGCCGCCACCGTCGCCGCCGTCGCCCTGCCCCTCGCCACCACGGCCGCCCACGCCCAGGACTCCCGGGCCTCGGCGGCTGCCCCGTACGCCGGTCTGCCGTCCGGCACCAAGCAGGCGAAGACCCTGGTCATCGGCATCGACGGCGCCACCTTCGACACCTTCTCGCGCGCCGACGTGCCGCGTCTGAAGCAGCTCATGGCCGAGGGGCTGACCGCGCGCAGCAACCTCTACGCCGACCCGATGGCCCCGACCGTCTCGGGGGCCGGCTGGTCGTCGATCGCCACGGGCGTCTGGCCCGACAAGCACAACGTGAAGGACAACAACTTCACCAACCCGAACTACGGTCAGTACCCGGACTACGCCACCCGGCTGGAGACCGCCGACCCGGCCGCCTCCACCCTCGTCGTCGGCACCTGGAGCCCCATCCCGCAGACCGTCTTCGGCGCGAAGACGGACCTGCGGATAGCCGGCGGTAACGACGCGGGCACCACCGCCAAGGCGGTGGACTACCTCGCGAACGGCAACCCCGACTCCACCTTCGTGCACCTCGACGAGGTCGACGGGGCCGGGCACGGCTCCGGCTCGTCGAGCGACGCCTACCTCAAGGCGCTGCACACAGCCGACGCCCAGGTGGGCCGGATGCTCGACGCCGTGACCTCCCGGCCGACGTACGCCGACGAGGACTGGCTCGTCGTCGTCACCGCCGACCACGGCCACACTCCCACCGGCGGACACGGCGGCAACTCCCCGCTGGAGCGCGGCACGTTCGTGATCGCCAAGGGCAAGGGCTTCGCGCCCGGCTCGGTGCGCCACGATGTGAAGATCACCGACATCGCGCCGACCGTCCTGCGTCACGAGGGCGTCGCCGCCGACCCCGCCTGGAACCTCGACGGCACCGCGATCGGCGAGCTGAAGCCGGACGCCTTCGACACGCTGCGCGGTTCGCTGCGCGGGCCCGTCGACGAGACGAAGCTCCCGGCGGACGCCAAGGGCTGGACGAACACCCCGCCCGAGGGCTGGTCCATCGACAACTCGAAGATGCCGTCGGGCGGGGTCACCGAGTGGCGCGGCTGGGCCTTCGCCACCGACGAGTTCTGGAGCAACGCCGAGCGCGGACAGGGCCGCGAGACCAACGTGCGGGCCCGCGACGTGTTCGCGGTCGCGGACTCCGACGAGTGGGACGACAAGGCGCACGCCGCCGGGCAGTTCGACTCCACCCTGATCAGCCCCGCGTACCGGCTGAACGGCGCGTCGAAGGCGACCGTCTCGTACGCCACCGACTACCGCGTCGACGGTCCGCAGACCGGTGATGTCCATGTGTCGTACGACGGCGGCGCCCCGCAGCCGGTGAAGTCGTACCGGAGCAACGCCAACACCGTCGAGCGGCTGGAGCTGGCGGTCCCGGCGGGCGCGAAGTCGGCCCGGCTGAGCTTCCGTTACACGGGCACCAACAGCGCGTTCTGGACGGTCGACCAGGTCGCCTTCGCCCAGCCCGCCCCGCCGTCGCAGCTCGCCGTCGCCTCGCTGAGCGCGGACACGAACCTGCTCGGCAGGCCCGGCTCCGACTCCCCCTGGAAGGTCACGGCGCACGCCGTGGTACGCACCGCGCAGGGCAAGCCGGTGAAGGGCGCCGACGTCACCGCCGAGCTGACCGCCGGCGGCACGGTCCAGCGGCTGACCGGCGCCACGAAGAAGGACGGCTCGGTCACGTTCAGGGCCACCGTTCCGCGGGGCGTCGCCACCGCCGCGCTCGCCGTCACCGAGGTGCGCTACCAGGACCTCGCCTACCACGGCGAGCTCGACCCGGTCCGCACCCTGGACCTCGCCCGCCCCACCGGCCCCAAGGGCTGAGCCCCCGGCCGGGACCCGGCACGCACGCCCGGGGCCCGGCCCCCGCCGCCCGCGCCCCCGCATGCCGGGGGCACGGTCCGGGGCCTCGCCCGGGCCGCGCTCAGCCGACGGTCCGCAGGGCCTCGGCCAGGATCCGCGCGCCCTCCTCCGCCTCGGAGACGGTCAGCGAGAGCGGCGGGGCGATCCGCAGCACACTGGTGTCATGGCCGCCGCCCTTGCCGATGAGCAGGCCGCCCTCCCGGGCCGCTTCGAGTACGGCGGAGGCCGCCTCGGGGTTCGCCTCGTCGGTGCCCGGTCCGGTCAGCTCGACGCCGATCATCAGCCCCCGGCCGCGCACCTCCCGCACACACGCGCACCCGGCGCCGACCGCGCGCAGCCGTTCGATCAGCAGACCGCCGACCCGCCGGGCGTTGCCCTGGAGATCGTGCTCCAGGAGGTACGAGACGTTGGCGAGTCCCGCCGCCATCGTGACCGGCGAGCCGCCGAAGGTCGAAATGGAGTTGGCGTCCAGGCAGTTCATGACCTCGGCGCGGGCCACCACCCCGCCGATCGACATCCCGTTGCCGATGCCCTTGGCGAAGGTCAGGATGTCCGGCGGTCCGTTCTCGCCGTGCGCCTGCCAGCCCCAGAAATGCTCTCCGGTGCGACCCCAGCCGGTCTGCACCTCGTCGGAGATCCACAGAACCCCGTGCCGGTCGAGGACCCGGCGGAACGCCGCGTACAGTCCGTCGGGCGGCGAGGTGAACCCGCCGACACCCTGGAT
The DNA here is from genome assembly GCF_037034285.1 of Streptomyces tyrfis. Classification (NCBI taxonomy): domain Bacteria; kingdom Bacillati; phylum Actinomycetota; class Actinomycetes; order Kitasatosporales; family Streptomycetaceae; genus Streptomyces; species Streptomyces tyrfis. The sequence continues at coordinate 101,422 of NZ_JBAGJZ010000025.1, read as the reverse complement.
GGGTTCGGCGATCAGGGCGGCGGGCGGGCGGGTGTGGCCGAGCAGGTCCTCCAGGTCCGCGACGCACGCCGCGATGAAGTCGGCGTCGCCCAGGTGCGCGTACGGCCCCCGGGTGCGGACCCCGCCGTGCACGTAGAGCGTCTGCAGCGGGGACAGACCGGTGGGCGTCCAGGCGCGGTTGCCGGTGATGGAGACCGTGGAGAACGACCGGCCGTGGTAGCTGTTGCGCATCGCGAGGACCTGGTTCGACCCGCGGTACGCGGTGGCGAGCAGCAGCGCCGTGTCGTTGGCCTCGGTCCCGGACGTCGTGAAGAAGACCCGGGCGTCCGGGATGCCGGACAACGCGGCTACCCGCTCGGCAAGTTCGACCATCGGCCGGTTGAGGTAGAGCGTGGAGGAGTGGATGATCCGCCCGGCCTGCTCGGCCACCGCCTTGGTCACCTCGGGCAGGGCGTGGGCGGTCATGGTGGTGAGGATGCCGCCGAAGAAGTCGAGATAGCGCCTGCCGTCGGCGTCCCAGACGTGCCGGCCCTCGCCGTGGGTGATCTCCAGCGGGTCCTTGTAATAGAGCGTCAGCCAGTCGGGCGCGACGGCGAGATGGCGCTGGTGCAGGCTGCTCACGGTTCGATCAGCCCCTCGTACGCGTCGGGACGGCGGTCCCGGTAGAACGCCCACTGCCGGCGGACCTCGTCGATGAGGCCGAAGTCGAGGTCGCGCACGACGAGTTCGTCCGCCTTGTCGTCGGCGACGTCACCGACGAACTGGCCGCGCGGATCGACGAAGTAGCTGCTGCCGTAGAAGTCGTTGTCGCCGTACTCCTCCTGGCCGACGCGGTTGATCGCGGCGACGAAGTACTCGTTGGCGACGGCGGCCGCGGGCTGCTCCAGCTGCCAGAGGTAGGCGGAGAGGCCGCGCGAGGTGGCGGACGGGTTGTAGACCAACTGCGCGCCGTTGAGGCCGAGTTGACGCCAGCCCTCGGGGAAGTGGCGGTCGTAGCAGATGTAGACGCCGACCTTGCCGACGGCGGTGTCGAAGACCGGCCAGCCGACGTTCCCCGGCTTGAAGTAGTACTTCTCCCAGAACCCCTTGACCTGCGGGATGTGGTGCTTGCGGTACTTGCCGAGGTAGGAGCCGTCGGCGTCGATGACCGCGGCGGTGTTGTAGTAGAAGCCGGACTGCTCGACCTCGAAGACCGGCACGACGATCACCATGCCGGTCTCACGGGCGAGGTCCCGCATCCGCCGGACCGTCGGCCCGTCCGGCACCGGCTCGGCCCAGCGGTAGTGCTCGGGTTCCTGCACCTGGCAGAAGTAGGGGGCGTTGAACACCTCCTGGAAACCGATGATCCGCGCGCCCCGGCGGGCGGCCTCGCGCGCGTGCTCCTCATGCTTGGCGATCATGGATTCGGTGTCGCCGGTCCAGGTCGCCTGGACGAGTGCGGCGCGTACGACATGGGACATGAGCTGCTCCTTCGACGCGGCGTCAGAGAGCCTCAACGCGTTTCTACGCCCGTAGAAGCGGGCGTAGAGGAGAACGTAGGCCCCGCCACACAGCGGGGCAAGACCATCGCCCCGAACCGACGGAGTCGATCATGATTCACACCCGTGCGGTCCATACGCCCGCCGGCCGCCGCCCCGGGTGCGGCGGCCGGGGCGGGCCGGACGCGCGCGGCCCCGAGGCCGGCCCCGACGTAATCCCCTGGCGCGCGGCGCGGACGAGCACTAACGTCGCTGACGAGACGTGACGTTTCGTCTCATCACGAGCGCTTCTCGGCGCGTCACCCGGGCCGGTGCGCCTCGCCCTCGCCGCGTCGGCCCGCTCGCCGGGACAGGCCGTGCTCGCGCGCGGAGACGAGGAGGGGATTTCATGAATCCGGTGGATACGACAGGCGGTCCGGCGGAGACGGCGGATTCCGCACGGGCGACGGCTTCCGCGTCGGCGGAGGCTTCGGCCCGGTCGGCGGCTTCGGCGCATGCGGCCGCTTCGGCGGGCGCGGCGCGTGAGGCGGATTCCGCACCGGGCGGGCGGACTTGGTTCATCACCGGCGCCTCCCGCGGCCTGGGCCGCGCGTTCACCGAGGCCGTGCTGGCCGCCGGGGAGAAGGTCGTGGCCGCGTCCCGCGACACCGGTCCGCTCACCGGTCTGGCCGAGAAGTACCCGGACCGCCTCGCCCTCCTCACACTGGACGTCGCGGACCGGCGGGCCGTGTTCGCGGCGGCGGACCGGGCGGTGGCGGCCTTCGGCCGGCTCGACGTCGTGGTCAACAACGCGGGCGGTCTGCTGTACGGGATGGTGGAGGAGGCCACGGAGTCGCAGATCCGGGCCCACCTCGACGTCAACTTCTTCGGCGCGGTGTGGGTGGCCCAGGCCGTCCTCCCCCACCTGCGCGCACAGGGCTCCGGACGCCTGCTCCAGATCACGTCCATGGGCGCGGGCGCCGGCATGGCGTCCGTCGGGTTCTACGGGGCGGGCAAGGCCGCGCTCGACTCGCTCAGCGAGGCGTTGGCGATGGAGGTCGAACAGTTCGGGATCGAGGTCACCATCGTCCAGATGGGCGGCTACGCCACCGAGTTGTTCACCGCGGGCACCACGACGACGCCGCCCGACCCGGCCTATGACGCGCTGCGCGCCCGGATGGCGGAGGCATGGGGCGACGACGCCGGTCCGGATCCCCGCACGGCGGCGCCGGCGCTCATGGAACTGGCCTCGATGTCCGATCCGCCCCGGCGCGTGGTGCTCGGCGGTCGGTCGTTCGAACTGGTCCAGGAGATGCACCGGGCGCGCGCCGAGGAGTACCGGGCCGGGGAACACCTCAGCCGCATGGCCCCCGGCTGATCCGCGCGCGGACGGGGTGGGCGGGCCGGGCTCACCGGCCCGACCACCCTGTCAACCCCCGTCCCCTCCTTCACCGTTCGGGTGATGTGCATGGTGTCGCGAGGATCCCGGAGAGGGCTGGGCAGCCTCCAGACGACCAGCGTTGAAAGGGGACGTCGTGGGACTGTCACGCGCGTACGAACGCGGCATCAGCGAGGGCCCGGCTCCGGCCGACGTCGCGGGCACACCCGCCCTGCCCTATCCGAGCGGCTGGTCCGCCCTGGCCTTCTCCGACGAGTTGCGGCCGGGCACCGTGCTCACCCGGCCGCTCGCCGGGCAGGACGTGGTGCTGTACCGGCTGGGTTCGGGGGAACTGCGCGCCGTCCGGCCGTACTGCCCGCATCTCGGGGCCCACCTCGGCCTGGCGAAGGTCGACGGGGACGATCTGGTGTGCCCGTTCCACTTCTTCGCGTTCGGCCCGGACGGCAGGTGCGTGCGGACGGGGTACGACACCAGCCCGCCGAGACCGCCCTTGACGCAGCTGCCGGTCCACGAGGTCAACGGCGCCGTCTTCGTCTGGCGGCACCACGACGGCCGGGCACCGGACTGGTCGATCCCCGAGTGGCACCGGATCGGGCGCCGGCCCGCCCGCACCGCAGCCTGGGAGCTGGCCGGGCACGCCCAGGAGGTCATCGAGAACTCCGTCGACCTCGGGCACTTCGCCACTCTGCACGGCTGGAGGAAGGCCGAGATGGGCGGTCCCGTCGTCTACGACGACACCAGGTTCCATGTGTCCATGAGGGCCCATGAGTCGGCGCCGATGCTGGGGGACTTCGTCGTCGAGGTGGAGGTGGACGGTTACGGCCTCGGCTGCCTGCACGCCGACGTGCACACGCCCCGGATCGGGCTGCGGATGTGCACGATGGTGATGCCGACGGCCATCGCCCCCAACCGCATGCAGTTCCGGCAGCAGAACCGCGTCGCCTTCTCGGAACCGGCCCGGCTGCCGGCGCCGCTGGCCCGCGCGGTGAGCCGTGCCGCCGCCCGGCTGCTGGACCGCGCCATCTTCCGGTCCAGTTGTGAGTTCACCGCCGCCGACTTCCCGATCTGGCACCACAAGCAGTACCGCCAGCCTCCCGGACTCGCCGCCGGCGACGGCCCGATCGGCCCGTTCCGCCGCTGGGCCCGCCGCTTCTACCCGCCGCCGGCCGGGGACGCGGGGACGGCGCCCGCCCCCGGCGCGGGTGAGACGCCGCCGGCCCGGCGGAGCCGGACGGAACGGCGACCGCACGAGGCGCCGGGCGGCGGAGCCGAGGCGTTCTGAGTCGCGGCGGGGGCCGGCAGCCGAGGCCGACGGCGCCCCGGCCGCCTCGCCGAGCCGCCGCCACCGCGCGCCCCGCCCCCGTCGCGGGAACCACACGCGCGCCGCGCCGGGTCATGGGGTCGGCAGCCGTCCGGGCGCGGTGCGGCTCGTCGCCCGGTCGCCGTTCCCCGGCCCGACCCGATTTCCCCCCTTCTCCCCTCCCCTCTTCTCTTTCCTCTCCCTTCTTCACGGCTCAGGCACGTGGATTCCGGACCGCTTCGGCGTTCCCCTCGACCGTGTCAGCATTTGCCCCAGCTGTTGGAGCTTCCCTTGTGCGCGTGGGCGGCGTCCCTCGGGGAGGACTTTCCGGCCTTGATGACCTTCACGCTCCCCGTGAATCCCTTGTACTGCCAGACGCAGGCGTCCAGCCCGGACTTGTTGTTGTTGAACCAGGACGCGTCGTGGTTCTCGATCGCATAGCCGCCCCAGGTACTGTTGCTGTCCTTGAACTTGAACATGTGGCCCTTGTAGTCCGTCTGATCCCACACGCACAGATAGCCCTTCGGACACGCCGCCGTGCCCTGGGCGGCCGCCGGCGCGGCGCTCGACACGGGACCCGCGAGGACGAGGGCGGCCGAGAACCCGGCGGCGAGAACGGGGAAGAGGATCCGACGCATGACTTCTGCTCCTTCCGCGGAATGAACGGCCGCCTTCACGAGCGACCGTCATGATGGTTTCCGCGGAATCGGGTCCCAAGAGCAGAATGCGATTCAGCACTCTTAGGAGTGACTTTCCGCGACCGGGAGAATTCCGTGAAGACCGGCACTGGACTGGACTTTTCCCTTTTTCGAAGCAGGAGCCCCGCACGGTTTCGACCACGCGAACGTCAAATCCCCGCTGTACGGCAATCCGTCCGGGCGATACGCGTTCACGAGGGCTCTCCCCGCCGCCTTCCCCGAGGCGACCGCCGCTACCCGGCCAGCGGCACCACGTCCGGCTCCGGGGCGCAGCGGGCGAGGAGGTCGTCCATGGAGAGTCCGAGCGCGCCGGCCAGGGCCGCGACGGTGAAGAAGGCGGGGGTCGGGGCGCGGCCCGTCTCGATCTTGCGCAGCGTCTCGGCGGAGATGCCGGCGCTCGCCGCGATCTCGACCATGCTGCGTCCGCCGCGCGCCTCGCGGAGCAGTGCTCCGAGGCGTTCGCCGCGGTGGCGTTCTTCCGGGGTCAGGGGCGTGCGTACCATGCCGTGATTCTAATACCGCCCGGACCGGTATAGTAATTGGCATGGTGAAGCTGAAGGCGGACACATCCATCGATGCCATGCGCGAGAGCGGCCGGGTCACGGCCCGGCTGCTGACGGCCGTACGGGAGGCGGCGGCGGTCGGCGTCTCGTTGCGGGAGCTGGACGAAGTGGCCCGGGGGGTGCTCCGCGAGGCGGGCGCCGGGTCGCCGTTCCTGAACTACCGGCCGCGTTTCGCCCCCGTCCCGTTCCCCGCCGTGATCTGCGCATCGGTCAATGACGCGATCGTGCACGGCATCCCGACCGACCTGCGGCTGCGCGACGGCGATCTGGTGAGCATCGACGCCGGAGCCATGCTCGACGGCTGGGCGAGCGACTCCGCGGTCAGCTTCACGGTCGGGCGCGCCCGCCCCGAGGACACCCGGCTGATCGACACCGCGTTCGCGGCGCTGGACGCGGGGATCGCGGCGGCGGTCGTCGGCAACCGGATCGGGGACATCGCGCACGCGATCGGCACGGTGTGCCGCGGCGCCGGTTACGGCATTCCGGACGGGTTCGGCGGCCACGGCGTGGGGCGGTCCATGCACGAGGACCCGGCCGTCCCCAACGAGGGACGGCCGGGTCGCGGCATGCCGTTGCGGCACGGGATGGTGCTGGCGATCGAGCCGATGCTGATCGGCGGCGGAACGGACGCGTTCCATCCGGACCCGGACGGCTGGACGCTGCGCACCACGGACGGCTCCCGCGCGGCGCATGCGGAGCACACCGTGGCGATCACGGACGACGGCCCGCGCATCCTGACCGCGTTGTGACCCCGCCCGCCCGGCCCCTGCGCCTGCGCCCGTGGCGGGGCCGTGGCCGGGGGCCGGACTCCGCTCCGTCTCCGGCCTCGCCGCGGGCCCGCGCCCGGACCCGGCTCGCGCCCGTGCCGGGACAAGCCCTCAGTTGTTCTGGATGAACTGCTTGGCCAGCGCCTCGCCCGCCGTGACGGCGGCGCTGTGGCTCTCGATCGGGGACGCCTTGGAGTTCTTGAACAGGATGTAGGTGACGCCGGACTCGGCGCCCCCGGTCTCCGGGTCGGGGTCGATTCCGAGCGCCTTGGCGGTGGCGTACGACGCCTCGCCGATGATCTTGCTGGGGCCGGTGTCGCCGACGACGGCGTACTCGACCTTGTTGTTGTAGATGACGGCGACGATGCCGCCGCCCTTGATGCCCGCGTTGCTGTAGTTCCAGATGCTGCTGGCGCTGGGCACGACGACGTACGGCAGCTTCTCCGCGTTCAGCGGCTTGTCGTCGGAGGTGTGGAACGCCGTGTCCGGCTGGAACCACGGGTCGGTGTCCTCGTTGCACGCGGCGGTGATCTGGCCGTCGCAGTCGATGTCCATGTCGGCCTTCCAGAACACGGCGCCGTTCTTGCCGCAGACCGGTACGGTGGCCGAGGACTCCTCGTCCGTACGGTACTTGCCGTTGGATATCTGCGAGCACGAGGTGACCTTGGCCAGCAGATCGGCCGCGCTGACCGAGCCCTCCTTGATCCCGGCGGACGGGCCGGCGGCGCCGGAGGCCGCGTGTGCGGCGGTCGCGGTGAGCGCGGTGTCCGGTACCGGCTGGGCCTGGGCGGCCGGCGTCAGTGCGGCGGCCGTGAGCAGGGCGGCGACGGAGGCTGCGGAGAGGGCGAGCGTTCGAGTACGCACAGGGGGGTGCCCTTCTATTAGGAAGGTTTCCTTACCGACGCGCCCCAAGATGGCCCCGAAGACATGCCCCCGTCAAGGGTGCGGAGGCTGGTTCGTCGCGCGCGCGTCGCGACGAACCAGCCTCCAGGGAAAGGTTATTGACGCTTGGTCACGGCCTTCCGGACGGCTGGACGACCATGGCCGATCCCCCGCCCCTGCGCACCTTCTCCGCGGCCGCCAGCCACCGGCCGTCCGGCAGACGCTGCACGCCGGTCGCCGCGCCGATCTCCGGGTTCGGCTTGAAGACGTGCCCCAGCGCCTCCAGCCGGGCCCGCAACGGGCCGTCCCAGAGGCCCGGTTCGAGCTCCGTGGCCGCGGCGTTGCGCTGGCTGGCGCGCGGCGCGGCGATGGCGTCGACCAGCGGCAGGCCGCGGTCGACCGTGCCGATCAGCGACTGCAGCACCGTGGTGATGATGGTGGCGCCGCCCGGTGAGCCCAGTGCCAGCACCGGTGTGCCGTTCCTGAGCACGATGGTCGGGGAGATGGACGACCTGGGCCGCTTGCCCGGACCGGGCAGGTTCGGGTCGTGGACCGCCGGGTCGGCGGGCGCGAACGAGAAGTCCGTCAGCTCGTTGTTGAGCAGGAAGCCGCGCCCCGGCACGGTGATGCCGCTGCCGCCGGTCTGCTCGATCGTGAGGGTGTAGGCGACGACGTTGCCCCACTTGTCGGCCGCCGTCAGATGCGTGGTGTTCTCGCCCTCGTACGTCGTCGGGGCGGCCCTGTCACCGGCCCGGCAGTCGGCCGGGCGCCTCGGGTTCCCCGGGGCGAGCGGGCTGGTCAGCACCGCGTCGTCCCGGATCAGGCACTCCCGCGCGTCCGCGAAACGCTGGGAGAGCAGCCCTCGCGTCGGCACGTCCTCGAACGCCGGGTCCCCCACCCAGCGGCCCCGGTCGGCGAACGCGATCCGGCTCGCCTCGATGAAGCGGTGCAGATACCGTTCCTCGGACGCCTTCGAGAGGTCCGTCCTCTCAAGGATGTTGAGCGCCTCGCCCACGGTCGTGCCGCCGGACGACGAGGGCGCCATGCCGTACACGTCCAGGCCGCGGTAGCGGACCTTCGTCGGGGCCTGGCGCAGCACACGGTACGCCCGCAGGTCCTTGGCGGTGAGGTCGCCGGGGCGCACCACCCGGTCGGCGCCCGGGTCCACCGGCGGCCTGCGCACGGTGCGCACGATGTCGTCGGCCAACTCGCCCCGGTACAGCTCTCCGACGCCCTCGCGCCCCACCAGTTCGTAGGTGCGGGCGAGATCGGGGTTCTTGAAGACGGAGCCGACCACGGGCAGCCGGCCGCCCGGCAGGAAGAGCTTCCGGGTCGCCGGGAAGTCGGCGAACCTGGCCTGGTTCGCCTCGGTCTGCGAGCGGAACGTGCTGTCGACGACGAAGCCGTCCCGGGCGAGCCGCACGGCCGGTTTCAGCACCTCCCGCAGCGACTTGCTGCCCCAGGCGTCGAGCGCGGCGGCCCAGGTGGCCGGGGTGCCCGGGGCGCCCACGCTCAGCCCGCTGGTGACGGCCTCGTCGAAGGAGATCGGCTTGCCGTTCTCCAGGAAGAGCGAGGAGTCGGCGCCGCGCGGCGCGGTCTCGCGGCCGTCGATCGTCTCCACGGTGTGCTTCCTGGCGTCGTAGTGGACGAAGTAGCCGCCACCGCCGAGTCCCGCCGAGTACGGCTCGCTCACGCCCAGCGCGGCCGCCGTCGCCACCGCGGCGTCCACCGCGTTGCCGCCCTTGCGCAGCACCTCGATCCCGGCGGCCGAGGCGTCGGCGTCGACACTGGCCACCGCCCCTCCGTACCCCACCGCGACCGGCGACTTGGGCGTGGGGGCGGCGGGTGGTGCGGACGAGGACGACGACGGGGCCGCGGCCCCCATCGTGACGACGGCGGCGAGCACCGCCGTCAACGACACTTTCCGTGCGACGGATCGTCGCATGCGCACCTCCAGTTGAGGGGTTGTCCGCCGCAGGGTAGCGCCGCCCCGACCGCGCCGTCAGGACCGCCATGGGCCCGGGCCCGTACGCCCGCCAACATGCCCGCCCATGAACGACGACGTACGCGACATCGTCCTCGGTGTGGTGGCCACCGGGGCCGGCGCCTCCCTGGGCTGGCTCGCGCGCACCTGGCTCTGGCGCCGCCGACTCCGCCGCAAGCAGGCCTTCTTCGGCCTCCCGGCCAACTCCGAGTGCCTGTTGGTGGTCAATCGCGAGGCGGGCGGTGACGGCGCCGTCCACCGCAACGACGTCTTCGCCCTCCTCGAACTCTCGGCACTCGTCAAGGACTGCTCGGCGCACGCGCAGATCACGGGCCACGACATCGTGCGGCAGGGCTTCGGGGAACGCACCGAGTTCTGCGTCGGCGGGCCGGTGTCCAGTCGGAGGACGGCCGCGCACCTGCTCTCGTTGCTTCCCGGTGTGCGGATCAACACCGATCCGCAGCCCGGCCCCGACCGGGGCGCCTTCCAGATAGGCTCGGAGCGCTACCGGGCGGAGAAGGGCGTCGCCGAACATGTGGTCCTGGCGGGGCTGACGGTCTCTCAGGACGCCCGTCCCGTCTTCCTGTTCTGCTGTCAGCAGGCCATCGCCAATCAGGCGGCCGCCCGTTATCTGGCCCGCAACCACGAGAAGCTCGCCCACACCCACCGGAACAACACGTTCTGCCTGCTGCTCAAGGTGGTCAACTCCCAGGTGTACGGCCCCGATGTGGTCGAACTCGTCGCCGATGTGACCCGGGCCGCGCAGGAGCCCGTGCCCGCGCCGCGCACCTCGCACCGGGCGCCCCGCTGAACGCCTGACACCCGACCCCCGCCCCACAACCGCACAACACAACCCCGCGCCCTCACGCCCCGCATCCCGCATCCCGCATCCCGCATCCCGCCGAACGAACCGGCGTGCGCCACGACCGTCCGGCCCCTCCGCGGCATCCCCCGCCGGGACGGTGCCGCCCGTCCCGCCGTGCTCGTCGGCCCGGAGCGGGGCCGGATGACCGGCCGGACGTCCGCCCGGCCGTGCCGAAGCCGTGTCGCCGCCCCTGGGCGGGCGACACGGCTTCCGTCAAGGGTGCCCGGGTGCGCCTGACGACCCGGCATGCCGCATCAAACCACCCCGAATCGGATCAGGTCCGACCAGATCTTAGGACTCCTTTGACACTCTCAAAGTCTCACGTATAGCTTCCAGCCCCAGTTGGGCATTCTCAGTGGACGCTCAGGGTGGACAGAGGGGTGGTTCCCGTGCATTCGGAACCGAACGGACAGATCGAGCGGCGCGGCGTCCTCCGCGCGGCGGGAGCGGGCATCGGCGTGCTCGCCGTCTCGGCGATCCTCTCGGCGTGTTCGCCGCAGAAGCCCGAAGGCGACGGCCCGGCCGACGGGACCGCCGCCCGGGGCGCCGACACCCCGATCGACACGCTGACCCTGGCGCTGCCCTCGTCCGTCTCGACCCTGGACGTCAGTCGCGAGTCCGGCATCCTGAACTACGTCGTGGCCTGCCTGGCCCAGGAGTCCCTGCTCTCCGTCGGGCCGACCGGCAAGCTCCAGCCGGGTCTCGCCGAGAGCTGGAAGCAGCCCGACGCCACGACCTACGTCTACACCCTGCGCCGCGACGCGAAGTTCTCCGACGGCACCGAGGTCACCGCCGACGATGTGCTCGCCTCCATCGAGGCCGCCCGGAACGAGGGCAGCGGACTGGCCTACGCCTGGGCCGGCGTCGCCTCCGTCAGGGCGACCGGCGCCCGCGAGATCACCGTACGTCTGACGAAGCCCGACGCCGCCTTCTCCTGGACACCGACCCCCGGCACCCTCCTGATCAGCGGCAAGGCGTTCCTCGCGCGGAACGAGGGGAAGGTCGGCACCCCCAAGTCGCTGCTGCTGGGGTCGGGACCGTACCGGGTGACGTCCTTCGCCCCCGACGACCACGTCGCCCTGGAACGCAACGACCACTGGTGGGGCGACCTTCCGTCGGTGCGGTCCCTGAAGCTGTCGTTCATACCCGATGCCGGGACCCGGCTCGTCGCCATGAAGTCCGGTTCCGTCGACGGCGCGCTGGACCTCCCCTCCGACGAGGCCCGCACCTGGGAGAGCGCGGCCGAGGTCGCCTACACGGGCGACCGCTCGGTGGTCGCCCTCGCCTTCGACACCGCTCGGGCGCCCTTCGACGACATACACGTGCGCAAGGCCTTCGCCCACGCCGCCGACCGGGCCGGCATGACCAAGGGCATCCTGCACGGCAGGGCCGAGGTGGCCTCCACCCTCGTCTCGCCCGACATGTGGGGCGACCTGCTCACGGCCGACGCGGTCGACACCGCCTACGGCAAGCTTCCCGCCTGGGACTTCGACCTCGACCTGGCCAGGGCCGAACTGGCGAAGTCCGCCCACGGGGGCGGGTTCGGTCTCGACCTCACGTACCCGAGCAGCGGGCCCCAACTGGGCAAGGCGGCGCTGGCGCTGGCCGCCTCGCTGAAGGAACTCGGCATCACGCTGAACGTCAAGGAGACCACGCTGGAGCAGTGGATCGCCGACCTCCTGCCCGGCAAGAAGCCGCTGCAGTTCCTCTGGTACCACCCCGTCACCGGGGACCCGGCGGAACTCACCAACGCCTACCTGGACGGACAGGCCACCGCGACGAACTTGCCGCACTACGCCAACGGCGTCGTCGACAAGGCACTGGCCGCCGCCCGGACGACCGTCGACCCGACCGCACGCGGTGCGCACCTGATGACCGCCGTCACGGCCGCCGCCGCCGATCTGCCCTACCTGCCGTTGTGGTGGGCGCAGACCGCGACGGCCTTCTCCAAGGACCTCGTGTTCGAGGAGCCCGGCCCCTTCGCCCTCGTCGGCCCCTGGGCCACCAGGGTCAAGAAGGCGGCCTCCTGAGACCGCGTGCCGGGCGAGCACACCCCCGAGCCCGCCCGGCACGCACCCTCCGATCCCCCCCCCCGGCACGCACCCCACCGGAACGTCGGCCCCGGCCGGCACGGCCCTGCGCGCCGCCGGTCCGCCCCCGTCCGCAGCACGAACGGAACGCACATGCCCCCCTCCACCCCGGTAACCGGCCCCGCCGGAGGTCCGGCCGCGGCCGTCCGCCGTGTCCGTACGGCCATGTCGGAGCTGACCGTGCCGTCGGACAGCCGGATCAGCCCCGACGGCCGCCGCGTGGCGGTCACCGTCCTCGGGCCCTGGGGAACCGACGTCCTGATCGCCCCGGCCGACGGCCCCGGACTCCCGCTGCCCACCGCCCCGTCGGACCCCGGCGGACGATCCCGGCACACCCCGCGCTGGCTGCCGGACTCCACGACGGTCCTGCTGGTCACCGAACCGGTGGGACCGGGCCGGCCGGTGCTGACCGCGTGGGACACCCGCACCGGCGCCCGCCGTGAACTCGTGGCCGTCCCCGGTGCGGTGGAGGAGCTGTACGTCTCGGACGACGGCGCCGAGGTCCTGCTGCTGACGGCCGACGACGGGGCCGAACGCGACGGCATGAACCTGGGACTGCCGGTCCGGCTGGGTCCGGACCCGGCCCCGGCTTCCTACCGCCCGGACGCCGGACGGCGGCGGCTGCTGCACGGGCTGCTCCCGGCCGCCGCGCCGGCCGACGCGGGCCCTTCCGCCCCGGTCGGCCCTCCCCCGCCGGTCGTCCTGCGGGACGCCGGGCCCGCCGGGCTGACCGTCTGGAATGCCGCCTGGCGCGGCGGCCGTACAGTCGTGGCCACCGTCTCCGAGGACCCGCTGCCCGCCGGCTACTACCATGCGCGCCTGGTCCGGATCGACCTCGCCGACGGCCGTGCGGTCACGCTCCACGAGCCCCGAGGGCAGCTCGCGGCGCCCGCGCTCAGCCGGGACGGACACCGCGCGGCGGTCGCCGAGGGCATCTCCATCGTCGCCGGCCGCCCGCTCCTCGTGGGTCTCGACGACGGCTCCGTCACGACGGTTCCCGGCGCCGAGGACGTCACCTGGATCCAGTTCCGCCCGCACGACGCGGACCGGCTCCTGACCGCCGGGCCGAGTGGCACCGGGACCCGCGTCGCGGACGTCCGTGCCGGGACGGGCGCTCCCGCCGCCCCCGCGGTCACCGTGCTCCGCGAGGAGCAGGCCGTGCTCACCGGCGCCGGCGCGCAGCCCGCCCTCAGTCTCAGCGCCGACGGCCTGACCGCCGCGACCGTGCGCGAGGCGCCCGGCGTACCGCCCCAGGCCGTCGTCGCTCCGACGTCCGGCCCGGACGCCTGGACCTGGCGGCCCGTCACCGCCCCGGCCCCGGCCGCCGCACGCCGGGACGCGGGCCACGGCGATCTCGCCCGGGTCAGGACGCGGCGGGCCGCCTGGGCCGCGACGGACGGCGCCCCGGTGCACGGCCTGCTCCTCGACGCCCCCGGCGCCCCCGATCCCGCCGGCGCCCCCGACGCCGCGGCCCCCCGCGCGCGCCCGCTCGCCGTGGTGCTGCACGGCGGCCCCTCCTGGCAGTGGTCCGCCGGATACGCGCCGGCCGACGTGCTCGGCCTGGCGCCCGCCCTGGCCGCCGCGGGCTGGCTGGTCCTGCTGCCCAACCCGCGCGGAAGCAGCGGCTACGGCCTGGACCACGCACGCGCCGTCGTCGGCGCGGTCGGCGACGGCGACCTCGACGACGTCCTCAGCGGCGTCGCGCACCTGGTCGCGGAGAGGGAAGCGCTGCCCGGCCGGTCCGCCGTGCTCGGCCACAGCTACGGCGGCTTCCTCGCCGCCCTCGCCGCCGCCCGCACCGACGTCTTCCGCGCCGCGGTCGTGATCTCCGCGCCCACCGACTGGCTGAGCTTCGCCCACACCTCCGTGATCGGCGGGGGCTACGAGCAGACGTACGCCATCGGCGACGCCCGCACCCCCGAGGGCCGCACCGCTCTCATCGGCCGTTCCCCGCTCTTCGCCGAAGGCGGCAGCGGAACCCCCACACTCGTCCTGCACGGCGAACACGACCGGGTCACCCCGCTCGGCCAGGCGCACGAGCTGTACCGCGCGCTGGCCCGCCGCGCCACGGCACCCGTCGAGCTCCACGTCTACCCCTCCGAGGGGCACGAGTTCACCGCCCCCGCCCACCTGCTGGACGCCGCCGTCCGTGCCGAGGAGTGGCTGGCCCGGTACGTCGTGCCCGAGGCGGCGGCGCACGAGGGCGCCGCGCACCCCGCAGGGGCGCGGGACGCCGGACCCGGGCCCGGCCTCTGCCCCGGCCCCGGCCTCGGCCTCGGCCTCGGCACGAAGGAAGCACCGTGACCGACCGCCCCGGCCGCCTCCCGGCCGCCCCGCCGCCCGCCCGGCACACCCGTCTGCGCGACGCCCTGCCCGTCCGCTACGTGACCCGACGGCTCGCCGGCACCGCCGGTCTGCTGCTCGTCCTCTCGCTGGCCGTGTTCGCACTGCTGGGGCTCGCCCCCGGCGACCCCGCCCGCACCCTCCTCGGCACCCGTGGCGCCACCCCCGAGGCGCTGGCGTCCGTGCGCGCCGCCCACCACCTGGACGAACCGCTCGTCTCGCAGTACGCGCGATGGCTGACGGGAGCGCTCAGCGGCGACCTCGGCGCCTCCATCCGCACCGGCGAGAGCGTCGCCGCGGCACTCGCCGAGCGGCTGGCGCTCACCGGGCAGCTCGTGCTGGCCGGATTCGCCGTCGCGCTGCTGCTGGGCCTGCCGCTCGGCGTACTGGCCGGCCTGCGCGCCCGGCGGCCCGTCGACCGTGCCGTACAGAGCCTCGGCGTCCTGGCCCTGTCCACCCCGGCCTTCGCCGGCGGTCTGCTCCTCATCTACGTCTTCTCCCTGATGCTGGGCTGGCTGCCCGCGTACGGGCCGGGGACCGGTGGCGCCGACCGGCTGCTCCATCTGCTGCTGCCCGGCATCACCCTCGGCCTCGCCGTGACCGCCGTGCTGATCAAGCTCGTCCGGGCCGCCGTCGTCCGCGAACTGGCCCGGGAACACGTCACCTTCGCCCTGGCCCGTGGTGTGCCGGCCCGCACGGTGCTCGTCCGGTACGTGCTGCGGGGCACCGTCGTGCCGGTCACCACCGGCATCGGACTCGTCCTCGCCTATCTGCTGGCCGGCACCGTCCTGGTCGAGCAGGTGTTCGCGCTACCGGGGCTCGGGCAGCTCCTCGTGCAGTCCGTGACCTTCAAGGACATCCCCGTCGTCCAGGCCGAGGCCCTCCTCATCGCCGCCCTGGTCTGTCTCGCGAACCTCGCCGCCGACCTCACCCACCCGCTGGTCGACCCGCGACTGCGCACCGAACGCCACCGCCGCCGCCCCGGCCGGAGCACGCCGGACGAACTCGCCGAGGTGAAGGCATGACCACGCCATCCGCCACCGCCGCCCGCAGAGCCCCCGCGAGGAGGAGCGGACGGCGCCTGTTCGGCCCCCTCGCCGCCGTCTGCGCCGGGATCGCCGTCCTCCTGGTCGCCGCCGCCGTCGCGGGCCAGTGGGTGTTTCCCGACTGGAACCGGCAGGACCTGCTGTCCACGGGCGCGATGCCCGGCGACGGGCATCTCCTCGGCACCGACGAACTCGGGCGCGACGTCTGGCAGATGCTGGTCGCGGGTGCGCGCAGCACCCTGGCCGGGGCCGCGCTGGTCGCCGTCGGGTCCATGCTCATCGGCAATCTGCTCGGTCTGACGGCCGGCTACCACGGCGGGATCACCGACACCGTCGTGCGCCGCCTGGCCGACCTGCTGCTGGCCCTGCCCGCCCTGCTCGTGACCATCGTCGTCGCCGGGATCGGCGGCGGCGGGTACGCACTCGCGGTCGGCGTGCTGGTCGTGCTGACCTCGCCCGGAGACATCCGGCTGGTCAGGTCGGCGGTCCTGGAACAGCGCCACCGCCCCTACGTGGAGGCGGCCAGGACCCTCGGCCTGCCCTCCCGGACCATCATGGTGCGGCACGTCTGGCCCACCGTGCTGCCGGTCGTCGTGGCCAACACGATGCTCAACTTCGCGGGCGCGATCGTCGCGCTGTCCTCGCTGTCCTTCCTCGGACTGGGCGTGCCGCCCGGGGCCCCGGACTGGGGCCGGATGCTCGCCGAGAACCGCACCCTCCTCTACGACAACCCGTCGGCCGCCCTGGCGCCGGCCGTCGCCGTGATCGTCTCCGCGGTCGTGGTGAACCTGCTCGGTGACCGGCTGTTCGAGTACTTCTCCGACCGGAGGCCCTGATGACCGAGGTCCACGCCGACGCCCCCGCGCCGGTCCCCTCCGACGCCGCGACGACCGGCGCCGCACCCCTCCTGGAGGTCACCGGCCTGCGACTCGCCGCGACGGGCGCCGTGCCCGGGCCCGCCACCGTCCTCGACGGTGTCGCCCTGTCCGTCGCGGCCGGGGAATGCGTCGCGGTCGTCGGGGAGTCCGGCAGCGGCAAGTCGCTCGCCGTACGCGCCGTCGCGGGACTGCTGCCCGACTCGGTCGCCGTCACCGGCGGCAGCATCCGGCTGGCCGGCCAGGAGGTCGGGGAACTGTCCCGGGCCGAACGGCACGCGCTGCGCGGCCGCCGGGTCTCGCTTCTCATGCAGGACCCCTTCACCATGCTCCACCCGCAGCTCACCTGCGGACGGCAGATCGCCGACGGGCTCCGGGACGACCTGCCCGCCCTCGCCGAGGCCCGCGGACGGCGTGCACGGCGTGCGGCCCTGCGCGCCGAGACGGTCCGGCGGCTCACCGAGGTCGGCCTGGCGCCGGAGGTCGCCGACCGCTACCCCGGTGAACTCTCCGGAGGCATGCGCCAGCGCGTCGCCACCGCCGCCGCGCTGGCCGGCGACCCGGAACTGCTCATCGCCGACGAACCGACGACCGCGCTGGACGCCGCCAACCAGCGTGCCGTCCTGGAACTGCTGCGCGGCCTGCTGGAACGGCGCGGCATGGGCCTGCTGCTCATCACGCACGACCTCTCGGTCGCCTTCTCCGCCTGCGACCGGGTCTACGTCCTGTACGCCGGCGCCGTCCTGGAACAGGGCCGGGCCGCCGATCTGCGCCACTCCCCCCGCCACCCGTACACCGCTGCGCTGCTGGCGGCCGAGCCGTCGGCGCACGTCCGGCACGAGCGGCTGCCCACGGTCCCCGGCTCCGTGCCCCCGCCGGGCGACCGCACCGCCGGCTGCCCGTTCGCCGACCGCTGCCCGCACACGGCTCCCGAATGCCGCACCACCCCGGTGACGCTCAGGGTGCCTCCGACGCCGGCCATGGCGTCCACCGGGTCCGAGGACGCTCCGCCGGACACCGGCGACCGGCTCACCGCCTGCATACGACTGGCGGAGATCGGCGAGGACCTCGCCCCGCCACCCCCCGAACCGGCCGTGACCACCGGCCCCGGGGCTCCCGCGCCGGAGGCGGACGCCGTGCCGGCCCTGCGCGTGAGAGGCGTGAGCCGCACCTTCCGCGGCGACGGCGACGGCGACCGCGCCCCCGCCGTCCGGGACGTGGACCTGACCGTGCCCGACGGGCGGATCACCGCGCTGGTCGGGGAGTCCGGCTCGGGGAAGACCACCCTGGCCCGCATCGCCGTCGGCCTGGAGAGCTTCGACCGGGGCCGGGTCGACGTCGGCGGTCTGCCGCAGACCGCCGGGCGGCTGCCCACCCGCGCGGAGCGGTCGCGGCTCGCCGCGCAGGTCCAGATCGTCTTCCAGGACCCGTTCTCCTCGCTGCCGCCGCTGCGTACCGTCGGAGCCACTCTGGCGGAGGCGCTGACCGCCGCCGGCCGGATCTCCGGCGCCTCACGCGCCCGACGCCGCGCTCTGCGCGCCGATCTGGTCGGGCAGCTGCTGGACCAGGTCGGCCTGCCGCGCTCCTACGCCGGGCGGCGGCCCGCCGGGCTCTCCGGCGGGGAACGCCAACGCGTCGCCCTGGCACGGGCGTTCGCCGTACGGCCCCGGCTCCTGATCTGCGACGAGGCGGTCGCCGCGCTCGACGTCTCCGTACAGGCCCAACTGCTCAACCTGCTGGCCGACATGCAGCGCCGCGACGGATTCGCGGTGCTGTTCATCACCCACGACCTGGGCGTGGTACGGCAGATCGCCGACGAGGTCGCGGTCATGGTCCGGGGCGAGCTGGTCGAGCACGGCACGGTGTCCGAGGTCCTGGACCACCCCCGGCACCCGTGGACCCGCCGGATGCTCGATGCCGTCCCGGGCCCGGACCCGTCCCCGCACACGCCCTGAGGGCTGTCCCGTCGTCCGAGGTGGACCGGCGCGCGGCGTCGGACGCGGTGCTCCGCAGGGCGGAGGGGCGTGCCCGCGCACGGGATGTACACGGGCGCTCCGACAACGCGGTGACGTGCCGCGACAGTCGTCGCACGCCCGCCGGGGATGACGGGACAGCCCTTAGACTGACGCCCGCAACCGCCACCGCACGACGAGCCGCCGGGGAGCAGAGGGTGTCGTTCACCGGGACCGTCACCCGGCCGAAGGAGACGTCCGCGATGCCAGCGCCGGAAGGCCCGCTGCCGCCCACGCCCGCCCGGAAGGCGGTGGCGGCCCGCCCGCCGACGGGCGACTTCGTACGGGACGCCCTGTCGGCCAACGTCAACCGCCGCCGTCTCGCCCAGGGGTGGAGCCTGCGCGAGATGTCCGCCGCGACCGGGATCAGCAAAGCGCTGCTCTCCCAGATCGAACGCGGCGAGGCCAATCCGACGCTGGACGTCGTCACCCGCATAGCCACCGTGCTCCGGACCGAACCCGCCGACCTGCTGCGCGGGTCGCTGCGCGAACCGGAGATCCTGCGCGCCGGCGAACTCGACGAGCCCGAAGGGGAGAGCGCGGTCAACCTCCTCTTCGCCGCACACGGCCACAGCCGCTTCGAGGTCTACCGCTCCCGCCTCCATCCGCACGCCCAGAGTCAGCTCAGCTCGCACGGCACGGGCTCCGTCGAGTACGTCATGGTCGTCGCCGGCCGGGTGACCCTCGTCGTCGACGAGGTGCCCTACGACCTCCACGCCGGTGACAGCGCCCGCTTCGACGGCCGGGCCGGCCACTACTACTCGACCGAGGACAGCCCGGCCGCCACCCACAGCATCGTCGGCTACCCGCTCTCCTGACACGCGGTGACCGGCGGCCCCGCCCGGCGGCTCCGGTCCGTCCGCGAGAACGGCGGAGCCCTGGGCGCTCAGGTGGGTGCGGTCAGCCTCTGAAGAGGATGAACGTGAAGACGATCCAGGCCAGGATGGCGCCCACGGTGGTCCAGTTCACCCAAGTCGGCGGTTCGTATTCCTTGTCGGGAATGTTCTCGCCGGCCGCTTTCCGCCGGTTCAGTTCCTTGCGCTTGCCGCGCGGAAAGAACAGGAGGAAGGACAGGGCGGCGAGACAGCCGCCGAAACCGAACAGCAGCAGGTCCGGCGTCTCGCCCCTGGCACGGCCCAGCGCCAGTCCGCTGCCGATCACGGGAAGAGCCCACAGCAGAAGCGCCCGTTGTCTCCAGTTGACGGTGAGCGCGATGTAGGAGGCGCAGAAGACGCCGTAGCCGAGTACGCAGACGAGGAGCGAGACGGTGGTGGAGGGCGCTGCCGCCATGGTCGGTCCCTTCGGATGGGTGGGGTCGGGAGGCCGGGGGGTCGGGAGGCCGGGGGGTCGGCGCGCCCGGACCCGCGCACGCGCGGCGGGGCGGTCACAGCGCGCAGCGGTCCGGCCCGATGGAGCCGTCGGGGCCGCTCACCCGCACCCGCGCCGCGCGCCCCGTGGTGAGCGCCTGCGCGACCGTGCAGAACAGCTGTTGCCGGGCGGTCTCGGACAGGGATGCGACCGGTGTGTTCAGCCGGACCAGCACCTCGTCCGACCCCATGTCAAGGCTCGACACGACGTCCGTGCGCGGGAGTTCGGTGCGCAGGCCGGCGGCCGTCTCGGCGGGGTCGGGCCCGCTGAAGAGCATGGCGATCACCTTGTCGGAGCCGCGCCACACCCGCACCCCGCCCGTGGTGTCGGGCGTGTTCTGGACCATCACGTCGGTCGGCCGCACGACGGGCATCAGCCGCCGCTCGGGCTCCGGGGACACGAAGTAGAGCACGGTGCCCCGTTCGCGTCCCGGGGCCACCTCCACGGTCGCCGGATCGCCGACCTCGACGACGTCGGTCGCCTGGATTCCGCACCCGCCCGTCGCCGCCAGCACCCCAACGAGGGGCAGCAGGACGGCCGCTGCCCGTACCCGCCTCACGCCCCCTCCAGCGGCAGTTCCACGGTGAAGACGGCGCCGCCCCCGGGCCCGTTGGCGGCGCGCACGCCGCCGCCGTGCAGCCGTGCGTTCTCCCGGGTGATCGCCAGGCCGAGCCCGCTGCCCGCCGACCGGGTGCGGGCCGCGTCCGCCTTGTAGAACCGGTCGAAGATGTGCGGCAGCACCGCGGGGTCGATGCCCGGCCCGTCGTCCGCGACCTCGGTCACCAGCCACTCCGCCCCGTCCCGCCGCTCGGTCCGCAGCCGTACCGTGACGGGCGGCGAGCCGTGCCGCAGGGCGTTGCCGACGAGGTTGGCGACGATCAGGTCGAAGCGACGCGGGTCCAGCATCGCCCGTACGCCGTCCGGGAGTTCGGCATGGACCCGGTCCTGCCAGTGCCGGTTCTGCAGGGTCTTGCGGATGGTCTCGGCGACGTCCACCTCGTCGAGGTGGAGATCGGCGGCCTTCGCGTCGAACCGGGAGATCTCCATCAGGTCCTCGACGAGGACGGCGAGCTTCCCGGTCTCCACGCTGATCAGCCGGACGGCCGCCGCCGTGTCGGCGTTCAGCTGGGCGGCGTCCTCGTCGAGCACCTCGGTGACCGCGAGCATCCCGGCCAGCGGGGTGCGTAGTTCGTGGGAGACGTCGGACGCGAAGCGCCTGGCCCGCGTCTCCGCCCGCTGGAGCTCCGCCACCGATTCCTGGAGTTTGGTCGACGACTCGTTGAACGTCCGGGCCAGCTCGGCCAGTTCGTCCGTGCCCTTGACCTCGATACGAGTGTCGAGCTCTCCGCGTCCGATGCCGGCCGCCGCGCGTTCCAGGTCGCGTACCGGGCGCAGCACGCTGCGGGCCGCGAGCAGCGCGGGCACCAGGGCGATCGCCAGACCGGGCAGGGCGCCGTCGCGGGCCGCGGTGACCATGGCGTCGATGTTGGCCTCCTCGGCGGAGAGGGGCATCACGGCGTAGAGGACGATCCCGGTGTGCTGCCGTCCGTCGCCCCGGTCGAAGACCGCGGGCATGCCCACGGTCAGCCACGGTTCGCCGTTCCTCACGACGCGCTGGAACGAGCCGTGCGCGCTGCCGCGGGCGGCCTCGCGCAGGTCCGGTGTGATCACGTCGGAGGTGGGCCGGTCCGTCGAGGAGACCCGGATGTCGCCGTATTCGGCGAAGACCCGCCAGGTGTGCGGCTTGCCCTCCCGGGCCAGGGTCTGGCAGGCCCGGCGCAGGTGGTCTCTCTCCACGGGCAGGGTCATGGCCAGGGCGTTGATCCGGTCGCGGAACTGGCCGACGGCCGTGTCCTGGGCCTGCTGGAGGACGGCGGAGCGGGCCTCGCGGTAGGTGAGGGCCGCGGTGGTGGCGGCGCTGATCGCGGCGACCAGCAGAAAGGCCGCGACGAGGCGGGTGCGCAGCCCGGACCGGGCGGCGAGCAGCCTCATCCGAGCGGCCCGAAGCGGTAGCCGAAGCCGCGGACGGTCTGGATGTAGCGCGGGCCGCCGGCCGCGTCCTCGATCTTCTGTCGCAGCCGTCGTACACAGGCGTCGACCAGGCGGGCGTCCCCGTGGTAGCTGTGCTCCCAGACGTATTCGAGGAGCTGCTGCCGGCTGAAGACCTGCTCGGGCGAGGCGGACAGGTGCAGGAGCAGCTTCAGTTCGGAGGGGGCGAGCAGGATCCGCTGCCCGGCCTTGGCGACGGTGAGCCCGGCGCGGTCGATGGCGAGGTCGCCGTGGAACTCGACGCCGTCGCGGCCCGCCGGTTCGGAGAGCCTGCGCAGCACGGCGCGGATCCTCGCCTCGATCACCTCGGTGCGCGCGGGCTTGACGATGTAGTCGTCGGCCCCGGCCTCCAGGCCGACGACCACGTCGAAGTCGTCGCCGCGTGCCGTGAGCATGATGATGGGCAGCTGGCTGGTCTCGCGTATCCGGTGGCAGACCTGGACCCCGTTCATGCCGGGCAGCATCAGGTCCAGGAGCACCAGATCGGGCCGGAACTCCGCCAGCGCGGCCAGCCCCTCCTCGCCGGTGTCGACGCCCCGCAGTTCGTGGCCGCGCCGTCGCAGGCCCAGCACGACCCCTTCCCGTACGGAGGGGTCGTCTTCGATCAGGAGCACACGGGGCATGGCAGCAGTATCCCAGCGATCAAGGAGTGGATTCGAACCGGTGAGCGGGCCGGGCGGGCCGGGGCGGCCGTGCGCCGCCCTCGTGGAGAAGAGCCGTCCGCGCCCTCGCGACGCCGTGCGCGCCGCCGCCCGGCCCGGGAGCGTCCGGCGGGGGCCTCAGGTCCGGCGCAGCCGGCCCCGGACCGCCGTGATCGCGGCGTCGACCTCCCGCAGCCGGAGCGGGCGGGCCAGCAGCGCGACCGTGAGCAGGAGCACGGCGGTCCCCGCCCCGACCGCGGCGAAGTCCCCGAGCCGGGCGCAGGCCCGGGCGGCCAGATGCCCCAGCAGCCCGGCGGGCACCGCCGCCGCCACCAGCCGGGCCTGCGCCCGCAGTGCGGGCGAGCGCCGCAGCGGGGTCCGGTCGGCGCGGTGGCCGGAGAGCCTGCGGTGCAGTGCGTACGCGGTGACGCCGAAGCCGGCGAACAGCGCCACCGAGTACGCCCCGGCCATGCCGGTCACGGCCCAGCGGACCGGCAGCAGCAGATACGCGGCGACGGACAGCCCCGCGTTGAGCGCCGCGATCACCAGGTTGAGGAGGAAGGGGGTGCGGGTGTCGCCCGTCGCGTAGAACGCGCGGGAGAGCACGTACTGCCCGGAGTAGGCGATCAGCCCGGGCGCGAACGCCGCCGTCATGCCCGCCATGACCGCGATGTCGGCGTCGCCGGTGCGCCCGTACCCGTACACGGCGCCCATCACCCACGGCGCCAGCGCGAACAGCACGGCCGCAGCGGGGACCACCATCGCGGCCGAGGTGCGCAGCGCGTACGAGACATCGCGGCGCACGCCCGCCGGGTCGCCGTCGGCCGCCGCCCGGCTCATGCGCGGCATCAGGGCGGTGACCAGCGAGACCGTTACGATGCCGTGCGGCACGACCCACAGCTGGTAGGCGTAGCTGTACGCGGTGTAGCCGGGGCCGCCCGGCACGTGCTGCTCGGCGGCGAGCCGGCCGGCGGTGGTGGAGAGCCGGGTGATCACCCAGTAGGCGAGCTGGTTGGTCAGCACCAGCATGACGAGCCAGCCGGCCGCGCGCAGCGGCCGGGTGAGGCCGCTGCCCCGCCAGTCGAACCGCGGCCGCCAGCGGAAGCCCGCGGCCCGCAGCGAGGGCAGCAGGGCGAGCGTCTGGGCGACGATCCCGGCGGTCGTGCCCCAGCCGAGCCAGCGCGTCTGCGCCGCGGTCAGCGTGCCGTCGGAGCCGGCCGCGACGGCCAGGTAGATCCCGAACACCGCGATGATCACGATGTTGTTCAGGACCGGCGCCCACATCATGGCGCCGAACCGGTCGCGGGCGTTGAGGACTTGGCCCAGCAGGGTGAAGAGCCCGTAGAAGAGGATCTGCGGCAGGCAATAGCGGGTGAGGGCGATGGTCAGCTCGGCCTGGCCGCCGTGGTAGCCGGGGGCGTAGACCGAGACGATCCAGGGCGCCCCGAGGACGGCGAGCGCGGTGAGCGCGAGCAGTCCGGCCGCGCAGACGGTGAGCAGCCGGTCGGTGTACGCGGCTCCGCCGTCGGCGTGGTCCCTGGCGGCCCGCACCAGTTCGGGCACGAACACGGCGTTGAGCGCGCCGCCGATGAGCAGCATGTAGAGGATGTTGGGCACGGTGTTGGCGACGGTGTACCCGTCGGCCTGGAGCCCGGTGCCGAGCGCGGCGACGACGACGGCGGAGCGGACGAAGCCGGTGGCGCGGGACACCAGGGAGCCGGACGCCATCAGGGCGCCGCTGCGCAGCACCGAGCCGGAGCCCGAGCCGGAGCCGCGCTCCGCGGTCTTCGCGGGGGCAGTGGGGGTCGTGGCGGCGGTCATCGGCGCGCCATGTAGGTCTGGAACGCCCGGTACAGCGCGTTGTTGGCGGCTCCGCCCACCGATGTCTCCCACTCTCCCAGGGTCTCGACCACCTGTCCGCCGGTGCCGAGTTTCCAGCGCAGCAGCCCGAAGGGCCGGTCGCCGGGGTCGAGGGTGGAGGGTACCCCGCGCATGTCGTGCACGTCGGCCCCGAGGGCGTGGGCGTCGAGCATCATCTTCCACTGGAGCGCGTTGCTGGGGCGGACCTCGCGGCGGTGGTCGGCGGAGGCGCCGGTCTGGTACCAGACCCGGCGGCCGGTGTTGATCATGGTGTGGGCGGCGAGGATCTCGCCCCGGTGGACGGCGAGGTAGAGCCTCATCCGGCCCGGCTGCTCGGCGTTGAGCACGGCGTACTGCCGCTGGTAGTAGGCGAGGGACCGGCCGAGCCTAAAGCCGTCGCGTTCCTCGGTGATCCTCAACAGCCGGTGGAATTCTGGGAGTTCGGAGGCCCCGCCGACGACGACGCGGACGCCCTCCTTCTGCGCCCGGCGGACGTTGCGGCGCCATTCCTGGTTGAGCCCGGACCACAGGTCGTCGGGGGTGCGCCCGGCGAGCGGGACCTGGAAGACGTAGCGGGGCTGCGCGTCGGCGTCGTCGCCCGAGTCGCCGCCGCAGCGGCGCCAGCCCCGGGCCCGGAGCCGTTCGGCGACGGCCGTGCCGAGCGGGTCGACCTCGGCGGCGAGCACGTCGCCGATCCTCCGGCCCGGCCCGGCGCCCGTCTTGAGGCGGGCGGCGTCCCAGCGGCGGTACGCGGGCGAGGGGCCGATGCGTACGGCGAAGGCGCCGGCCTTGCGCAGACGCGTCATGAGCGGCGCCAGCCAGCGGTCGATGCCGGGGTCGGCCCAGTCGGCCACCGGCCCTTCGGGCAGATAGGCGAAGTACTTGCGGGTGCCCGGGAGTTGGCGGTAGAGCACCAGCGCGGCGCCGGCCGTCGCACCGGAGTCGTCGTGCCAGCCGAGCGTCTCGGCGGCCCACTGCTCCTTCACGCCCGCCCACGACGGGTACTGAAGGAAGCTCGCGTCCGCGCGGGTGGCCGCGAAGGCCCGGTGCTCGTCGGCGGTCAGAGTGCGTATCCGCAGCTCCTGGCGGTGGCTGCGATCCTCGGTCGCGAGCGTCGCTGACATGTTCCGTGGCCCTCCTGTTCCCGCCCCGCCGGGCTTCCGGCGGGGCCGCACAGGATGCTCACAGCGGTCCGTGACCGTGCCGAGCGGCGTATGTGACCGGACGATGACCGTTGCGCTGCGACCGATGTCACACAGCCTTTTTCTCGTTTTTCGACCGTTTTGCGGAACCTATCGTCGGATGCGCACCTCTTCCCTCGTCGAGAAGCACAGCCCTGGAGGTACCCCTTGTTCTCCGCACACCGGCGCACCCGCCGCACCACCCCGCTCGTCCGCCCGGCCCGGCGCACACTGATCGCCGGCACCGTGGCCCTGGGCGTCTCCCTCACCGCCTGCGCCGGCGCCTCCGCGACCGACTCGGACGCGGGGAAGGCACCGGGGAAGAAGGCGTCCGCGCACGTCACCCGCATCTCGGTGAACCTCCGGGGCACCGGGGCCGCTCCCGGGCAGCCGGTGAAGGTGACCCTCGACACCGGGAAGCTGAAGGCGGTGACGGTGCGGCCCGCCGAGGGCGCCGCGCTCACCGGCCGGATATCCGCCGACGGCCGCACCTGGACGTCCGACCGGCCGGCCTCCCCCGGCACCGCGTACCGCGTCGAGGCGAAGGACACCGACGGCGGCAGCGCCGCGGCCCGGTTCACCACCGCCGCGGCGGACAAGGTCAACAAGCTGACCCTGGCCCCCGGCAACAACACCACGGTCGGCATCGCCCAGCCGCTGTCGATCGTCTTCGACCACCCGGTGAAGAACCGGGCCGCGGTCGAGGAGGCGTTGAAGGTCACCACCTCGAACCACACCGAGGGCTCCTGGGGCTGGCTGCGGGACTACTCCGGCCGGGACCGCGTCGACTGGCGGCCCAAGGAGTACTGGAAGTCCGGCACGAAGGTCACCCTGGACGCCGCTCTCAACGGCATCGACTCCGGCCCGTCGGGCGGCTGGTTCGTCCGCGACTACCGCAGCACGTTCACCGTCGGCGCGCACCAGGTGGTCAAGGTCGACCTCGACCGCCACCGGCTGGCGCTCAAGCGGGACGGGAAGACCGTGCTGGACGTGCCCATGTCGGCGGGCACCCCGGGCGGCATCAAGGCGTCGTGGCGGGGCACGGCCGTGCTGATGTCCAAGGAGGGCACGATCAACATGCGCTCGGAGACGGTCGGCCTGGGCGACGCCTACGACAAGATGGTCGACTCGTCGATGCGGCTGACCTGGTCGGGCATGTACGCCCACGCGGCGCCGTGGAACGCCGCCTACTTCGGGGTGGCCAACCGCAGCTCCGGCTGCGTCGGCATGAGCGACGCGAACGCCGCGGAGCTGTACCGGCAGGTGCGGGTCGGCGACCCCTTCGAGATCAGCGGCGCCGACGCCAAGGGCACGGTCGCGGAGGGCAACGGCTACGGCGAGTGGAACGTGTCCTGGGCCGACTGGCGGACCCGGAGCGCGCTCCGGTGAGCCGGGTTTCCCGCCGCACGCCACGGCGCGGCCCGGCCGGTCACCGGCGCCGCTCCGTCCGGTGACCGGCGCGGCCCGGCCCGCCGTACGCCGAGCACCGCCCGGCCGGCTCGCAGCTGACCTTCTCCTCGCTCCCGCCGGGCCCGACGAGCGGGTCCGGCGCGGGCGCGAGAAGTGATCACCGGCTGCTGGGCCGGACGGGCACCGCTCGTCGGGACCGTGTGGCGGCGGTCCCCGGCTACTGCGCTCCCGGCAGCAGCGTTCCCGGTTCGGCCGGTGCCACCTTCACGGCCTTCGTCTTCGGGCTGCGCCGTTCCTGCCTGGCCACCCAGGTCGCGAACCAGGAGAGCAGCATGCACATCCCGATGTAGATCGGCGAGATCACCATCACCACGGGGATGAAGGGGAGATCGTAGTCGAGGTTGGACGCGATGAGCTTGCCCGCGTGCAGGAACTCCTCGTAGGTGATCAGAAAACCGAGCGAGGTGTCCTTCAGCGCCACCACCAGCTGGCTGATGATGGCCGGCAGCATGGCGCGCACCGCCTGCGGCGCCAGCACGAAGGCGGTGACCTGGGTCTTGCGCATCCCCAGGGCGTACGCGGCCTCCCGCTGGCCCCGGTCCACCGAGTCGACCCCGGCCCGGAACACCTCGGCGAGCACCGAGCCGTTGTACAGCGTCAGCCCGGTGACCAGCGCGACCAGCGGCTGCGCCTTCAGCGCCACGAACACGAAGAAGATCATCACCAGTACGGGCATGGCCCGGAAGAACTCGACGAGGAGCGTCGAGACCCAGCGCACGGCCCGGTGGTCGGAGAGCCTGCCGACGGCGAGCACCGCCCCGAGCACCAGGGAGAGCGCCGCGGCGATGGCGAACGCCTTGAGGGTGTTGCCCAGTCCGCGCAGCAGGAGTTCCTGGATGCCCCGGTACGCGAACGGCGTCCACTTGGCGCCCGCGAACTGCCCGGTGTCGACGAGCACGAGGACGGCCCAGGCGATCAGGGCGAGGACCAGGGCCGTCGTGAGCGCCCCGTAGAGGCGGTGGCGTCTGATCGCGGCGGGGCCCGGGACGTCGTGGAGGGCGGGGGCGGCCGGTGCGGTGCGGACGGTCATCGGGCGACTCCCCAGCGCTTCTCCATCGTGTGGAAGAGCGCACTGATGGACAGGGTGATGATCAGGTAGCCCACGGCGATCCAGACGAAGCTCCAGACGATGTCGTATCCCAGCTCGTTGAGGGCCTTGTAGGTGCCGAGGAGCTCGGTGACGCTGAACGCGCCGGCGATCGCGGAGTTCTTGGCGAGGGCGATCAGGGTCGAGCCGATCGGCGGGATCACCGAGCGGAACGCCTGCGGCAGCACGATGTGGTTCAGCGTCTGGCCGAAGGTCATGCCGAGGCTGCGGGCCGCCTCGCCCTGCCCCCTCGGCACGGTGTTGATGCCGGAGCGCAGCACCTCGCAGATGAACGCGGAGGTGTAGCAGCCGAGCGCCAGGACGGCGAAGCCCTTGAAGGGCAGCACCAGTCCGAAGCGGGGCAGCCCCAGCAGCACGGCGAAGAAGAGCAGGGTCAGCGGGGTGTTGCGCAGCACGGTCACCCACACCGTGCCCACCGTCCGCAGCGACCGGACCGGCGCCACGCGGCAGGAGGCCATGACCAGCCCCAGCACCAGGGCCAGGAGGGAGGAGTAGACGGTCAGTTCGAGGGTGCCGAGGAAGCCCTCGCCGTAGAGCGAGAAGTTGTGCGTGAGTACGTCCATGCCGGTTCCCGTCCTCTCAGCGCGCCGGATAGCGGTCGATGGGCGGCGGGGTCGGCGCGGGCGCTCCGGACAGGCCGAGCGTGGCCTCGAACGCCTTCTTCCAGTCGCCGTTCCGCTGACGGGCCTCCAGGGCGTCGTTCAGCGCGGACCGCAGCGCGGTGTCGTGGCGCGGGACGCCGATGCCGTACGGCTCCTTCGAGAAGGGCTTGCCGACCACCTTGAGCTCCTTCGGCGCTTTGGCCGCGAAGCCGAGCAGGATCGCGTCGTCGGTGGTGACGGCGTCGACCTGATAGGTCAGCAGGTTGTCGACGCAGATCGAGTACGTGTCATAGGCGACCAGGACCGCCTTCGGGAAGTCGGCGGCGATGCGCCGGTACGGGGTGGAGCCCGCGGCCGAGCACACGGTCCGGCCGTCCAGGTCCTGCGGTCCGTGGATGTCGTGCTCGTCGGTGCGGACCAGCAGCGACTGACCGGCCATGAAGTAGGGACCGGCGAAGCCGACGAGGCGTTTGCGCAGGTCGTTGATGGTGTAGGTGCCGACGTAGTAGTCGATCTGACCGTTCTGCAGCGCGGTCTCGCGGTTGGCGGAGGCGATGGTGCGGAAGCGGATGGTCCGCGGTTCGAAGCCGAGCGAGGCGGCCAGCATCCGGGCGATCTCGATGTCGAAGCCGGAGTAGACGCCGGTGGCCGGGTCCTTCTCGCCGAGATACGGCTGGTCCTCCTTGGCCCCGACCCGGAGGTAGCCGCGCTTCCTCGCCGCGGTCCAGGTCGGCGACTGGGGCAGCCGGAAGGCGGCGTCGACCCGGTACACGGGCAGCTGGTCGGGCCTCGGCCCCTTCACCGGCGGACTGCCCGGCCTGCCGCACCCGGCGGCGAGCACGGCCAGCAGCAGCAGCGCGGCGCAGCCGGCCCGGAGTCTTCTCGTACGCAACAGGGAGCCCCCGTCAGTGCTTGAGGATCTTGGACAGGAAGTCCTTGGCGCGGTCGCTCTCCGGGGCGGTGAAGAACGCCTCGGGAGTGCGGTCCTCGACGATCCGGCCGTCGGCCATGAAGACGACGCGGTTGGCGGCGGAACGGGCGAAGCCCATCTCGTGCGTGACGACGACCATGGTCATCCCGTCCCGGGCGAGCTGTCGCATGACGTCGAGCACCTCGTTGATCATCTCCGGGTCCAGCGCCGAGGTGGGTTCGTCGAAGAGCAGGGCCTTGGGGTCCATGGCGAGCGCCCGGGCGATGGCCACCCGCTGCTGCTGGCCGCCGGAGAGCTGGGCGGGATACTTGTCGGCGTGCGCGGCGAGCCCGACCCGTTCCAGGAGCTCCAGCGAGCGCCGGTCGGCCGCGTCCCTCTTCCGTCCGCGGACCTTGAGCTGGGCGAGCGAGACATTGGCCAGCACGGTCTTGTGCGCGAACAGGTTGAACGACTGGAAGACCATGCCGACTTCGGCCCGGAGCCGGGCCAGCGCCCTGCCCTCCTCGGGAAGGGGCCGACCGTCGATCAGGATGCGGCCCGACTCGATGGTCTCCAGCCGGTTGACGGTCCGGCAGAGCGTCGACTTGCCGGACCCGGACGGGCCGATGATCACCACCACCTCGCCGCGGCCGACGGCGAGGTCGATGTCCCGCAGGACGTGCAGCTGTCCGTAGTACTTGTTGACGTCCCGCAGTTCGATCAACGGATCGACGGCCATGCGCTGCCCCACCCACTCTTCGCGTTGTCGAGGTCAGCGCAAACTATCCACCGCGAAAAGGGACTTCACCGACGACACGCATAAAAGGGGCATAAGGATTCTTTTTCGGTTTTATGGAATCTCCAAGGGCTGTCCCGTAATCCCTGGCGGAGGCGCATCCGCATACTGGACGTATGCGGATGTTCCGACAACGCGGCGAGGTGCCGCAGCTGTCGTCGGGCGCCCGCCAGGGATTACGGGGCAGCCCTTAGCCCTCGGCCGACTCCGCGTACACCTGGGAGAGCTCCGGGCTGCCGGCGATCGCCCAGTCCAGCCCGGCCTCGACGACGTCGATCTCCCGGCCCGAGGCGAGCCGCACCACGGGACGCCCGCTGGGCCAGATGCTCCAGGCCGCGCCGGGCACATTGCGCACCAGGACCGTGCCGAGGTACAGGCCCGCGTCGTTGCCCAGCCAGGGCAGTTCCTCCGGATCGTCGCGCCAGCGCGGCGGCAGCTGGTCGAGAGCCGCCAACGAGGCCGGGCTGTCGTCGAGTTCGAGCCCCCGCCGCCCCGCCCGGACACGCAGCAGTTCGCATTCGGCGAGCAGCTCGGCCACGCCTTCGGGGTCGTCCGCCACGGCGGAGGCGAGCCCCTGCCCTCGCGTACCGTCATGACGCTTACGCCAGTTGTCCAGGAAAGGGATGTTCATACCACTCAGGGTCGCATCCCTCCCGGAATACGCACCACAGGGCGCGCGGGCCGTCGTCGACGTGCCGCGCCCGGCCCGGGGCCCGCACGCGCGCGGCGGCCGCCGACCGGGTCCGCCACCCGACCGGAACGGGGAACGAGGAACGAGGAACGGAGAACGGGGTGGCGGCGGGCGGACACCGGCTGATACCTTCGCCGCCATGTCCAGCCCCGAGGCGAACAGAGGCTAGCCACCGGTCCCCCGGTGGCTGACTCGCTGTCGCGCACGCCCTCCCCCTCCGGCCGATCCCGCCGACCCGCTCGACGCCTCCGGTCCGCCGATCGCGGCGGTCCCGTCGACCGTCGCGGCCCGTCCGTCGCCGCGGTCCCGTCGATCGCGCCGGTCGGACCGATCGGCATCTCCGGTCCGGGTGCGGGCGCGCCGCCGCCCGGCCGCCGTCGCGGGACCACCGCCGTGTGGGCCGCGCTTTCCCGTCCGCGTTCGTACGCGGATTCTCCGATCCCGGCGCCCGCCGCCCGGTCGGTTCCGTCCCGGAACACCCCGGACGTCTTCCGTGCCGCCGCCCGTCATCGCGTCATGACGGGCGGGCGCGGCCCACACCCCCTCTCCGCCCGGTCCATCCGTCAGCCGTTCATGGGGTTGTGTCATGCCATTCGCCGTCTACGCGCTCGGGCTCGCCGTCTTCGCCCAGGGCACGTCCGAGTTCATGCTGTCCGGTCTCGTCTCGGACATCGCCGTCGATCTTCAGGTGTCCATTCCCGCCGCAGGCCTGCTGACCTCGGCCTTCGCCGTGGGAATGGTCGTCGGGGCGCCGCTGATGGCGCTCTTCAGCCGTGCCTGGCCGCGCCGCCGCGCCCTGCTGTTCTTCCTCTGCGTCTTCGGCGCCGCCCATGTCGCCGGGGCGCTCACCCCCGGTTACGGGGTGCTGCTGGCCGCCCGGGTCGTCGGGGCGCTGGCGAACGCCGGTTTCTGGGCGGTGGCGCTGGCGACCGCGGTGTCGCTGGTCGGGCCCGAGGCCCGTGCCCGCGCCACGTCCGTGGTGGTCGGGGGCGTCACCGTCGCCTGCGTGGCGGGGGTGCCCGCCGGGGCGGCGCTGGGCGGGGCCTGGGGGTGGCGGTCGGCGTTCTGGGCCGTGGCCCTGATCACTGTCCCGGCCGCGGTCGTGATCGCCAGGACCGTACCGGGGACCCGGCCGGACGCCGTCCCGCCGCGCGCCGGGACCGAGCTGCGGGCCCTGTCCCGCCCCCGGCTGCTGGGGACCCTGCTGACCAGCGCCCTGGTGCAGGGGGCGACCTTCTGCGCGTTCTCCTACCTGGAACCGCTCGCCACCCGGGTGACCGGCCTGGGCCCGGGGTGGGTGCCGGTGCTGCTCGCGCTCTTCGGGCTGGGTTCGTTCGCCGGGGTCGCCGTCGCCGGCCGGGTCGTGGACGCGCGGCCGGTCGCCCTCACCTCGGCGGGGCTGGTCGCGCTCGCCGTCGGCTGGGCCGGTCTGGCGCTGCTCGCGGGGAACGCGGCCGCGACGGTCGGCCTCGTGCTCGTGCAGGGGATGTTCGCGTTCGGCACCGGGACGGCGCTGATCTCCTGGGTGTTCCGGCTGGGGGCGGAAGCGCCGACGCTGGCCGGATCGTTCGCCACGTCCGCGTTCAACGTGGGCGGCGCGCTCGGGCCGTGGCTGGGCGGACTGGCGATCGACGCCGGACTCGGCTTCCGGTCGCCGCTGTGGGTGAGCGCGCTGCTGATGGTCCTGGCGCTGGGCGCCGGCTGGGCCGTGCTCGGAACGCGCCCGGCCGACGGCCGGAGCCGGGAGGGGCTGCCCGCGCTCTGACCGGAGAGGGACGAGGCCCCGCCCGGCGCTGTCCGGGCGGGGCGGTCCCTGGTCGCAGCAAGCAGCCAGCAAGCGGGACAAGGACAGGAATCACCGTAGCGGCGACCACTGACAACGGCCGCCGGCCCGAACCGGACGGCCCCGGACGGCCGAGGGCCCGGGTCGTCAGAGGGCCCGGGTCGTCAGAGGTCGAGGTCCACGACGACCGGGGCGTGGTCGGACGCGCCCTTGCCCTTGCGCTCCTCGCGGTCCACATAGCTGTCGCGGACCGCCGCGGTGAAGGGCGCGTTGCCGTAGACCAGGTCGATCCGCATGCCCTTGTTCTTCGGGAAGCGCAGCTCGCGGTAGTCCCAGAAGGTGTACGGGCGGTCGTACTTCAGGGGCCGGGGCATGACGTCGGACAGGCCCTCCTGGCGCAGCGCGGCGAGGGCGGCGCGCTCGGCGGGGGTGACGTGCGTGGCGCCCTCGAAGAGGGCCGGGTCCCAGACGTCCTCGTCGGTCGGGGCCACGTTGAAGTCGCCCAGGACCGCGAACGGCTGCGAGCCCGCGGCGTCCGCGGCGACCGCCTTCTGCAGCGCCTCGAACCAGCGCAGCTTGTACGCGTAGTGCGCGTGCTCGACCTCCCGGCCGTTGGGCACGTACACCGACCAGACGCGGACCGGGCCGCAGGTCGCGGAGATGGCCCGCGGCTCCTGCACGCCGTCGTACTCGGGGCCGCCGGGCAGGCCCGTGACGACGTCGGACAGGCCCGTGCGGGAGACCAGCGCGACCCCGTTCCACCGGCCGGTGGCGTGGACGGCGGACTCGTAGCCCAGCTCGCGGAGCTGCTCGGCGGGGAACTGCTCGGCGGTGCACTTGGTCTCCTGGATGCACAGCACGTCCGTGCCGGTGCTCTCCAGCCAGGCCAGCAGCCTCGGGAGCCGGGCGGTGATCGAATTGACGTTCCAGGTGGCGATGCGCATGTACGTAAACCTAGCCGCTGGCGCCGACAGCCGGGGACCGACGAGGGGTGCGGGCCGGCGACGGCGGCGGACCGGCGGGGGGCGCGGGCCGGTCCGCGGCGTCGGCGGAGCCGGACCGCCGGGTCACAGGCCGGTGGAGTCCCCCGGGGCCAGCCGCCCGTGGTCGGCGCCGCCGAGGCTGCCGATCTGGTGGTCGTAGATCGGCCGGGCGAGGTCGGTGAGCAGGGCGTCGTGGATGTCGATCGCGCGGCGCGGCGCCACCTCGCGCACGTAGTCGATGACCTCGGAGATCTTGTTCCAGGGGGCCATCACCGGAAGCATCAGGGTGTCGACCGGGTGGTCGGGAACGGTGAGCGCGTCCCCCGGGTGGAAGACCGAACCGTCCACCAGGAAGCCGACGTTGGTGATCCTCGGGATGTCCGGGTGGATCACCGCGTGCAGCTCGCCGTGCACCTGTACGTCGAAGCCCGCGGCGGCGAAGGCGTCGCCGTGGCCGACCGTGTGGACGCGGCCGGGGAACGCCGCGGCGATCCGGTCGGCGACGCTGCGCAGGGTCCAGATCTCGGCGGCCGGGTCCGCCTCCAGCGCCGTGCGCAGCCGCCGCTCGTCGAAGTGGTCGGCGTGCTCGTGCGTCACCAGGATCGCGTCGGCGCCGACGGCGGCGTCCTCCTCGGAGAAGCCGCCCGGGTCGATGACCAGCGTCCGCCCGTCCTTCTCCAGCCGGACGCAGGAGTGCTTCTTCTTGGTCAGGGTGAGATGCGCGGGGTTCACAGCGTTCATGGGGCCCATCCTGCTACGGACGGGGGGTCGTTTCCTCCTGTATCACGGACTGCGCGATCGAGAACGCGGCGCTCGCGGCCGGCACCCCGCAGTACACGGCGGTCTGCATCAGCACCTCCTTGATCTCGTTCGGGCCGAGACCGTTGCGCAGGGCCGCCCGGACGTGCGCGGCGAGGCTCTCCAGGCGCCCGCCGGCGACCAGCGCGGTGAGGGTGACGCAGCTGCGGGTGCGGCGGTCCAGGCCCTCCCTGGCCCACACCTCGCCCCAGGCGTAGCGCGTGACGAGTTCCTGGAAGTCGCCGGTGAAGTCGTCGGCGGTCTCCAGGGCCCGGTCCACATGGGCGTCGCCGAGGACCTCGCGGCGCAGCTTCAGCCCGGGTGCGTACGGGTCGGCGCGCCCGTCGGCTGCGGGCTCGGGCCGTTCGGCGGCGGTGATCTCCGCGACGGGCAGCACGGGGGCGGAGAGCCTCGGGGCGTCGGCGGGCAGCGGGATGGCGGCGAGGGTGTCCTGCCAGGCGCTGGAGAAGTGGGTGAGCAGCAGATCGGTGACGGCGGCGGGCTGCTCGACCGGGGCCAGGTGGGAGGCGCCGGGCACGAGGGCGAGCCGGGCGTCCGGTATGCCCGCGACCAGGGTGCGGGCGTCGCCGGGCCCGGTGACCCGGTCCTCGGCGCCGACCAGGACGAGGGTCGGCGCGGTGACGCGGCCGAGTTCGCCCCGGACGTCGAAGGCGGCGAGGGCCTCGCAGGCGGCGATGTAGCAGCCGGGGTCGGTGGTGCGGACCATCTGCACGGCCCAGTCGACGATGGCCGGCTGGGCCGTGGCGAAGGCGGGGGTGAACCAACGCTCGGGCGTGGAGCGGGCCATCGGCTCCAGGCCGTTGGTACGGACGACCACACCGCGCTGGCGGAACTCGTCGGGGCTGCCGAACCGGGCCGCGGAGCCGACCAGGGCGAGCGAGGCGACCCGGTGCGGGTGGCGCAGCGCCAGGTCGGCGCCGATCGCGCCGCCGATGGAGCAGCCCGCGTAGCCGAAACGCCGGACGCCCAGTCCGTCGAGGGTGGCGAGCAGCCGGTCGGAGAGCTCTGCGACGGCGGAGGCCGGGCGGGCGGGGGCGCCGCCGTGGCCGGGCAGGTCGAAGCGGAGAACCCGCCAGCGCTGGGTGAGCTCCGGGATCTGCCGGTCCCACATGTGCCAGGTGGTGCCCAGCGAGGGGCCCAGGATCAGGACCGGAGCGGCTTCTGGCCCGTCGAAGCGGTATTGCAGGGTGTTCGGTGGTGTCTCGCTCACCCGTCAGACCCTCTCACGTGTCACGAGATCTCACACGGCCGGGGGAACCCCGCGGCCGGGCGGCCGGGCGGCCGTCGCGGTGCGTCACCCGCCCGGGGCCGCGTCCGCGATGTGGTGGCCGGCCTCGGCGAGGCTCTCCGAGACCGCTTCGGCGAACGAGGCGATCGCCTCGTTGTGCCGGCTCGGCACCCACACCACCGAGGTCAGCCACGCGAGCGTGTCCCTCTCCAGCGGCCGCCACACCAGCCCGTCGATGAGCGGTGTCGCCGGGGCCTCGTTGAGGTGGATGCCGCGCCCCGCGAGCACCAGCCCGTGCACGAAGTTGGGATTGCGCGCGTGTCGGATCGATCCGGGCAGGAATCCCTCGTCCCGGCAGACGGTCAGCATGTGGTCGTAGAGTCGCGGCGCCATCGCGCGCGGGAAGATGACCAGTGGGGCCCCGTCGAGGTCCCGCAGCCGGACCGCGCCGCCGCCCGCCGCCGCGGCGTGGTCCGCCCGCAGCACGACGCCCAGTTCACGCCGCGCCACAGGACCCGATTCCAGGCCCACCGTGTCCGACGGGTGCCGTACCACCCCGGCGTCCAGCTCCCCCTCGCGCAGCCGGGCCAGTTGTTCGTCGGTGGTGAGCTCGTGGAGGTCGATCAGCACATCGGGCACCCGGTCGGCGAAACCGGCGGTGAGGGTCCGCAGCACCGTCGGGCCGGTGTCGGGCGGCACGCCGACACGCAGCACGCCCGCCTCGCCGGGACGGATCCTGCGCATCGCCTCGCGCGCGGTGTCCACCCCCGCGAGCACCGGCCGCACATGCTCCAGGAGCAGCGCCCCGGCCTCGGTCATCTGGACGCGGTGCCGTGTCCGATCGAACAGCCGCACCCCGAGTTCGCGCTCCAGGTCGCGGATGCGCTGCGACAGCGGCGGCTGAGCCATGTGCAGACGTTCCGCCGCCCGGCCGAAATGCAGTTCCTCGGCAAGGACGGCGAAGTAGCGCAGGTGACGGAGCTCCATCAGCGGACCATATCGCTCCGATATCACCGCCAGTCCCGATTGGTGTTGGCCGGACCGCATCCCGCCCTGTTTGCATGACTGCTCACGGGAAGCCCTCCGCCGGACATCCACCCGCAACTCGGGCTAGGTCAGGGCCCCGTCGCCTTCTTCCCCCGCCCATCGTGTGAAAGGGACGCCCTCATGACCGAGAACAGCACCGTCGTCGTCACCCACCACCCGGTGAGGGACCCGGCCGCCGACGCCTACGTCGCCGAGGTCACCCTCAACCGTCCCGACAAGCTCAACGCCTGGACCGCGGGGATGCGGAGCCTGCTGGTCGCGGCGCTGGAAGCGCTGGGGGCGGACGAGCGCTGCCGCGCGGTCGTGCTCACCGGCGCCGGGCGCGCGTTCTGCGCCGGCCAGGACCTCGCCGAGACCGCGGCGATCGACCCCGACGACCACGCGGCCGCCGAGGCGTGGATCGACGACTTCGGCCGTCTCTTCCGCGCCGTACGCGGGCTGGACAAGCCGGTCGTCGCCGCCGTCAACGGCGTGGCGGCGGGCTCGGGCTTCCAGTTCGCCCTGCTCGCGGACTTCCGCATCGGCCACACCGATGTCCGGATGGGGCAGCCGGAGGTGCTGTCGGGCATCCCCAGCATCACTGGGATCTGGGCCATGCGGGGCATCCTCGGCCGGGCGAAGACCGCCGAGTTCGCGCTCGGCGGCCGCCTCGTCGACGGCGCCGAGGCCGAGCGGCTCGGTCTCCTCACCCGGCTCGTCGCACCGGACGAGGTCAAGGCGGAGGCGCTGGCCGAGGCGGCCCGGCTCGCCGCGCTCCCGCCCGGCGCGGTCGCCCTCACCAAGGGCCGGCTCCGCGAGCTGGACGACGCAGGCCTCGACGACGCGATCGAGGCGGCCAAGAAGGTGCACACCGCCGCGTACGCGACGGGCGAGCCCCAGCGCGAGATGGCCCGCTTCCTGGCCGGCCGCCGCCGCTGAGTCCGGCGCGCCCGCGTCCCCGCCCCCTCATCGGCAGGAGAGAAACCCCATGACCACCAGCGTCACGCCGTATTCCGGCGCGGCCTCCGACGGCGAGAGCGCCTACCGCCGTCTCGTCGAAGAACACCGGTGGACCGTTCCCGACCGGTACAACATGGCGGCCGACGTCGCCGACCGTCATCCCGGCGACCGGCTCGCGCTCGTCTTCGAGGACCACACCGGTCACCGCGAAGAGGTCGTCTGGCGGCAGGTCCAGGACCGCTCCCGGCAGATCGCCGCCCATCTGCACGCGCTCGGCGTACGCAAGGGCGACCGGGTCGCGGTGCTGCTCCCCCAGCGCCCCGACACCCCGGCGACGTACCTCGGCGTGCTGCGCACCGGCGCCGTCCTGGTGACGATGTCGCTGCTGTGGGCCGACGAGCCCATCCGCTACCGGCTGGCCGACTCCGGCGCCGCCGTTCTGGTCACCGAGACCTCCTCCGTCGGCCGCGCCGCCGGTTTCGGCGGCACGGTCGTGAACGTCGACGACCCGGCCATCAGCGCGCTGCCCCCGGTGTACGCCACGGCCGACACCGCCCCGGACGACCCGGCGCTGATCTTCTACACCTCGGGCACCACGGGCGCCGCCAAGGGCATCGTGCACGCCCACCGCACCCTGCTGGGGCACAACGAATTCCGTCACTGCCACGATCTGCGACCGGGCGACGTGTTCTACGGAGCCGGGGACTGGGCCTGGTCCATGGCCAAACTGCTGGGCCCCCTCCGTGCGGGCGCCGTACACCTCGTGTACCGGCCGGCCGGCGGCTTCGACCCCGACGGGCTGCTGGCCGCCATGTCCCGCAACAAGGTCACGACGGCCCTGGTCAACCCGACCTTCCTGCGTAAGATGATGCAGGATGTCCCGGACGCGGGCAGTCGTCACCCCCAGTCCCTGCGGGTGGTGTGTTCTTCGAACGAGCCGCTCACCCCTGATCTCATCGAGTGGTTCCGTGCCCAGTTCGGCGTCACCCTGCTGGACTACTACGGGTCCACCGAGTCCTACCCGCTGCTCGGCAACTTCCCCGGCGTACCGATCAAGCCCGGCTCGATGGGCCGTCCGCTTCCCGGCTGGGACGTGGCGCTGCTGGACGCCGACGGCCGCGAAGTGCCCGTCGGGCAGCCGGGCGAGATCTGCCTGCGTGCCCGGTCCAACCCCCAGTTCCCGCTGGGCTACTGGAACCGTCCCGAGGCGTCGGCCGAGGCGTTCGGCGGCGCCTGGTACCGCACCAAGGACCAGGCCGTCATGGACGAGGACGGGTACTTCTGGTTCCTCGGCCGGACGGACGACGTCATCAAGACGTCCGGTTACCGTGTGGGACCGTACGAGGTGGAGGCCGTGCTGCGCGGTCACCCCGCGGTCGCGGACGCCGGAGTCGTCGGCGTCCCGGACCCGGTGCGCGGTCAGGCCGTCAAGGCCTGGATCGAGCTCCGCCCCGGCTACGAACCGGGCGAGGCCCTGGCGAGGGACATCACCCGCTTCGCCCGCGCCGCGCACTCGCACTTCGCCTATCCGCGCCTGATCGAGTTCGTCGGAGAACTCCCCCGCTCGGCCACGGGAAAGATCCAGCGAGCCGCTCTTCGCGCCCGTGACCTCAGCCCTCGCGGCCCCGACGCCGTGACGCCGCCCCGGAAGGAAAGACGGACATGACGACCGACAGCGGTGCCTCCGTGGCCCCTCCCCTGCCCACGGCGTCCACGGTCCCCGAGGCCGCCGCCACCCCGGAGGTGCGCCGCAGGGTGGCCACCGCGACGGCCATCGGCAACTTCGTGGAGTGGTTCGACTCGGGCGCGTACGCCATCATGTCCGCGACCATCGCCGGGCTCTTCTTCCCCCAGTACGACAGGACGGCGGCCCTCCTCGCCACCTGGGCCGTCTTCGCCGGAGGCTTCATCGCCCGCCCCCTCGGCGCCGCGTTCTTCGGTCGCTACGGCGACCGCATCGGACGCAACCGCATGCTCGCGCTGAGCGTGCTGTGCATGAGCGGTTCGACCCTGCTCATCGGCCTGCTGCCCAGCTACGCGACGCTCGGCATCGCGGCCCCTGTCCTGCTCTTCCTGCTGAGGGCCCTGCAGGGCTTCTCCACGGGTGGCGAGTACACCGGGGCCTCGGCGTTCATCATGGAGTACGCCCCCGAGGGCCGCCGGGCGCGCTATGCCAGCGTGGTGCCGCTCACCGTCGGACTGGCGTCCGTGGCCGGTGCGTCGACCGGCCTGCTGATCACCTCGTCGCTCGACGAGGCGGCGCTGAACAGCTGGGGCTGGCGCGTTCCGTTCCTGCTCGCCGGGCCGCTCGGTCTCATCGGCCTGTACCTGCGCAGCCGCATCCAGGACACCCCGGTCTTCCGGGCCCTGGAGAAGGGCGACGTGGTGCAGGAGGCGCCGCTGCGCGAGGCGTGGCGGGTCTGCCGTCGGCAGGTGCTGACACTGTTCGGCTACAGCATCACCAACGCCGTCGGGTACTACCTGATGAGCAGCTACATGATCGCCTACATGTCCGAAGAGATCGGGTACGCCAAGTCGGAGGCCATGCTCACCAGCATGGTGGCGATGCTCGCGTACAGCCTGGCCTGCCCGCTGATGGCCGCGGCCAGCGACCGCTTCGGCCGCAAACCGATGCTGCTCACGGCATGCGGCGGCTTCGTCGTGGCCACCCTGCCCGCTTTCTGGCTCATCGGGAGGGGGCTGCCGGGGGCGATCGCGGGCACCGTGGTGCTCGCCGTGCTGGTCGCGGTGATCGGCACCTCCAATGTGCCCGCGATGGTCGAGATGTTCCCCGGGCAGCTGCGGGCGAGCGGTTCGGCCATCGGCTACACCGCCGCGTACGTTCTCTTCGGCGGCACCGCCCCCTTCGTCGCGACCGGTCTGGTCTCCCTGGGCGGAACTCCCCTGGCCCCCGGCTTCTACCTGATGGGGCTGGCGCTGGTGTCCGCCCTGGTGGTGCTCCTCTCCTTCCGGGAGACGCTGCGCCTGCCGCTGACGCGTACCACCGTGTACGAGGAGTAGCACCGTCCCGACGAGCGGCGGCGGCAGGCCCGCGAACTGGAGGCGGTGGACGGCATCCGTGGCACCGGACGGGGTTCCGTCCGATGCCGCGGATGCCCGCGGGCCGGCCGGCCTTCGTGCGGAATCACCGCCCGAAGACGTCCGGGCGCGGCCGGGCGGGCGGACCGGCGCCGGGACGCGGCCCGGCCGTCGGACTCACTCGCCCGGGCGTGGCGAGCCGCCGGCGTCCGGGCCGTCCCGGCCTTCCGCGGGAAGCCGCAGCGCGAGGATGGCCATGTCGTCGTGGCCATCGCTGGGGTGATGGTCGGCGAGCGCCTTCACCAGTTCGTCCACCGGCAACGCGGCGTAGGCTCCCGCCAGTTCGACCAGGGCGTCCATCCCCTCGTCGAGCGAGCGGGCGGGATGCTCGACCAGGCCGTCGGTGAAGAAGACGACCGTGGCTCCCGGCGGCAGCGTCCTGCGGTGGTCCGGGCGCGGCAGCACCGGGTCGACGCCCAGCGGCACGCCCGGCTCGTCCAGCAGGTACTCGGCCCGCCCGTCGGGCGTGATCACCAGGGGAGGGAGATTGCCGGCGGCGCACCAGTGCAGAGCCCAGTCCTTCTCGCCGGGCTCGACCCGGGCCACCAGCGCGGTGGTCGCCGGGAGGTCGGAACCGGCCTCCAGCGTGACGTCGAGCTGTCGCAGGACGTCGCTGGGCGGCGTCTGGCGGTCGTAGAACAGCGCGCGCAGCATGTTGCGGATCTGCGCCATGGCGGCGGCCGCGGACAGGTCGTGGCCGCAGACGTCGCCGATGACGATGCCCAGCGCGCCGTCCGGCAGCACCAGCGCGTCGTACCAGTCGCCGCCCAGGTGGTTGGGCTCGGCGGCGGGGCGGTAGATGGTGGCGGCGGAGAAGGGGCTGAGGTCGGGCAGGGTGGGCAGCAGCAGACGCTGGAAGTTCTCGGCGTTGGCGCGGACCTGTTCGAAGAGGCGGGCGCTCTCGATGGCGATGCCGGCCGCGCTGGCCAGCGCCACCAGGACCTCCTGGTCCCCGTGCTCGAAGGGCCGGGCGTCAAGGCGTTCGGAGAGGTAGAGGTCGCCGTAGATCTCGCCGCGGACGCTGATCGCGACGCCGAGGAGGGACCGCATGTGGGGGTGGCCGGGCGGGTAGCCGACCGAGGCCGGATGGGCGGAGACGTCCTCCAGCCGCAGCGGCTGGGGGTTGTGGATGAGAAGGCCCAGGACGCCCTCGCCGTGCGGGAAGTCGGTGTCGGCCAGCGCCTCGTACTCCTCGTCGCTCAGCCCCACGGCGATGAGCTCCTCGAGGTGCTCGCCCTTCTCGTCCAGCACGCCGAGCGCGCCGTAGCGGGTGCCGCACAGGTGCATGGCGGTGGTGACGATGCGCCTCAGCACTTCGCTGAGTTCCAGCTCGCCGGTGATGGCGAACACCGCGTCGAGCAGCCCCTCGAGCCGGTCCTTGGTGGAGGCGAGGGCCCGCAGCTGCTGGGCGATCTGGTCCATCTCGGAGTCCAGGCGCTTGCGCAGATCGGCGAAGGGCACCGGGTCGCCGTGCGACTGCCGCTCGCTCACCGCGCTCTCCTCCCGGCGCACGCACCGGGACGTGCCCGCCGGACCTGCCGCTGCCTCGCGCGGTGCACCCCGCCTCCTGTTCCCGACCGTGGACGATCGCTACCACCCTCGCACGGGTCGGCCCGGGCGGCCCGTCGGGTTGCTCCGCACGCGACAGGGCGGCCGGCCTTGCCGCCGGTGGCCCCGAAGTCGCGGAGTCCGGCGCGCCGGCGGGGAGGAGCGAGCGCACCCCGGTGGCGTCCGGCGTGGAGATCGGGGAGGCCCGCGCGCGTGGACCCGGCAGCGCGGAACGTGGCGATCGACCGTGCGGATGCCTGCGAGCCTGCTCGGTTCCGGCGCAGCGTGACCGGCCGTCCGCCGCGTCCGGAGGACGGACCGGGCGCCCCGGAGACCCGGGGGCCGCTGGTCGCAGCCACGCGTCGACGGCCGCGAGTCGCGACCGGGGGCCGCGGCCGGTCCGCGGCTCGTCCTCCCGGCGCGCTTCTCGGTGAACCTGTTCACTCGCAGGGCTGAGCCGGGCCCGGGTCACGCCGGGAACCGGCGGAGGGACGCCGACTATCGGGACGGCCGCCCGGAGCGCCCGGAGCCCCCCATGAGGGTCCTGCGCGGGCGGTACGAACGAGAGGTTCTGGCCGATCGACGAGAAGGGGTGCCGATGACGGACCACGGGCAGCGGACCGTGCGGGAGGAGATCCTCCGGTGCGGCCGGGACGCGCGGAGACTCCGGGAG
The DNA here is from genome assembly GCF_037034285.1 of Streptomyces tyrfis. Taxonomy (NCBI): domain Bacteria; kingdom Bacillati; phylum Actinomycetota; class Actinomycetes; order Kitasatosporales; family Streptomycetaceae; genus Streptomyces; species Streptomyces tyrfis. Next base: position 58,346 of record NZ_JBAGJZ010000025.1, on the reverse strand, counting down.
CGGGAGGCCGCCTCCCCGGCCGGGCCGCTGTCGGGGCCGGGGCCCGACGTGCCGGAGCGCCGCGACGGCGCGGCGGGACATGTGCGACCGGGCGGCGGCCGGGCGGCACAGCACTCCGGCCGGGCGTCCGGAGGCCGGGGCTGATGGTGGTCGCGGATGTCTGGGTGGAGCTGCGGAGCGAGGCCTTCGGCGTACGGCTGGTGCGGGCCGACACCATCGTGCAGGTGTGGTGGGACGTGAAGCGGCCCTCGTACCTGAACGTGACCCTCAGCAGCCGAGAGGTGGTCCGCCAGGACATGCGGGCCGGGTTCCCCGCCCATGGGATCGAGGAGGGGGAAGCCTCGGACCTCTGCGAGAAGCTGGTGCAGCGCATCGCCCGGGCCGCGCACGCGGGCGGCGGCCACCAGGTGTGGATGGGGCGTGACGAGGAGTCCCAGGGGGTCTGGTGGACGCACCGCCCCCTTGTCGGGAACCGGCACGCCTTCTGACGGCCGTCGGACACCCGCCGGTCCGGGGTCTCCGCGGAAGGGCCGGGCCCGTCCGCCCGTTCACCGCGGGGCCGGCGGAACGCCCGCCGGGGGGAACCGCGAGAGGGCGTCCGAGGCATCGTGCCCGCCCGATCACCGGGCACGGGCCCGGAGCTCAGAGCTGGACAGGCAGGTGGCGGGGGCCGCGAAGCATGGCGTTCTGCCGGTAGGGAGGCGGGTCCTGGACCAGACGCGCCGCGCCCAGGCGGGGAATGAGCGCGCCGAGCGCGGCCTGGGCCTCGACACGGGCCAGGGGACCGCCGTAGCAGAGGTGAATGCCGCTGCCGAAGCCGAGGTGCTGGTTGTCCGCGCGGGTGGGGTCGAACCGGTCGGGGTCGTGGAACCTCAGGGGGTCGCGGTTGCCCGAGGCCAGCGCGAGGACGGCGGACGCGCCCGCGGGGATCGTGGTGCCGGCGACGTCGATGTCGGCGTGCGGGATGCGTTCGCGCATGTGGACGGGGGGTTCGTAGCGCAGCAGTTCCTCCACGGCTCGCGGCAGCAGGCCGGGGTCGCGGCGCAGGTGGTCCAGGTGCTCGGGCCGGCGCAGCAGGGTGAGCACCCCGTTGGCGATGAGGTTGACGGTGGTCTCGTGTCCGGCGATGAGGAGCAGTACGGCCGTCTCCGCGAGTTCTTCCCGGGTGAGCCGCAGGGCCGGGTCCGGCTCGTTGACGAAGGCGGAGAGCATGGCGTCGTCCGGACTGCCGCGGCGCTGCTCGGCGAGGTCGACCAAGTATCCGCCCATCTCGGTCCGTGCCTGCTCGCCGGCCTCCTCCGCCTCGGTGGTCTCCTGGCCGGGCCGGACGTCGGCGGCTGTGACCAGCGTGTCGGACCAGGCCCGGAACAGCGGCTCGTCCTCACGGGGGACGCCGAGCAGGCGGCAGATCACGCTGACGGGCAACGGATAGGCGAAGTCGTCGACGACATCGATCCGCCGCCCCGCCTCGAAGGGGGCCAGCAGTTCCTCGGTGATCCGGTCGATCTCGCCGCGCATGGCGTCGACCCTGCCCGGGCTGTGCGGGGGCCCGAAGGGCCGCATGGCCAGTGTGCGCAGCCTGTGGTGCTCCGGGTCGTCGAGCCGCAGGAACGGCGGCTTGCGTGTCACTTTGCCGCGGGTACGGGGGTCGGCACTCATCCGTGGGTCGTGGAGCAGCGCGGCGATCTCGTGGTACGTGCCGATCAGGTAGCTGTCGTCCGCCTGCCGGACCACGGGACCGGCCGCGCGGAGCTCCGCGTACAGCGGGTAGGGATCGGGCCGGCTGGCGTAGTCGGTTATCCGGGCCAGCAGGGTCTCGGAGTCCATGATGGCTCCTCGTCGTGGGACGGGGCGTGGTTCAGCGTGCGGGCCGCACCACGGTCAGTCGGCGGTCGGGCAGGTATCCGGTGAGCGCCACGGTGGGTCCGTGCGACAGTCCCTTCGGATCCGGTACGTCGGACGGAACCGGGATGTCGGCCGCGAGCGCGCGGTCCAGCGCGCCGGGCGGGGGCGGGAACGGGGCCGCGGTCTCGATCAGGTGCCGGTAGTAGTCGAGCGACTTGGCCATGTCGACGGTGACCGCGGCGGTGACCCGCCCCTGGAAGCCGTAGACCATCGCCAGACGGCGCGCCTCCAGGGAGCCCTGGGCGATGACCAGGTGGTCGGAGAAGGTCGGTACGCCCACGGACTTGATGTTGAGTCCGAACTGGGTCGACCAGAAGGTCGGGATGGCCAGGTGCGGGCGTCGCCTGGGCCCCGGGTTGATCATGTTGTGGGCTGCCACTTCGGCCTGCTCGACCGCGTTGCCCCAGTGCTCCAGGGAGAGCATCTGATAGCCGAAGAGCGGGTGGGGGAAGCGGGAGACGTCGCCGGCCACGAAGACGTCGTCGGTGACGATGCCGTACATGTCGAAGGCGCGGCACCCGGCGTCGCAGGCGATCCCGCGCGGGCCCGCCGCCAGTCCGGAGTCGGCCAGCCATTCGACGTTGCGGATCGCCCCCAGCGCCACGACGCACACGTCCGCGTCGACACGCGTGCCGTCGGACAGGTCCGCGCCGGTGAAGCCGCCGTTCCCGCGCAGGGCCGTGACGGTGACCCCGCAGCGCAGGTCCACGCCGTGGTTGCGCTGCATGGCGGCCGCGAGTTTCGACAGGGTGCCGCCGAGTGCGCCCACCAGGGGCGCGGGGCCGCGTTCGGCGACCGTGACGTCCAGTCCGCGTTCCCGGCAGGCCGAAGCGATCTCCGAACCGGTGAAACCGGCGCCGATCACCAGGACCCGCCTCGGCCCGGCGTCCAGTCGCTCGGCCAGTCCCGCGGCGTCCTCGCGCGTGCGCAGGGTGAACACCCCGTCCAGGGCGCCCTCCGCCGGATTGGGCCAGGGCCGTGCCCGAGTCCCCGTGGCGATCAGCAGCCGGTCGTACGGCAGCGACTCCCCGTCCGCCAGCAGCACCCGCTTCGCCAACGGGTCCAGCCCGGTGGCGGCCGTTCCCAGCCGCCACTCGGCGTCGGGGTCCCGGCGCATCGGCAGCTCCGTGGTGTCCGCCTTCGCCCGGCCGAGCAGTACCTGCTTGGACAGCGGCGGCCGGTCGTAGGGCGGATGGGGCTCGTCCCCGACCACCGTGAGGGAGCCGGTGAAGCCCTCCTCGCGCAGCGTCTCCGCGGCCCTCAGCCCGGCCAGGGACGCACCGACGAGCACGATCCGGCCCTCACGAGGATCACCGGCGGCCATCGGGGTCCACCTCCTCACCGACGAGGATGGCCTGGACCGGGCAGGCTGCCGCGGCCTTGCGCACGTGTTCGACCTGGTCGTCGGGGACGGCCGTGGCGTACAGCAGTCCTTCCTCGCCGTGAAGTTCGAACATCTTCGGCGCGAGGAACACGCACTGTGCGTAGCCCTGGCAGCGCGTGAGGTCCACTACGGTTCGCATCCCCACCACTCCCTCAGTCGCCACCCCCCTTTTTCTTTGAGTTTCTCTTCGAGCATGAGCCGAGTACCGCTTCTTTCAGCATGAGCCGAGTACCGCGGGCCCGCACGGCGACTGCTCGCGGGGGGCCGCCGGGCCGGTCCTCGTCCCGTGACCTCGCCCAGGCCGCGTCCGGCGCCGACGAGGCCCGGATGTGTGAACGTCTCGGGAAAGAGCCTCAGTTGTTCTCCGGCGTGGCTGGTCTCCTCGGCTCTCTTCGGCGTACGGGCCGAGAGCGTCGGCGCGGGCGGGAGGCTCCTCCGAAGGCGGCGGCATGCTCCGCCCACCACCAGCATGACCGCGCCGAGCAGCGTCAGGCCCCCGGGTTCCGAGCGCCGCGCGCCCCGGGCCCATGGGTGCTCCCCTGGCGTCCCCGGCGAACGGGCACGACAGTGAAAGCGGGGACTCGGAAAGGCGACAGGATGATGGAGCGCTACCCGCCCATCGCCGACCACGGCATGGTCGGCGACCTGGAGACCGCCGCTCTGGTTTCTTCGGAGGGGGTCGTCGATTGGTTCGCGGCCCCTCGGTTCGACTCGCCGAGCATATTCGCCGCGCTGCTCGATCATGATCGCGGCGGTCATTTCCTGTTCGCCCCGGAGACCAGGGGCACCACGTGCAAGCAGCTCTACTATCCCGACACCGCGGTCCTGGTGACGCGTTTCCTGTCGCCCGACGGGGTCGGGGAGATCTTCGACTTCATGCCGCCGGGCCGGACCGGCAGGGCGACCGACCGCCATACGCTGATCCGCGGGGCGCGGGCAGTGCGCGGCAGTATGCGCTTCGTGCTGGAGTGCCGACCGCGGTTCGACTACGGCCGGGCCGACCACGAACTCGACTTCCGCGACGGCTCCGCCGCCTTCCGGGCCCCGGGTGTCACCGCGTATGCGCAGAGCACGTTCCCCCTGCGGCCGGACGGCAGGGATGTGCGGGGCGCCGTCACCTTGAACGCGGGGGAGGTGGCCGCCGCGGTGTTCACCGTCGACACCGTGGACAGTGGGCCCCCGGCTCCCCCGACGCCGGACGGTGTGACCGGCCAGTTCTGGGACGTGGTGGAATTCTGGCAGCGCTGGGTCCGCGCCTCCCGGTACCGCGGGCGCTGGCCGGGTGTGGTGAACCGGTCGGCCATCACTCTCAAACTGCTCACCTACGCTCCGACGGGCGCTCCGATCGCCGCGGCCACCATGGGGCTGCCCGAGCAGATCGGCGGGGAACGCAACTGGGACTACCGGTACACCTGGATCCGCGACGGCTCCTTGTCGGTGCGGGCCCTGCTCGACCTCGGGTACGTCGAGGAGACGGCGCACTTCACCCGTTGGCTGAGGGACCGCTTCCGAGCCCGTGAGAGCGCCGGAGGCGAACCGCTGCAGATCATGTACCGCGTCGACGGAGATCCCCGGCTGCCGGAGGAGGAGCTCACGCACTTCGAGGGCTATCGCGGCTCGTATCCGGTGCGGGCCGGGAACGGCGCCGCCGGTCAGTTGCAGCTGGACATCTACGGCGAGGCGCTCTACGCCCTGGCCGAGGGCGGCGAAATCACCATGCGGGCCGGCTACCACGGCTGGAAGAACGTCGCCCGGACGCTGGACTGGCTTGCCGACTCCTGGGACCGGCCCGACGAGGGCGTGTGGGAAACCCGCGGCGGGCGCAAGGACTTCACCTTCAGCCGGGTGATGTCCTGGGTGGCCTTCGACCGGGGGCTGCGCCTGGCCGCCGAGTACAGCCGTCCCGCCGATACGGCGCGGTGGACCGCCTCCCGTGACGCCATCCTCGAACAGGTGATGGAACGCGCGTGGAACGAGAGGGACCAGGCCCTCGTGCAGCACTACGGCGGCGACGTCCTCGACGCCTCGCTGTTGCTCATCCCCCGGGTCGGCTTCCTGACTCCGAAGACGGAGAGCTGGTTGTCCACGCTCGATGCCATGGAACGCACTCTGGTGTCGGACAGCCTCGTCTACCGCTACGACCCCGAGGCCTCCCCCGACGGACTGCGCGGCTCCGAAGGCACCTTCAGCATGTGCACCTTCCTCTACGTGGACGCCCTCGCCCGTGCCGGACGGCTGCGCCCGGCACGCTACGCCTTCGAGAAGATGCAGACCTACGCCAACCACGTCGGTCTGTTCGCCGAGGAGATCGGCCCCAGCGGTGAGCAACTGGGCAATTTCCCGCAGGCGTTCACTCATCTGTCGTTGATCATGGCCGCCACGACTCTGGACGACGCCCTCGACCGGCAGCGCGTGGAGGGCGCCGGCGCCCCCTTCTGAAGAACGGTGGGCCACCATGCCCGCCCGGGGATCGGGCAGTTGAGCGATGGGGCTGCCCGGAGACGTTGTCGCTCCGGGCGCAAGAAGCCGGGCCGTCCGTCGACACGGGCCGGGCGGCAGCTGATCGACGGCGTACGGTTTCGCACCCGGCCCGGCCGGTCCGTGCCGGGGGGTTGTGAGGGCCCGGCGGTTCAGGGGCTGATGGCGTGTTCGGTGAACTGGCCGCAGGAGCGGAAGCCCAGGCGGCGGTAGACGGGCTCGCCGTCGGCCGACGCCTGCAGGACCGCGATGCGGTGGTCCCGGTCGCGGGCCGTGCGGAGTGCGGCGAGCGTCATGGCGCCGCCGTAGCCGCGTCGGCGGTGGGCGGCCAGAGTGGAGATGTTGTAGATACCGGCGACCCCCGCGTGGTGAAACACTTCGGCCGAACACACCGGACGGCCCTCCGCATAGCCGACCAGGTATCGGGCCGGGCCGTGGGGGGCCAGCGCCTGCGGGGCGGCCTGGGCGAAGAAGCGGCGGACGGTGTCGGCGGGCGGGACCCAGTTCGCGGCGAGAACCGTGGCGTAGTCGGCAAGCTGGTCGGGCGTGGCCACCGTCCGAATGTCCAGTCCTTGGGCGGCGGGCGGTGGCGGGGCGTCGTCCAGTTCGGCCCACATGGCCGTCTCGCGTTCGGACGCCGGCAGGCCGGCCGCCGTCAGGCGGGCGCCGAGATCCGGTGGCGTCGAGGCAGGCCCCACCCACCAGGAGAAGCGGCGACCGGTGCGAGCCAGCGTCCGAACGGTCTCGGTGATGCGCGCCGGGGCGGTGGCAGCGGTGAAGCGGGCCGCGGCAACGATGTTGAAGGTGTCGTCGTCCAGGCCGCTGTCGGCGACCAGCAGGTCACCGGCTTCGGTGACGGCCGCACCGGTCATGCTCCGATGCAGGTGACAGGCATGTTCCGCCAGGTTCCGTTCCATCCTGTCCATCAAGTCGGCTTCATTGAGGAAATGATCATTCATAGCGATCGATCTCAGCATGACCGGGCGAAGGTCGCATGCGATTTTGGGTCGTCCGCCGTCGGTGCCGCGCCGGCGACCGGCGCGTTCGACACGCGGCCCGGCACTGGGCCGTGACTGCGCGATACGGCGAGCAGCCTCGGCTCGTCCGCGAGGCGTGGAGTCACGGCAGGTCGCCGACCGGGTCGACGATCAGTTCCAGGGGGGAGTGGCCGTTGTACCCTCAGCCCGTGTTGGTTCCACACGACGTCCTCGGGGCGAGGCTGAATGTTGCCTCTCGTGTCCTCGGCGCGCGTCGTGATCCGGTAGTAGCCCGGCCGCACATTCCGCCATGGCAGCTCGAAACGCACCCACATGAGGGGCTCGGCATCGGTGAGAAGCTTCTCCTGGCGCCACGGAATCACGGGTGGCCCATTTTCCGGGCTTGACGAGTTTCTCCAGAGTGACGTCGACCCGGTCGATGGCACCGCTTCCGGACCAGGCGCGACCGTACAGCGTGTGATCGCCCGGCATGAGCGTACGGTCGGGCTCGTGCTCGACGGCGCTGCGAACGCGCGGTCGGCACCGCAGTCGAGCGTGCGGCGCAAGGTCACCTGAGGCATCGCCAAAAGCTCGGCGTAGGTGAACGACCGGGCTTGCGCGAGCGCGTCGCCGGTAAGCCGAGCCGCCATGTCTCGACGTCGATGGCGGACGGCCCGGATCGATTATGGCTAAAGGACTGATCGTTCGGGATTTCGCGGTGCGACCATTCGGGTGCCGACATCGATTGAGATCGGAAAGGAAAGGCGTCCGATCACCCACCGTCAGATCGGTTGACTGCGCCACTGACTCCGCCGTCGAGGTGACGCTCACCGCGCTGCCTTGCACAGCAGGGCGATGGGGCCGCTGTTTCAGGAGCTGAACAGGCCGGGATTCTCACGGACGTATGCGGCCACCCCGGTCGGGGGTCGCCCGGTGACCTGCTCGACGCCTTCTGCCTTGCGGTCGTATCGGTTCTCCGCGTGGAGGCGCGCCATGGTGGTGATGTGCTGAAGGACGTGGTCGGGCAGCCCCAGCGGCCCGAGATCGTGGTCGATCCATTCCCGCAGGGGGACATCGGTGTACCCGACCGGACGGCCCAGAGCGGTGGAGACCTCCGCCGCCATGGCGGCGATGTCCTGCGAGCGCGGGCCGGTCAGCTCGTAGGTTCTGCCGATGTGCGGGGCCGGGGCGGCCAGGATCTCCTCCACGACCGCGGCGACGTCGCCGGCCGCCACAGGCGAGGTTTTCGCCCGGCCGAAGGGCAGCCTGATGGTCCCGTCCTTCGCGACCGAGGAGAAGCCCGCACGGAACAGGGGGTTCTCCATGAACACGGTGGGCCTGACCTCGACGACGGGCAGACCCGACCAGTCGAGGACCTGTTCCACCAGCCACTGCTGCCGCTGCTGCGTGGACTCGAAGGTGCTGGTGAGGCCGACCTCGGCGACGGTCAACTGGGACATGTTCACGAACGCTTCCAGCCCCCCGTGCGCACGCGCGACGGCCGCCGCTGTCACGGCGGCCTGCAGATACTGCGCCGACACCCCCATGCCGAAGTACATGCGCGTACAGCCGGCCAGGGCATCGGCGATGTCGCCCGCGCGCGTCAGATCTCCGACGACGACCTCGGCGCCGGTCGCACGCAGCGCCCGCGCCCGCTCGTCGTCGCGATGGACCATCGCCCGGACGGGCAGGTCCCGTCGCCGCAGCCCGTCGACCACGGACCGCCCGACGGCGCCGACGCTGCCCGCCGCGCCCGTCACCAGAATGGGCGGCAGGCCGACTTCTCGGGTGCCGTTCATAGAGGCAGCCTGCGGTGCGCACGACTACACCGCAACCAGAAGCCCGGCGAACCTCGGCGCTCGCCCCGCCCGCCCCGCCCGCCCGGCTCGACATGGCCTCCCTGGCCCCGACTCGGCCGCCACGGCGTCGGCTCCGGCACCGCCGAGGACCTGGAACGCGGGGCGTCCGGTGCTCGGCTCCGGGGCTGAGGCGCGGCCTCGAAGTCACTAAACTCGGTGAACAGGGCTGTGGCTCAACCCTCTGAAGGAGCGGAACATGAGCGAGCACAGCAAGTTTCTGGAGCCGATCACCCGCGAGAACGTCGCCGTGGTCCTGGTGGACCACCAGGTGGGCTTGTTGTCCGGCGTCCGGGACATCTCGCTCGGCGAGCTGAAGCACAACGTGGCGGCGCTGGCACGGGCGGCGACCGTACTGCGTATCCCGCTGGTCGTCACCACGACCGCGGCCGACAGCATGTGGGGGCCGACCGCCGCCGAACTGGTGCAGGCGCTGCCGGCCGGACAGCGGATCATCGACCGCAGCACCGTCAACGCCTGGCACGACGACCGGGTCCGCGCGGCCATCGAGGCCACCGGCCGGCAGAAGCTGATCTTCGCCGGAGTGTCGCTCGAAGTGTGCGCTGCGCTGCCCGCGATCTCCGCGACGGCCGTCGGCCACGACGCGTACGTCGCCGTGGACGCCTCCGGTACCTTCAGCCCGGCCAAGCGCGAGGCCGGACTGCTCCGGATGCAGCAGGCGGGCGTCATCGTCAGCGACTACGCCACCCTCATGGTCGAGGCCCTGGCCGACAACGCGGCCCCCGAATCCGGCGCCCTCTACGCCGCCCTCGACATGCCGTTCGCCGTCCTGGTCGGTCAGATTTCCGCGGCTCACCATGCCTAAGGGCTGTCCCGTAATCCGTGGTGGATCAGCGCGCGGCGTCAGATGTGGTGCATCGCAAGGCGGAGGGGCGCCCGCATACGGGACGTATGCGGGCGTTCCGACAACGCCGCGAGGCGCCGCAGCTGTCGTCGCACGCCCGCCAGGGATTACGGGACAGCCCTTAGGGGTGTCCCTGATGAGTACCCGATACGGGTGACGAAGAGATGCGCGCGAGCAGGTGGGGTCGATCGCGCGGAACGGCATACATCAACGTGACGCGTCTCCTCGACGACGGGCCGCCATGAGACCCGCGTACGAAGGGGCCGCGCTCAAGTCGTCCTCCGTCCCCGAAAGGACCTGTATGCGAGCCATCACCGTGCGGGACCGCGACGCCGGTCTTGCCGGGCTGTCCCTGACGGACATGCCCTACCCCCATGCAGCCGAGAACGACGTCATCGTGCGGGTGCACGCCGCGGGCTTCACACCGGGCGAGCTGGACTGGCCGGGCACGTGGACCGATCGCGCCGGCCGCGACCGGACGCCGAGCGTGCCCGGGCACGAGTTGTCGGGTGTCGTCGCAGAACTCGGGTACGGCACCACCGGCCTGAGCGTCGGCCAGAGGGCGTTCGGCCTGGCCGACTGGACCCGCAACGGCTCGCTCGCCGAATACGCCGCGGTGGAGGCCCGCACCCTCGCGCCGCTGCCCGCGGACATCGACCACACTCTGGCCGCCGCACTGCCGATCTCCGGGCTGACCGCCTGGCAGGGCCTGTTCGACCACGGTCGCCTCGCCACCGGCCAGACCGTCCTGATCCACGGTGCCGCGGGCGGCGTCGGGTCGATCGCGGTACAGCTCGCCCGCGAGGCCGGCGCCCGCGTCATCGGCACCGGCCGGTCCGACGCCCGGGACAGGGCGCTCGCCCTGGGCGTCGACGTCTTCCTGGACCTGCAGACCGAGAAGCTGGAGGACGCCGGGGAGGCCGACGTCGTGTTCGATGTGATCGGCGGTGACCTCCTCGACCGCTCGGCCGCCCTGGTCCGGGCCGGCGGCACGCTCGTCAGCATCGCCATGCCGCCCAAGGTCCGGCCCAGGGACGGGCGGGCGGTCTTCTTCGTCGTCGAACCCGACCGCGCCCGGCTCACCGATCTCGTCGCGCGGCTGAGGGACGGGCGGATCAGGCCGATCGTCGGTGATGTGCGGCCGCTGGCCGAAGCACCCGCCGCGTTCGCCCCCGGCAGGCGCACCCCGGGCAAGACGATCATCCGCGTCGCGCAGGACCGGACAGGAGACCGATCGTGATGGGAACGCGGATCGCCGTCGGCCTGCCGGCCGTCGTCACGCCGGCCGCGGCCACGGCCTGCTCGGCCTCGGAGCAGCCCGCCCGCGCCAAGGGGCCGACCGCGGCCGTGGCGTCGACGCGCCCCTCCGAAACCCTCACCACACTCCTTCAGCAGGCCCTTCCGAATGTGAAGGGCAAGACGTTCACCTCCGCGATCGTGGACTTCCCGCCCCACGCACGCGCGACGCCGCACCGGCACGGCCGGGCCTTCGTCTACGCCTACGTCCTCGAAGGCACCGTGCGCAGCAAACTCGACCGCGAGCCCGTGACCACCTACCCACCAGGGCGAGAACTGGGTCGAGCAGCCGGGCGCCCACCACGTCCTCACCGAGAACACCAGCCGAACCGAACGGGCCAGGCTGCTGGTCGTCTTCGTCTCCGACGCCGGAGACGAGCTCAAGGTCGACGACCCGGGTTCGTGGCCCGGGGCGGGCAGCTGACACCCGTCGTCGGGGACGTGGAGCCGGTCGACGCCGACGCCGCGGACCAGGCGGGCGGTGTCCGCGTCCGGCCACGAGCCGGAGGTGGGCCGGCCCTGTCCGGGCCGACAAGGTGGACGCGCCTCAGCGCCCCATTGCACCCGCGGCGGGGCCGGTTCCGGTGACGGGCCCGGCGGGATCGGCTTCCGGCGCGGGCCTTTCCCCCTGCTCTCCCGCCGCGGAAGCGCGGCGGGGCACGGCACGGAGTGGTCCGGCTCGCCGACTGCGCGTACCCGGCCGTCAGCCGGCTGGTCCGGCAGCGGCGGCGGGCGTCGCGGGGCCGCCCAGGCCGAGCCGGTGCCCGAGGCCGACGCCGTACCGGTAGAGCGCCATGCCTTCGGCGAGCCGGTTCTTCTCCCAGGCCCGCAGGGCGTCGTCAAGGGACGGAGCCTGCTGCAGGGCGGTGAAGAGCGCGATGGCGTCGGCGGCGGCCTTGTCCGCGCTGGCCGCGGTGTGGGGTCGGACCACGAAGGCCGCGTCGCCGGTCAGGAGCATCCGGTCGTCGCGCATCCGGGCGACCCGCCCGTCGAGGATCGCCTGCGCGAACGGCTCCCCGGTGTGCTCCACCAGTTCGCGCATGGGCTCGGGAAGCGACCTCCGCGCGCGGGCCAGGAGCTCGTCGTGCACCCGCGGGGCGATCAGCCCCGGGGGCAGGGAGAGTCCGTGGGCGGTGCCGTCGCGGTCGGTCGTGATGCGGTCCAGGCCGGCCGTGTCGGCCCGTACGTACCACACCCAGTTCATCCGGCGTCTTCCCGGCGTGACCGTGCCGGAGTCGCCCGGGATGAAGTAGCACAGGAACTGGGTGCGCTCCCCGTCGTAGAAGCTGAACCGGTCGCGGAAGACTGCGTTCAGGTCCTCGGAGAGGTCGGCCTCGCCGATGACGCCCCGGTAGGCGACGTACCCGGCGTAGCGGGGAGCGCTGTCGGGCGCGACGAGCCCGCGATGGCTGGAGGCGGAGCCGTCGGCGATGATCGCGAGGTCCACGGGGTGGACCGTGTCGCCGACGTGGACGTCCACGCCGCCGGGCCTGGGCGCGAGCGCCGTCACGTGCTGCCCGTCGTGGTAGCGCGCGGGGTCGAGGCGGTCCCGCAGGGATGTGTGGAGCGCACCCCAGGAGATCATCTGTTGCCGCATGGGCGTGTGATGGCTTCGCCCGTCCCGGCTGAAGAACTGCCGGTGCGTGACGGGCACGCTGATCCGGTCGGGGGTGACGCCGCAGAACACGGTGAGGAACCGGGCGACGCTCGGCTGGAGCACGATCCCCGCGCCCCGGTCGTCGGGGCGGCCGGAGGACCGCTCCCGGACGGTGACGTCCAGTCCCAGCTCGGTGAGCGCGACCGCCTGGAACAGGCCTCCCAGCGAACCGCCGACGACGCCCACCGTCTCGATGTCCGGCACGGCGGTCATTGCGAGCACGCTCCGTTCTCGCACCCGGCGCCGTCCGGCGCCCGGGTGGCATGACGTCGCAGGATCTCCACGAGCGTGTCGGCGCCGACGACGCCGTCGAGCGCCTTGTCGCCGATGATCAGCAGCGGCACTCCGCGAAGGCCGAGGTGTTCGGCGAGTTGTTCGTCCTCCGCCACGGCCGTCTCCAGCGCGGGGTCCGTCAGCCGCGTGGCCACGTCGTCGCCGAGCCCCATGTCCTCGCCGATCCGGGCCAGCACGTCCACATCGCCGATGTCCTGCCCCTCGGAGAAGTAGGCCACGAGCAGGCGGTCGGCCATCGCCGCGCTCGGCTGTGCGCTCCGCTCGGCCAGCGCGATCAGCCGGTGCCCGGCCCGGGTGTTCGGTGTCCTGGTGATCGCCTCGTAGTCGAAGACGATGCCCTCGTCCCGGCCGACCCGCACCGTGTCGGCATCCAGTTGCTGCGACCGCTCCCAGCTGCCGAACTTCTCACTGCGATAGGCACGCCGGTCCACACCGATCGCCGGCATCGCCGGGTTGAGCTCGAAGGCGTGGTGGCGGATGCGGAACTCCTGGCCGGTGCGCTCCGTCACGCTGTCGACGGCCCGTCGCAGCCGGCGCCCGCCGATGTAGCACCAGGGGCAGATCAGGTCGCTGAACACATCAAGGTCGATCATGGTAGAGCCTCCCTAATCAAACCGACTAGTCTGTTCGATTGCAACGGCGGTGGAGCCTTTCCCATTCCCGCCCTTCACCGGAGGTGCCGATGACCGCTTCTGAGACCACCCGCGCCAGGATCGTCACGGCGGCGGCCGACCTTTTCACCCGCTGCGGCGTGCGCGCCGTGGGTGTCAACGAGATCTGGCGCGCCGCCGAGGTGGCCAAATCGACCCTGTACCAGCACTTCCGCTCCAAGGACGAACTGGTCGCCGCTGTTCTGCGCCGGCGCAACGACGCGTGGTGCGCGCGTCTGCGCGCACGCGCCGCTGCCGCGGAGACGCCCCGGGGCCGGCTTCTCGCGATCTTCGACCTGCTGGCCGAGGAGTTCGCCGACCCCGCCTACCGCGGCAGTGATCTGGTGAACGTCGCCGCCGAGTACCCCGACCCCGACCATCCCGTGCGTGTCGCCGTCCGCGACCACAAACGCGAAATCCTCCACTACCTGGGAGCACTCGCCGCGGAAGCGGAGGAGACGGATCCCGAGATGACCGCGGCCACCGTGCTCATGCTCGCCGACGGAGCGGCCTGCGCCCGTGTCGGCCTCGGCGACACGGGCGCCGCCGGCCTGGCCCGGCGGGCGGCGTCGCGTCTGCTGGCAGACTCCTGAAGTCTGCCGGCACACTCCTGGACAGGGCCGGCCCAGTCGCCGCCGCGCTGTGCGCGGGCAGGACAGGCGGCGCGGAGTCCGCCGCTGCGAGGGCCGTGACCGCGCGCCGATCGACCGCGCGTTGTATCCGTCGAGACGCCTTGTATCACGGCTGTCGGGCGGTGGCCTCCCGTTGTTCGCGGGCCGCGCGCGCGATGGCGCGTCGGATGGGTTCGTAGCCCGTGCACCGGCAGATGTTGGAGCCGACGACGCCCGCGATGGCGTCCGGATGGTCGGCGAGGTCGGGATCGGCGTCGAGCGCTCCTGCGGCCACCATGAGGAAGCCGGGTGTGCAGAAGCCGCACTGGAGCGCGTGCTCGGCCGAGAAGGCGCGTTGCAGCGGGTGGGGTTCGCCGTCGGGTCCCGCGAGGCCCTCCACCGTGCGAAGGGAGCTGCCGTCGCACTGCACCGCCAGCACCAGGCACGCGCGGACCGGCTCGCCGTCCATGAGCACGCTGCAGGCCCCGCAGATGCCGTGCTCGCACCCCAGATGCGTGCCGGTCAGGCCCAGGTCGTCACGGAGGACGTCGGCGAGCAGACGCCGGGGCTCCACGTCGAGGCGGTGGGCGGTTCCGTTCACCGTGAGCGTGATCTTCATCGGTGGTCCCCCTCGCGTGCGGCGAGACGTGTGCGCAGATCGGACGCCGCCTCGCGGAGTGTTCTGCCGACCAGGACGGCGACGGCCTGCCGTTTGTACTCCACGTCGGCGTACGGCTCTGCGAGCGGTGCGGCGTCCTCCTGGGCGGCGACGCGGCCGGCGCGGGCGAACGGGTGGTCGTCGGGCAGCCGCCGCCCCGCGGGGAGCGGGCCGATCTCGGTATCGAGCAGGGTGCGTTCGGCGGCACGGGCCCGTACCGGGCGGTCGGCGGAGTTGACCAGTCCGATCCGCGCGTCGCGGATCACTCCGTCGTGCACCGTGAGAGCGGCCGCGACGGCGACCTGGGCGAAGCAGAAGTGGGTACGGCGGTGTTCGATGAAGCCGACCCCGGTGTGCTCGCCGAGCAGCGGGAACCGTACGGCGGTGATCAGCTCCTGCGGTCGGCGCGCTGTGCGGTACGGTCCCAGGAAGTAGTCGCCGGCCGGGATCGCGCGGGCGTCGTCGGGGCCGGTCACGTCCACGACGGCGTCCAGGGCGACGCCGATCGCGCACCATTCCGAGGCGGGATGGGCCCAGCCGAAGCTGCCGGCCATGGTCCCGCGGGAACGGATCGGCGGGTGGGCGATGTTGACGGCGGCCCGTGACAGCAGGGTGCCGAGCGGGCCCGGCACGGCGCCGGCCGGCTCGAAGGCCGCGTGGCGGACGAGGGCGCCCACGCGCAGTTCACCGCCCTCGACGCCCATGCGGTCCAGTTCCGGGATGCGGTTGATGTCGACGACGAGTTCGGGGCGGATGCGCCGCAGGTGCATCTCCAGGATCAGGCTCTGCCCTCCGGCGAGCACCTGGGCCCTGCGCCCGGTGCCGCCGAGTGCCTCGACGGCCTCGGCGACCGTGCGGGGGACCGTGTAGTCGAAGGATGCGGGTTTCACCGGACGCCCTCCTCGTGTCGGGGAGCCCGCGCCGCCCGCCACACGCTGTCCGGGGTGAGCGGCATCTGCAGCAGGCCGGGATCGGCGATCCGCAGGGCATCGGCCACGGCGTTGACGATGGCGGCCGGGGCGCCGATGCAGCCCGACTCCCCCGCGCCCTTGGCGCCCAGCGGGGTGCCGGGACCTGGTGTGCGGGTGTCCTTGACGTCGATGGCCGGGATCTCCGTGAACGTCGGGAGCAGGTAGTCCAGGAATCCGTTCGCCAGCCGCGGCACTCCGGCGTCGTCGAACGTCATGCCTTCGTAGAGGGCCTGGCCGATGCCCTGCACGGCCGATCCGAACGCCTGCCCGCGCACGATGGCGGGGTTGAGGACCACACCGCAGTCGTCGACTGCCACGAGCCGCAGGACGTTCACCGTGCCCAGCTCCGGATCCACCTCGGTCACCGCGGCGTGCGCGCCGAAGGGGAACGCCATGCCGGCCTCGTAGCGCTCCGCCACCCGCAACGGGCCGGTGGACTTCACCAGATCGCCGAGGCCGCTGGTCACCGAACCGTCGTGGACGGCGTGCACGGCGCCGTCCGACCACGCGACCCCGTCGACCGGCAGGCCCCACAGGTTCGCCGCCCGGGCGCGCGCATCCTCGATCAGGCGGGTCGCGGCGTGCCGGAGCATGGCGCCGTCCACCTGCGCCGACCGGCTGGCGAAGGAGCCCAGTCCTTCGGGCTGTTCGTCGGTGTCGCCCTCGACGAGACGGACGTGCGTCTCCGGGATGCCGAGGACCTCGGCTACCAGTGCGGGGAAGACCGTCTCGTGCCCCTGGCCGCTCGGGGCCGCGCCGCAGCGGGCGGTGACGGTGCCGTCCTCGTGGACTTCCAGGCTGCCGGTCTCGTGCAGGCCGCCGGGTTCGCCGCCCGAGCGCTCCACATAGCAGGAGACGCCGATGCCCAGCGGCAGGGCGTCCGGATCCTCGCGACGACGGGCCCGCTCCGCACACCACTCCTCGTGGCCGAGCGTCTCCAGCGCCAGGTCCAGGGCGGCGGCGTAGTCCCCACTGTCGTAGCGGCGCCCGGTCGGCGTCTCGTACGGGAAGGAGTCGGGCGGAATGAAGTTGCGCCGCCGCAGCTCGATCGCGTCGATCCCGAGCCGCCGGGCGAGCAGGTCCATCGCCCGCTCGATCGCGAACGTCGCCTCGGGACGCCCGGCGCCACGGTACGGGTAGGTCACCATGGTGTTGGTGAGCACCGACCGCACGGTCGCATGGACGCGTGGGGTCGAGTACGCGCCGGTCGCCATCCACGCCGTCTGCATCGGCAGTCCCGCGCCCAGGTGCGGATAGGCGCCGACATCGGCGTCGATCGTCAGCTCGTAGGCGAGGAGCCTGCCTTCCGCGTCGGCGGCGAGGCGTACGGTCTGGTCCTGTCCCCTGCCCCGGGTGGCGACGAGCATCGACTCCAGGCGGTCCTCGATCCAGCGGACCGGACGCCCGAGCCGCGCGGCGAGGTACGCGACGACCACGAACTCGGGGAAGGCCGCGCTCTTCGACCCGAAGGCCCCTCCGGTGTCCGGGACGACGACCCGGATCCGATCGGCGGACCGGCCGAGCAGTGCCGCCAGTTCGCGGCGCAGCCGGTGCGGCATCTGGTGCCCCGACCACACCGTCAGCCGGTCTCCGTCCGGCACGGCGAGGATCGTCCGGCATTCCATGGGGCTGGGCATCAGCAGTTGCTGGCGGTACGTGGCCTCGACGACGGCGGCCGCGTCCTGCCAGACGGACGGGTCGACGGGTTCTCCCGCCTCGCCCCGCAGGGCGATGTTGCTCAGCCCGTCGAACAGGCGGACGGAGTCGTCCAGCGCCGCGGCGGGTGTCACCACGGCGGGCAGGGGATCGATCACGGCGCTGATCTCCGCGGTCCCGTCCTCGGCCCGGTACCGGTCCTCCCCCAGGACGACCGCCAGCGCCTCGCCCGGGTAGCGGACCCGGTCCTTCGCGAGGGCCGGCCACTCCCGGCCCGCGACAGCGTCCTCCGTGGAAAGCCCGGCCAGCAGGGTGTGCGGAACCGGAGGAAGCTCCGGCAGATCCTCGGCCGACCAGGCTCCCACGACGCCCGGCACGGAACGGGCCGCCGTACAGTCAACGGTCCGCAGCACGCCGTGGGCCGCCCCGCTTCTCGCGAATGCCGCGTCCAGACATCCGGGAACGCGGATATCGGCGACGTACCGGCCTTTCCCGGAAAGCAGCCGCTCGTCCTCTCGTCTCGCCCATCGCACCACAACAACACCCCGTTCGTGTCTTTGCGGGAACTGAAGCCATTCCGACGTCACGCCGACGCCATTCCGATGGAACAGCGCGCCGGTGGAATTCAGCTGCTCGGATACTAACCTCGAAGTTTCGTGACGGTCCGCCGACGGGGTCGGTGGACCGTTTTCGTGCCGTGGGCTGAGGCTGTGCAGGCCGAGGGCCCGAGTGTCGCCTCGGGGTGGCGCCGGGTTCCACTGCTCCGGGTGTTGAGGTGCTGTCGTAGGGACGGGGAATCCGCTGGTCAGCCAGGGTCGGGCAGTTGGGTGAGCCGGTCGAGGGCTGCGGTGATGTGACCGGTCCAGGGCCAGTGCCGGGCCAGACGGAGGATTCGCCGACGGCCGGTGGTCACGAGCTGTCCGGCCGCGGTGAACAGGCGGAGCCGCAGGCGGCGGGGCTCCCAGAGACGGGCCTTGCCGGTCAGGGCGAGCATCGGCATCCAGGCCAGCAGGTCGAGAGCCATCTGCACGATCTCCAGCCAGATCCGGTTCTGGGCCGTGCGGTGCAGGGGCAGGTTGCGCAGGCCGGTGGCACGGGCGGCGCGGATGCGGTCCTCGGCCCGGGCCCGCAGCCGGTGACGGAGCTCGGTGATCGGCCGGCCCAAGGTGGTGGTGGCGAAACAGGTCAGCCGCATGCCGTCCGCATCCGTGAGCCGCAACTGGGCCCCGGGGTGCGGTCGTTCCTTCCTGACGATCAGCCGCATACCCTTGGGCCAGCTGTCCAGGACGTCGCCGGTGAGTTCAGCGACCCAGGCGCCGTCGCGGATCTCGCCGTCCGCCTCGACGGCCGCCGTCCAGGCCGGTGCAGGAACCCTCAGCACGTGCTGGTGGATCGCCTCGGTGATCACCATGCCGACCGAGTAGGACAGCCACCGTCCCCGCTGGGCGAGCCAGGCGACGAAGTCGTGGGTGCCGCCCGCGGAGTCGGTGCGGATCAGGGTCCGGCGCCCGCGCCGGTACTTCTTCGGCAGCTGGGCCAAGGCCAGTTGGGTGGCGGTGATGTGGTCGGCCGCCGTGTTCGATCCCGCGTTGCCTGGTCTGAGCAGGGCCGCGACCGGTTCACCCGTGCCGCCCGGTCCGTGGTCGACGAACCCCATCAGCGGGTGGTGGCCGTAGGTTCGCTTCCACGTGGGTACGGCGTCCTCCTTGTCCGAGTGCGCGATGACCAGCACCCCGTCGAGGTCCACGGTCACCGGCCCGCCCGCGTCAGGCGCTTCCCGGTCGGCCAACCGCCGGACACGTTGGCGGACTTCAGCCCGCGCGGCACGGATGGCCCGCAGGGCCTTCTCCTCGGAGGCTGCGAGGTTATCGATGAGGCGGGAGACCGTCGGGTCGGAGGCCACCAGCCCGAACACTGCCGGCTCGGCCCGAAGCATCCCGACATCTGCCAGGCAGTCCCCGCCAAGGGCGACCGCGAGGGCCACGTCCAGCAGGACCTTGCCCGGATCGTGCACCGCCCGAGCCTTCCGCCACGGCGTCAGCGCCGCTGATATCGCGGTGTCCAGGCCGGCCTTGCGGACGGTCTCGACCAGCAGCACGCCCCCGGCCTGCGAGACCACCGCCCGGCCGCCGCCCTCGATGCGGACACGCGGGTAGGACTCGATACGCTTCTTCACTCGAGGAGTGCTTCTTTCCATGCGACGACCTGGACCCTAGACAAGTCCCATCGTTGCTGGTCAGGAGCACTCTTCGCGTTCCGATCACACCTCGGACACCCGCCCACATGAAAGCCCGTGGTTAGCACAATGTTCGGGCCAGCTGTACCCGATACGCTGGGTACAGCTGGCTCCTTGGCCACAGCCATGCGTCGCGTTGGCGCTGCACGGGTGCGGGCAGTCAGATGTGTTGCGCCACGAAATCGGCTACCTGCTTGCCGAGTTGTTGGCCTGCCCGGTTGTCGATGGAGGTGTGCTGGCCGGTCCATATCCGGCTGAGCCACGCTTCGGTGGCGGCGCGTTGAAAGCCGGCGAAGGTTCGGGTGACGCCCTTCGACGTCACCACGAGGTGGTGCTGCGCACCGTAGAACCTGGTGAGCGTCGTTGCCGCCGCCTGGCTGAGAGCGCCGTGGGCGGCGGGGTAGGACGGATCCGGGGCGGTCGGCAGCAGGGGGGTCCAGTTGGGATCGCCAGCGATGCGCGGGTTGTAGTGCGTACCACCGAGCCGGAGGGCGGTCACGGGCCGCCATACGCGGTATGTGTACTTGGCGTCGTACATCGCGATCGCGGTGTCGGCGAGGGACAGGTTGAGCTGGGCGAAGACCTTCACCGCGTTCTCCAGGCTTGCGTGCTGGGAGGTGACGAGGCCCTGCGCGATCTGATTCCAGACGTTCCAGACGGGCGCTGCCGCCCAGAACTTCCCGGCTGCGGTCTGATCGGGGGTGCGGGTGGTACTGGCCTTGCTCCCCAGGCTCTTGACCTCATTCAAGGCTGTGGCGTACTCGGCGGTGCTGACGGCCGGCGGCGGCGCCGGGCGGAACTGGCTTCCTTTGGCAAGCACGAACGGCTTGACCGAGCCCCAGTTGGTGAACACCGGTGTGGGGAAGTCGGGCGGTGTGGGCCGGTAGCCGCCGGCCACGTTGCGGGGACTGAACGGCGGCGGCTTGGTCGAGGACCCATCATGGGATCGCAGGCTGACCAGCCGGCGGGCGACCTCGGCTCCCACGCGAATGCCCGCCTGCTTGCCAGGGCCGTTGGGAATCGCGGACAACTGGCTGCTCAGCCGTCGGTCCATGCTTGCGCGCTTGGCCGGGTACAGGGCCACCAGCACATCGTGGGCTGCTTGGTCCGCTGCTGCGTCTGCACGGGCGTCTCGCGGCGCCGACACCGAGAACATGTAGGCAGGGCCTGCCCGGGTGACCGATACCACCGCGTCGTACTCGGCGGCCTGAAGGAGCGCGAAGCTGCGCGTGGGGTGGACGGTGGGCGGTTGGGCCTTCGGATCGCTCAGGACGGTGATGAGCTCACGGTTCCACTCCACGACCGACATCCCAGAGGGCCCGGCGGCGGCGCGCAGGGTTGGGGAGTGAGCAGGTGTGGTGGCGGTGGGCCCGAGGGTCAGGCCAGTGAGTCCGGCTGTCAGCGCAGTTCCGGTCAGAGCAGCGAGTATCTTGTGCTTTCCGTCCATGTGCTGTGGCTCCCTGTGATGGGTGGTGGGCTGGGGCAACCGGTGGTCTTACACCTCGACCTCGTGGGCCGCTTCGGGCCAGACGGTCAACGGGCACCACTGAGCGAGAGGGGAGTCCGCAGCGTGTGCCGCAAAGAAGTACTCCGGGCACCTGATCCGGAGTCCGACTGGGGTATGAAGCCAGTTCCGTCTGCCTGAGTCCCGTGCCGGGGCGGGCGTTGGAGTATTGCGACTGGACTCACCGGGGTACCGGCCCTTGAGGCGGCGCGCGTCACCCGCGCCCATGTTTCGAGAGGTTGACCGGGCGCGAGTGGTCCTGCAACCTGATCACCTCTTTGCGTCATCAAGGTCGCTTGCCAGATACAGCCTGCGGGTTCCGGAAGCACGCCGCAACTCCGGACTGTGGCCATCTGGCTGCAGTCAGTTGCGCCGGTTGCAGGTCGGCGCCCTCCGAGCCCCGCCTTTCGCACTGGCACGACGGCAAGGTCAAAGCGCCGCCTACGGCCGCTTCCACTCGGGCACGAGCCGGCGGTCGGCCTCCCGCAGAGCGCGCAGCGGAGAAACGCTTGGGTCGGAGACGGGCATGGTTGGTCCGCAGGCCCTTCGCAGAAGCCTGCCTCCGGCGTGGTGGCTGCAGGCGAAGCAGATGACCACCCCGGCAGAGGCCGCGGCCACCGCGGCCACGATTGCGCTGGGGGGTCGCTGGGCAGTGTGTCGCTCACCGTGGTGTTGTCGGTCCGGCCGGGGCCGCCGTTGGCTGCTGGAAGAGACGTCTCGTGCTCTGCTCACAGGCCGGGGGCCTGGAAGCCGTTCAGGTACCAGAAGGCGGCGGCGTACCAGATCAGGGCGATCGCGGTGACGAGGGTGCCTCCGGCCAGCGGGAGTGCCCAGCCGGGCCAGTGGCGGTGGCGGACCACGATGACCTTGGCGACGAAGGCCCCGTAGAGGAAGCAGCCGGTGAGCGAGTGCACCGCCACGCGGGTGTCGGTCAGCTGGACACCGTAGGTGGTGATGCAGTGCTGAGCGATGGGGAGGGAGAGGAGGAAGGCGATCAGACCGATGAGGCGGTGCGTCGTGTGGACCCGGTGCGGTGCGGTTCGCAGTGCGGGCAGGCGGCCGTACATCCAGAGGGCGAGAAGCAGCTGAATCAGCGCCAGGCCCAGCAGTGCGGAGCCGAGTTGGGCTTTGAGCAGTCTGGCGTCGTCGCCGCGCTGCCCGAAGAGGCTGTTCTCGTAGGAGGGGGTGTGTACCCGGCCGTACCAGTAGAGACCGACCATGACCGCCACGGGCAGAAGCATCCACACGACGCCGTAGCGCCGTCGGTGGTTCGCAGGGTGAGCGAGACCGTCCACGTGGTCAGCCGCCCACGCTCTCGTTTTTGCCGCCCTGGAGCTGGAGGGCACTCCACGTGGTGCCGAGCGCGGCGCTGGGAGTGCCGGTGGTGCGGTCCGACGGCCCGGAGACAAAGCGAGGATCGGTGCGGGCGGACGCGACTGCCGCCGGTGCGGGCTGCGGGCTCACGCCGATCGTCGTCCTTCTGCTACCGGAGCAACCGATGTCCACTGGCACGCAGGGCGTCAGCGGCGACCGAGCCGGTCGCGAGGCGAGGGTTCTCAACAGGTTCTCCAGGCGTTGCGGGCCGATCTCGCCAGTACGTCCGAAGCGTCCCGTCCGGGTCCAGTCGGCGCGCCAGCAGGTACGCGGATCAAGGAGAGCGGTTGGACCGGACGGCCGATGAGAGCGACATGCCGACCCAGGTGACGGAGAGGCCGGGGCCGTAGAGCCATACGTGTCCGAGCCTTCGGACCGCCTACGGCACCGGCCGGGACGACGAGGGCGGGAGGACATCGCCGAAGTGTGGCCCTTCGCAGGTGCACGACGGTGATCGGAGCGCGTTGTGCGGGCTGGAACCCGCAGTGGGGACAGCCCTCGCGTGTGGCGATGTGCAGTCAGCAAGGCTGCGACACACGTGAATCGAAGTGAGGTCTCGCCGTGTGAGACCAGACGGATCGGATGACGTGTTCCCTTACCTGGCTTGAGGGTTCGGAGTCATGGTCTGTGGAACGACGGGTCGTGCTGCTCGCCGAGTACGGCCCGCCCGATGGTCGCCAGAACGTGGTCGTCGTTGTCATGGAGCTCGTAGAAGGTCAGGTCGCGCAGGATCCGCTCCACGGGGCTCGGGCGGATCAGGCTGCGGGCACCGCACGCGCGGATGACGTGGTGCACTGTCTCTTCCGCCACATGCTCGATCACATGCCAGGCCCTGCTGCCGGCGATCCGTGCCTCCTCGACCCTGCCTTCGTCCCACAGACCGGCGACGTAGCGCAACCAGAGGCGGGCGGTGTCGATGTTGACCGCCATGCTGCCCACCCGCTGCTGCACATGGGGATCACCGCTCTTGCCCTGCCGCCTCAGATACCCGAGCCCGTATTCGTTCGCGGCCAGGGCGCCGCCGAGGAAGCTGGCAGCGTAGTGCGGGATGAAAGCGGTCTGCCAGTGCCCTTCGAAGTAGCCGCCGGGACGGCCGATGAGATGCTCGCGCGGCACGAAGGTGTTGTGGAACCGCACCACATGGCTGACCGTCGCGCGCATGCCGATCGGGTCCCACCACGAACTGTCCACACTCACAGTCGGGTCGGACAGGTCGCAGGCGAGCAGCAGGAGTTTTCCGTGGGCCTCTCGGCTGTGCCGGGCACCGCCGGGGCCGGCCGGATCGACGAGCAGGATCGCCCACTGGGCTCCGGTGGCGCTGGTGGCGAACGCCTTGCTGCCGCGGAGGGTCCAGCCGCTGCGGACGGGTGTCAGCAGGGTGCCGAAGCCACCGCTCTCGCCCGGTTTGGGGGCCTGGGGTTCGCCGCTCCAGGCGGCCCATTTCTCTCCGTGCTCGACCACGCCGGTGAACCAGTGTCGCTTCTGGTCCGGGCCGGCCAGGGCGTCGATGAGGACGAGTGCGTTGGCGTGTCCCTCCCAGCAGCGGGCCAGTGACAGATCGGCCTTGGCCAGCGTGGTGGTCATCTCCCACAGGGGCAGGGTGTTGCGCTGCTGGGGGCCGTAGCCCAGGCCGCCGTGCTCCCGCGGCACAGGGGCGGCCAGGAACCCGCCGGAGAACAGATCGTCGAAGTCCTCGGCGGGGAAGGCGGCCCTGCGGTCGTATTCCTCGGCGCGGGGGGCGAAGCTGTCCGCGGCCAGCTTCGCCAAGGCGTCGAGAACGACCCGGTCGCCCCAGGCCGCCGGATCGCGGGCCGGACCGTGGCCCAGGTCGTCGGTCATAGGAGGACGGCCCCTTCCGAACGGTAGAAGTGGGCGCGGTACATCACGTTCGGTATCTGCGGATCGACGGTATGGACGGTATGGACATCGATGGTCAGCAGGCCGCGGTTGAGGTAGCCGCAGAGGATGACCTGGCGGGAGTCGAGCGGACCTTCGGCGAGGAAGGCCACGGCCTCGGGGGCGTCCATGTCGTCGGCCAGAGGGACGGCCGGCAGGGTGGCGCCGGTAACGGGCGTTGCCGTCGGTACGAGCGCCTCTTGCGACGGGTTCGGGTCGCCTCGCTCGGTGATCCGCAGCATGAGCCGGCTGCCGTCGATCGCGGCATCGACCAGGTGGATGCCCGCGGCGGTGATGTCGAAGTTGACCCAGCCTCCGGCCAGGGGCGCCGGATCGGCCGTCCGTGCCGTCATGCCCGCTCCTCCGCCCTGTGGAAGAACGAGCGGGCCCAGTGGTCGGCCCCCTCGCTGTCATCGCTGAAGATGCTGCTCGTGGTGGCCACCAGGATGCCCGCCTTGTGGTAGGCGCACAGGACAGTGCGCAGCGCGCCGAAGTTGTAGATCGCCGAGAACGACCAGGCAACCGATGGGGTTCCTGGCGCGGTGTACACGACCGCCGACACCTCGCCCCAGTCGCGCGGCTGCGGGCTGCCGGTGCCGAAAGCTCTGACGAACAGGCCCTTCTCGTGCCACGTCACGTTCAGCCGTAGGGCGCCCTTCGAACTGCCCTGGTCGGTGTTGACCCAGTCGCCCAGCAGCGCCGAGACGTCGGGGGCGTCCGGCGGCCGCGGTGCGGCCGGTCCGGCGGGGGAGGCCGAACGGGTCGTCATGGTGCTTCTCCGCTCGTGGGTTGCGCCGGGGGCGATTCCCCCGGCTCGGTGAGGTCGTGGACGTCGGCGCGCTCGGCCTGGCTGAAGCAGAGGGAGCGCAGTGGCAGCGCATCGGGGAACGGATGGCCTGTCAACAGCTGGAATTGTTCGCTCACTTCGACGAGCAGGACGTCCCAGCCGTCGATGCCGGTCAGTCCGCGGGCACGGGTGGCGCTCATGAGCGCGGTCGGAGGATCGCGGTAGACCATTTCCAGCACCGCCGCGTCCCGGTCGACGGCGGCAACCGGAAACGGTTGCCTTTCCGCCAGGGGTGTGGCGTGGACGAGTACAGCGTGTCCTGCCGGGGAGAACCGGGAGAGCGGTACGAAGGGAGCCCCGAGGCGCGAGGAGGCTTCCCGGCCGCGCGCATGCCCCCGGTTGACCAGGGTCACCCGGGCTCCGGCCTGGAGCAGGGCCAGCGCGACGGCCTGTCCGGTGCTGCCGCAACCGATGACGGCGGCCCTGCGGCCGCTGGGGTCGACCCCGGCCCGGGCAAGGATGTGCAGGGCAGCCGCGGTGTCGGTGGTGGACGCCTGCCAGCGCCCGGCGTCGTGCCACAGAACGTTGGCCGCGTCGCACCGCAGCGCCTGCGGGCCGACGATGTCGGCTACTTCGACCACGCTCTGCTTGTGGGGAGCGGTCACGGTCAGCCCGCGTAGCGGCAGCCGGGCCAGCGCCCCGAAGTCGTTGGCGCAGTGCCAGAAGCGGGGGAATGTGTCCACCTGGAAGGGCAGGTAGAGCGCGGGCAGCCGCAGCTCCCGCAACGCCGCATTGTGCAGCCGGGGTGACAGCGAGCTTCCCGGGGCCTGGCCGGCAATGCCGAGCAGGGCGCTGAGCGGTGGCAGCGCGGGCAGCCCGTAGTCAGTCAGGAGTTGGCCCACGCTCGGCATTCCGTCCGCCCCTGGGGTACCGGCCCGGCCGAAGGTGAGGGGTGCGCCCAGCCACGGCGCCAGCACCCGGGTCCAGGTGCCGGCCGCACCGGACGCGAACGCGGTCACGTCGGAGCGCCCGAGCCCGGTGAGCAGCAGCGGCGAGGCCGCCCCATAGTGGGTTCCCGACTGCGGCACGAGGAGGTACAGCAGCGCAGGTGTGGTGGCCATCGTGGCGAACCGCTCCCGCAGTTCCGCGGATGCCTCCAGCACGCCTGCCCCGCGGTCGGCGCTCCGCTCAGGGCGTGCGGGTTCGGGCTGGTGCCAGGAGACGCGCCGCTGCCGGGCGGGGATTTCCGCCAGCAGTTCCGGAACCAGGTCGTCCACGGCCTCCAAGTCGACCACGTCATAGTGGTCCGCCGCGCGAAGGAGCCGGGTGCGGCGTTCGACTGGGCCGGCAGCCGAGCGGCCGCCGTGGCGCGGGGAGCGCAGGCTGTAGGTCACTGGCCCGGTGAAGTGTTGGCGCAGCCGGTGCGGATCGGGGTCGCCGACCAGGTCGGCACGCACCTCCAGCGCGTCGGCCACGCCTGCGAGGCCGCGCAGGCGAGGCGTGGTGAGATCCTCGGGCCGGGCGACCACTGCGACTATGTGAGCCCGCCGCGTGACGGCGGTATCGCACCCGCTCGTCAGCCGTTTCATCGGACGTACTCCTCCAGAGGGGCCCGTGGCAGGACGAACCGATTGACAGCCGGGGTGCACACGATGGGACGCTCGGGGTCGATGCCCAGCAGCAGGCGCAGGACATTCGCGTAGCCGGCGGTCGGCGGCCCGTGGAAGCGCAGGTTGTCGCGGAAGTGGGCCCGTGGGGCGGCGGTGTCCGCGGTGGCGTTCCCCTTGGCCGGCGGCGCTCCCGACCTGGCGGCGCGGGCACGGCCTTCGGCGACGTCGTCCAGCGACGGTGGCCGGTTGGCGTCGTCATCAGGCGTGGGCCGATCACCGCGGTAGAACGCCTCGCACAGTGCGTCCACCAATGCCTCCGGGTTACCGCCGGTCATCGCGATCACCTGCCCCATCCGAGTGTTGCGGCTCGACGGTGCGCCGCGAGGAGGTCGGAGCGAAGGAGTTCGCCCAGGCGGACGCGGACGGACCGTTGGATATGCCGGGCGCACCGGCTGTACACCTCCGGTGACTGCCCCTCCGGATCAGGGATGTCACAGCGCGGATCCAGACACAGGGTGCGGCCCTCGGCCTCGGGTGCCATGGCGATCACCCCGTGGCGATGGGCCCGGGTCATGCAGTAGATGACAGAGCTGTCCCGGCAGAGCTCAGGGGTGACCGGGCGCGATCGGTGAAGCCGGGGATTCCCCGGACCCGGCACTCGGTCCAGTCCGAGCCCGGCGAGCGCGGACCGGGCGTCGGGAGCCATCGGGTCCCCGGGCCGCGTCGTCGCAACCCCCGCGCTGGAGAACCGGAAGGCGTACGCGACTCCCGCCTCCGTGGCCTGGGCCCACGCAATGACCTCGGCCATGGGCGAACGGGAGGTGTTCCCGCCGCAGACGAACAGTACGCGGCACACCGCCCCGGTGGCGCGTACCCGCCACCAGGTGACGGCCGACGGATACGACAGCGCCGCCGCCGCGCCGACGCCGAAGACGAGCGCGAGGAGCTGAGCGTTCCCCGGAGCTTGGAGCCCGGCCACCCACGCCAGCGAGAAGGAGGCGGCCAGGCCGGACATCAGGCTGGCGAACGCCCATGCCGGCACGCCCCAGGTGTACTCGCGCCGGTCCAGGTAGATCAGCGAAGCGAAGACGAACAGCACCTCGTACGCCACGCCGATACCCGCCGCCGCCAATGCGACAGGGGTACCGAGGAATGTGGTGAAGCCCGCACGCAACTGAGCTTGCCCGGCCAGTGCCCCTGCCGCCAGCAGCAGAGCCAGCCAAACCGGCGCGGCAACATGTTCCTCCACGAAGAAGCGGCGGTCTGTTGCGAGAACCCCCGACTTGGCCACCCGGCTCATGATTTCGAACCGGCCCACGTAGCCGACGAGATAGATCAGGACGCTCAGCACGGCAGCCGGCGTGAGGTGGTAGCTGTTCACATCACCGAGTGCCACTGAAACCGCGATCAGGCTGAGGCACAACCCCACCCAGGAAGATGCCTTCACCCGCCGTTTGCGCGCCTTGTCGACCAACGGGGAAACAACCAGAACTCCCCCGCGCATCAACAACAGCATGAAGAGGATCGAGACGCCGGAAAAGGTGTAGTTCATCGTGGTGGTGCCGATAATAAGTGAAGCGAAGAAGCCGGCTGCCAACGTTTCCCGACCCGCCACTGGAATCAGACGCCCCCCGGTCCCACTCCGCCGCATACGCCGCCACCAACCCGACAGGGCTACGAACACAGGCATCACCACGAGCTGTCCCAGGACGGCTGCGGGCAGCAACTCAAAGCCGCTGACCGGCTTCCCCGACAGCGGTGTCACTCCGCTGGCAAGTGCTTTCACCAGCATGGCGTACGGAATATACGACAGGAAATAACCGAAGGTGAGCCATCCCATGCGCAGGCCCCGTTTCTGATCGAAATGTTCGGGATATTCCTACAGGTGGAGTGGCGAGGTGCGGCAGAGCGGCACTCAAGCCTTGAGGAGTGACCTCGGGTCGACGTGTCCGCCCGTCGCCCGAAAATAAAACCCCGATGACCGCTCTGGTTCTGGACCGACACGCACGGTCGAATCACACATCGGTGCGGCTCGTGACCATCTATTGTGCTGGCGTCGCGAACCGTCAGGCGCACATCCCAGGACAACGAAATCACGTCAGTCCAGGACTGCGCGCATCCCGTGGCCCGTGCAAGAAATTCGAGCCCAGTAATTCAGTCCGGTGCGCTTCCTGAAATATTTTTGCCGTTCGCACGGACATGCAGCCGGCGCATGAAGCACACGCTTCTTTTCCATCTTCCCCCTTCGACAGCCGGCCTGCCACTCGTCGACCGGCGGGTGGGCCGCCGCGCCGGGTGGTGCCCGCTGGGTGGGAGGCGCGTCGGTGTCTGGCTCATCTGTCCGGTGCCGTGGTGCGGAGGCCGGGCCGCACTCAGCTGGTCTCGTCATGGTGCGGCCGGGTGCGACGGTGTTGCCGGGCCTCGAGCGCCTGCCAGGCCACGACAGTCAGCAGGGTGAGCGTCTCGGCGATGAGGCTGAGCAGCGCCTGCGGGGCGGGCTGCAAGCCACGTTCGGTGAACCCGAACAACCCGATGGTGCGGGATGCGGCGAACCCGGCGAGCGCGCCGATGGCGATTGCGGCGGCAGCGAATCGGAGTAGCAGGGGTGCCGCCAACAGGAGAAGTGCGGCAACTGCGAAGGCGGCGCCGGCCTGCAGCAGGAACAATGGGCCGATGACGTGGATGAAGCGGTATCCGTCGATGTAGAGCTGGGCGTGGATGTATCCGCTTGCCGCGAGCGTGGCGGCGAGTACCAAGCGCAGTGCGAGGGCGGACAGGCTCCGGGGGTTCATGTGAGTTTCTCGTCCTTGACCGCCAGTGCATGGCTGCCCTGACGGTAGTTGACCGTGCGGATGCCTAGTGCGTCCTTGAGGCGTCCGGCGGGCAGCACCTGCGGAATGGGGGCGGGGCCCTGGCCGGGTTTGGGAAACGGGTAGCAGGTGGGGGCGGCCGAGTGGAAGGTGATATTGCCTTCGGTCTTGGTGAAGAGCTGGTGGACGTGCCCGTTGAGGCACGTGACGGAGGAGAAGCGGCGCAGCATCGACAGCACCTTCACCGCATCGTCGGTGCCCCAGCCCCACTTCGGATACATCGCGAACAAGGGGATGTGGCTGAAGACGACGATGGGGGTGTCCGACGACAGGCCGGCGATGTCCTTGCGGACGAAATCGATCTGATCGCTGCCCAGGTGGCCGAGTCGCTCAAGGTGAAGAGTGTTGACCAGCGCGATGAAGTGCACGCCGTGGGTATCGAAGCTGTACCAGCCGTCGCCGAGGGTGTTTTTGGCGAACGCCTTTCGGTATGCGCGTCCGTTGTCTCCGATCGAGTCGTGCTCGCCCGGCACGGTGAAGATCCGGTCCGTGCGCAGCTGCGACAGCATCTGCTTGACCTGGTCGAACTGCGCGGGGGTGGAGAGGTGCGTCAGGTCGCCGCTGTGCATGACGAAGTCGGGGCGGAACCCGAGGGAGTTGATCTGGGTGAGGGCTGCGCTGAATGTTCCGGCGACATCCATGTTGGCCGGGCCGTGGAAGCCGATGTGGCTGTCGGAGACCTGCACGAACCGCAGGTCTGCGCTGCCTGCCGGGGTGGGGTCCGACGAACCGGGGATATGACTGATCACCTCTCCCCCGGTGACTGTCAGGATGACGGCGCCACCGAACCAGGCGGTGTGCCGCATGAGCTGACGGCGGTTCATACCGTGCTCGCGGTCGCCGTCGCCGTCGGAGTCGCGTGTGGGTACGGTCATGGGGTCACCTCCACGGTGGCGGTCATGAACGGGTGGATGCTGCAGTAGTAGGCGTAGGTGCCGGGTTTGGTGAAGGTGTAGCTGTAGGTGTCGTTGGTGGCCAGGCCTTTCGACTTCAGCGGCCCGCCCGATCCTTGTTTGCTGGTGACGGTGTGGTTGTCGGGGTCGGTGTTGGTCCAGGTCACCTTCGTGCCCGCCTTGACCGTCAGTTTGGCCGGGGAGAACGCAAAGTTCTTGATCGTCACCGCGTTGGCGGAGGCCGGAGCGGACGATTGGCCGGCGGTGGGTGAGGTCGAGGGCGTGCTTGGTGGTGGGGTGACCGTACCGCCCGTTCCGGAGGCACCGGGCGTTCCGGGCAGGGTCTGGCCAGTGCCGGGACTCAGTGCTCCTGCTGGTTTGGATGACGATCCGCCGCACGCGCTGAGCAGTCCCAGCGCTCCGGCAACGGCGACAGCGGCCAGGCACGTGCGTGACCGCCGGACCAGCACAGAGGCGTTCGCATTCATGGTCATCGTTCCTTCTACGCATTCCCCATCGCACGGGCGGGTGTGATCCAAGACCGATCCGGGATCGGCCTGTTTCAGGCAGATAGGCGACCGGGTTACGCCACCCGGGGGTATTTGAAGGGGCGTAACCCGGTGGGTTAATTTAAGTGGGCAAACAGTGGATTCCATTCAGCGAAACGAATGCCACAGCGAAGTCTTCGTTGTTTCACTGCGGCGGCGGGTAGCAGTGTGCCTGGAGCCAGGAGAGTTTCTGCGGTGTCCGTAATGGACCGCGGGCGAAGGCGGACAAAGACTGCACTTCGACCCGACCGAAGACCTGTTGCCATCGGCGGCTCACATCGGGTATGGGAACGCGGGCAACCGTCCGGATCGGCAACGCCGGGGTCCGTCGGACCTGACCGATGCGGAGCTGGCTGAAGCGCCGCGACCGGCCGGAGTGAGTGGGCATGAAACAGGGGACTCGGCCTCGCCAGGGCATCGCCGGCTTGCCCACCCCTGTAGGCGGGCGCCCGACGAGCCCGTGAAGCGGCCCGCGGCCGTACGTCACCCGGCAGTCAGCAGTTCCAGCGGAAGATCCGGGTCGGCGAGCCTGTCCCGGTCGATCTGCTCGCCGGAGCGGACCAGGTGCTGGATCGCTTCGCTGATGTCCCAAATGTTGACGTTCATACCGGCCAGGACGCGACCGCCGGCCAGCCAGAAGGCGATGAACTCCCGGCTTGCGAGATCGCCACGCACCACCACGTTCTCGCACGCCACCCACGCGATCCTGGACAGGTCGCGCCCGGCGTCCTCTGCGCGTTCCATCCTGGTCAGGAATTGCTCCGCGCAGCCGCTCGTGAAAGCACGAGGCTAAGGGCTGTCCCGTAATCCGCGGTGGATCAGCGCGCGGCGTCGGACGTGAACACGATCCGCTTCCCGGAGTTCCGCATACCGGTGAGCGCTTCCCGGGCCGGCTCGTAGGCCGGCCCCGTGCGGCGCAGGCGTCGTCTGTCGCGGCGCGCTGGAAGGCCCTTTGTTCCCCGCGGTCACGGAGGGCGGTCAGCCCGGCGTGCTCGCCGTCGGCCAGGATTTCGCAGCACTTCTCCGCAGCCACGCGCTCGACGACCGGAGCGACGGAAGGCCGGCTCGCCGAATGTCCTTTCTTCCGGGTGAGGAAGAAGTTCGTCGCTCCAACGGGACGTGACAATATCCTCGCGACTTCGACCGGTGGCTGTGGACCAGGAAATTCCACGCCTCGCGGTCCGTTCTCCGAATTCCTTCGGCACGTTCTTCGCCCGACGACACCTCGTGCGCCCGTCGGCAGACCGCTCCCCGGACCCGTCGTACGGCCGTCGGAACCGGCTGGGAAGGCAGCCGGACAGTCGCGGGCAGGGAGGCGGCGCGAGACGGCGTCCTGCCGGCGCCGCGCGCAGGGACCCGATCGTTCTCATGAGGCCGGCCCCTGCCACCGTGGCCGTCGATCCGCCCGTACCGCTGCCCGCCGAGTCCCGGTGCGCCGCGGCGGATTCCCTGCGCCGTGCGCCTGTCGCCGGGCGCCCCCGCCGCCGTCGGGTCAGCTCGTCAGGAGCGGCGCCTTCGGGCGAAGCGGCGCGGTCCGGCCGCGTCCCCGTACGGCGCCCATCGCCTCCTCCGTGCGCGAGCGGCCCACCATCGGCGAGGTGATCAGCCCGGCGGCGAGCGCCTGGGTCACCGCGTCCAGCCGGGAGACGGCGCCCAGCTTGCGGAAGGCCGCGTGGAGATGGCGCTTGACCGTGCCGGTGGTGATTCCGAGGCTGCGGGCGATCTGCTGGTTCGTCATGGCCGTCGCCACGCCGCGCAGCACCTCGGTCTCACGGGGCGTCAGTGGAGGGGACGACTTCCTCGCGTCCTGAGCGCTCGACGGGGCGATCTCGCGCACCGTCGACAGGACGGTCTCCCAGCCCGCGTCGCGCGGCAGATACGCGTGCGAGCCGGCCGTCTCCAGGGCGCGGCGGTCGACCACTCCGCCCCGGCCGGACAGCACGAGCACGGCCGGTCCCGGCTCCAGCCGGCGTACGGATTCCACCGTGCGCGTGAGCGCCGCGCCTCCCGCCCATGGTTCCAGAACGAGCACCTGAGGACGCAACGCCCTCACTTTGCACAGCAATTGGTGATCGCCGGCGGCCCGGCCGACGACGGATATATCGGGCTGAAGATGGAAGCACATGGTAATGGCATCGCCCAGTAACGCGGAATCACTGGCGACCAGAACGGTCAGACGGGGCATCATAACCTCCAGATGACCAGGACATAGCGCGGTGGTGGCGTGCCGTTCACCCACCCGGCACCCGTGTGCGCGTCGAATCCGGACAGATGAACCATGACATTCCCCATCTGCACCTCCAGGGCATTTTCCTTGTGGAAGGGGCGTTTCTTGACGGTATTCGAACCGCGTCGGCCGCCTAGGTCGGCGTCGAACGGGAGCCCGCCCGGGCGCGCCCGGCGGGCCGGGGCCGGCAGACGCTCCCGCGCCCCGCGGCGGCGTCGCGCGAAGCGATCCGGGCAGCGTTCCGCCGGGCGTTCCCGGGGCGGGAACGCAGAGACCCGCTCCCGCGGGCAGCCGGACGGGACACGGAGAAGACGGAGCGCAGAGGTCCGGCTCGCTCGGTCCGTTCACTCCAGGATTCGCATCGGATCCGGAGTCCGAATACAGCGGACGGGCGAAGAGAGAAGGTGAGCGGCTCGGGTCGGGCGGGCCGCGCGACATCGCCCTCGCGGGCGGCCGAACGGAGTGGCGCTACAGACTGAACCGCGGTCCAAGGCAGCTTCCTTCGTCACCGACGGCAGGGCCCCTCGCCTCATGCGAGGCGGGGCGCCCTGCTCGACATGAGCCCAAGTCAATTCAGGCGCAAACACTCAATATCTTGGCACCCGTCGACGGATGCTGGCAAGCGTTTCCGGATATCGCTCCAGGAACGACCGCAGAAGGGCAGTGATTTCAGCCAGAAGAGCGCGAACACCGGTGAATACGGCGGCGCATACGCGAAGTCGTCGGCCGATTCCCCGAGTTGCTCAGACAGAATTTCCCACGCTCATCCGAGCAGTGTGCCCCCGGTCGCGTCGATGAACGATCCGGTGATCCAGCGGGATGCGTCGGAGGCGACGAACGCCACGATGTCGGCGATGTCGGCGACCTCGCCGACGCGGCGGAACACCGACAGCCCGGACATCTCCCTGACGGATTCCGGGTCGTCGAACACGGGGTCGCCGTTGTTCGTCACCCCGGGCGCGACGGTGTTGATCGTGATGCCCTTCTCCGCGGCGACCGGAGCCAGGTGCAGGGTGATCTGCTCCAGGGCCCCTTTGCTCATCGCGTAGGCGATCTGCGGAGGGACGGCCGCGCGCGTCATGCCCGAGGAGATGTTGATGACGCGCCCGCCCGGCGGCATCGTCTCCAGGGCCTTCCGGGTGAGGAGGAAGGGCGCCTTCGCGTTGACCGCGAAGTAGGTGTCGAGCATCTCCTCGGTCACCTCGTCGGGCATGGCGCCGCGGAATCCCGCGTGGGCCGCGTTGTTCACGAGGATGTGCAGGGCTCCGTCGGGGGTGCGCGCGTCGAGCTCCCCGGTCAGGGACGCGAACAGCTCGTCCGCGGCGCCGGGAGCCCCGAGCCGCGCCCCCAGGGCGAAGGCGCGCCCTCCCTCCTGCTCGATGAGCGTGACGGTCTCCCGCGCCGCCGACGCGTTGGTCGCGTAGTGCACGGCGACGAGCGCGCCGTCGCGCGCCAGACGCAGGGCGATCCCGCGCCCGATCCCCCGGCTGGCCCCAGTCACCAGAGCCGTCCTGCCGCTCAATCCGCCCATGTGTCAACCCCCTTGGTCCGGTCTTCTCCTACCCCTGTGCAGAGCGGGCGCCCTCCCCGCCCGGCGGCGGCCGCCGAATCCCCTCCCGCGGAGACCGGCTGTCGCGGCGGCCGGGGGACGCGCCGTCTACCAGGGAACGACGCCCTTGTTGCCGAGGAATCGCCCGGTCGGGGCGTCCCCGCCCGCGAGCGCGGTGCGCACGATGACCTCCGCACCCTCCTCGACGGTCTGGATCCCCGTGTGGCCGTTCAGATCGGTGGCGGTCCAGCCGGGATCCACGGCGTTGAACGCGATGCCGGGAAACGCCTTCGCGTACTGCGCGGTCAGCATGTTGAGGGCCGCCTTGGACGAGTTGTAACCGAGGTCGGCGTAGTACACGGGCAGCTGGGAGGTGTGCTTCCCGGGGTCGGCGGCGATGGCCAGGGAGCCCAGCCCGCTGCTCACGTTCACCACCGCCGGGCTGCCGCTTCTTCGGAGGAGCGGCAGGAACGCCTGGGTGACGCGGACGACCCCAAAGAGATTGGTCGCGTAGACCGCCTCGATGTCCTCCGCCGTGACCTCCTCGGACTCCTTGCGGGACCCGGCCACGCCCGCGTTGTTCACCAGGACGTCCAGACGGCCCGCCTGTTCCCGCACGGCCTCCGCCGCCGCCCGCACGGACGCGTCGCTGGTGACGTCGAGCACGAGCGGTCGCGCGCCCGCCTTCTCCGCAGCCGCGCGGCCGGCCTCGGCATCGCGCGCCCCCAGATAGACGGTGTGCCCCGCCTCGGCCAGCCGGCGGGCGGTCTCCAGCCCCAGCCCCCGGTTCGCACCGGTGATCAGTGTCGTGGTCACGGTCTCCAGCCTCTTCTCGGACATGGGCGCATGAGCGGGCCACCGGAACCGCACCGCGCCGTACGGCGTACGGGTCCGGCGCGGCGGGCGCGGGAAACGGCGCGCGCCCCCGCCCGCCGCGTTTTCGGGGACCGCGCTCGGACGACGCCTCAGCCGACCGCTTCGCGCGGGCCGTAGGCGCACAGGAAGGTGTCGGTCGCGGCGCGGGCCACGGAGCGCAGCTCGGCGTCGGGCACCCGGCGGCTGCCCAGCTGGGAGCGCAGCTCCAGGGGGCCGGTCAGCAGAGCCAGGAACTGCTCGCTCGCCACCTCCGGCGCGCTCACACTGAGCCGGCCGGAGAGCGCGAGGCGCGCCAGCCGGTCGGCGAGGGCGTCATGGACGCGCTGGACCCCCTCCTGCCGCACGACCTTCAACAGCTCGGGGAATCGCGCGCCTTCGGCGGACAGCAGTCCGCGCAGCGCCCGGGACTCCTCACCGCAATGGCTGCGCAGCAGATGGTGGCCGGCTTCTTCGAGCATGGCGCGCACCTCGCCGTCGGTCCCGCGCAAGCGGTCGAACGCGGCCAGCTCCTGACCGACCGTGCGGGAGAGGACCGCCTGCACCGACTCGTGGAACAGCGTCTCCTTGTCGTGCAGATGGTTGTAGATGGTGGGCTTGGCCACGTTGGCCTCGGCCGCGATCACCCGCACGCACGCCTGTCCGTACCCCTCGCGGGCGAACACCCGGAACGCCGCCTCAAGAATCGCCTGGCGCTTGTCGATGCGCCCGCGCACACCCCCGCGCCCGCTCTCCGTCGCCCTCTTCGCTCCGCTCACCCGGTCATCATACCGCCCCGGCCCTCGAAGTGAACCGTGCGGTTCAACAGGACGTCCCGGTTGGTTGTGACGCCCGGGGGCGGACGCTACATTGAACCAACTGGTTCAAGTATCTTTACAGCCTGGAGTTGAACACATGTCTCAAACCAGCGACGACCGGCTGGACACCGGGCTCTTACGGCTGGTCGGCGTCACCCTGCTGGGCGGGATCATGGGCATCCTCGACAGCACCATGGTCACCGTCGCCGCCGACACGCTCGCCGACGAGTTCGACAGCTCGCTGAGCGCGATCAGTTGGGCCTCGACGGGTTATCTGCTGGCGCTCACGGTCACCATCCCCGTCACCAGCTGGGCCATCGGCCGGTTCGGCGTGAAGAGGCTCTGGCTGTTCGGCCTGTGCCTGTTCCTGGTGGGCTCGCTCGCCTCCGCGCTCGCCTGGAACGTGGGAAGCCTGATCGCCTTCCGGATCGTCCAGGGCGTCGGCGCCGGTGTGGTCGATCCGCTGGTCCTGGTCATCCTGGCCCGTGCCGCCGGTCCCAGCCGGGCCGGGCGCGTCATGGGCATGATGGGTGTCGTGCTGTCCCTGGGGCCGGTGCTGGGGCCGGTGCTGGGAGGCGTCGTCCTCGAGTCCCTGGGCTGGCGCTCGATGTTCTACATCAACCTGCCCATCGGCATCGTCGCCCTGCTGCTCGCGCTGCGGGTGGTCCCGGCCGACGGGTCCGGGGCGCGGTCCTCCGGCAGCCGCCTCGATCTCGTCGGCGCCCTGCTCATGGCACCCGGCTTCGCGGCGGTGGTGCTCGCGCTCACGCAGGCGGGCGAACGTGCCGGCTTCGGCTCGCCGTTCGTGCTCGTTCCCCTGGTCGTCGGCGTCGCGCTGCTGGCCGGGTACGTCGTCCACGCGCTGCGGATCCGGGGCGCCGAACCGCTGATCGACATCCGGCTCTTCACCAGCCGCAGCTTCGCCGCGAGCGTCACCGTGCAGGGGCTGGTGGGCCTGGCCACCTATGCGGGCCTGTTCGCGCTGCCGCTCTTCTACCAGGTGGTGCACGGACACGGGGCCCGCGCGGCGGGGCTGCTGGTGGCGCCGCTGGGTCTGGGCTCGGCCCTCGCCATGCCCCTGGCCGGGCGGCTCAGCGACCGGCTGGGCGCCCGCAGCCTGGTGCGCGTGGGTGCGGTGCTGGCGGCCTGCGGGGCGATCGTGCTCGCGCGGCTCGGCGCGGACGACGGCGAGGCGTGGTCGGCGGCGGCCGCGTTCGCCATCGGTCTGGGGCTCGGCGCCGTCGGCGCGCCGACCATGGGGTCGCTGTACCGCACGCTGCCGCCCGAGAAGGTGCCGCAGGGCAGCTCCATCCTCTACAACCTCAACCAGCTGGGCGGCGCCCTGGGCGTGGCCTGCGTGGCGCTGATTCTCGCGACCGTCGGCTCCGACGGGTCCTCCGGCGGGAAGATCGAGGGGTTCCAGGACGCCTACTGGTTCGTGCTCGCGGTCTCCGTGGTCATTCTGCTCGCCGGCACCCTCCTGCCCGGCCGCCCCGAACCCGCGGCGGCGGCACCGGCCGACACGCCCGACGGGGGCGGCTCCGCGGACCGGCCGGCCGAGGCGTCGCGGCGGGAGCGGGACGTTCTGGCGAAGGGCGGAGGTCCCTCCGGCGGATGAGGCGCGGCCGCCGCACCGGCGGCTCGCGCCAAGGGGCCGGACACGCGTCGGGGACGCGTGTCCGGCCCCTCCCTGTGTCCACCCGCCGCGTGTCCACCCGCCCCGGGTCCACCCTCCGTGTGTCCGGCGCCTCCGCGGGCACGGCACTCCGCGTGTCCGCCCTGCGCGGGCACGGCCGTTCGCGCGTACGGCCCGGGGTGAGCGGCCGGGCACGTTCCGCCCGCCCCGCGCCGGTCGGCCGGGAACGGCGGGCGGCGCACCCCGGCGCACGCCCCCGTCGCGCCCTGACGTGGCACTGCGTGCCGTTCCGTGGCGCCTCCGCCGTGCCGGGGGCGCGCTCACCGGCGGACCGGCGAGGTCAACCTTGGTGCTATCGACGTCGACCATCCGGGCTGCGCATGCCACGCTTCCAACGGCAGCCCCCATGGGGATCAGACGGAGCGACTCGCGCGCTCCATCGCGTGTCCGCGCGTCAAGGATGCCGTGGCGACCGCAGTTCACCGCCCGACTGCCCGTGATCACACACCCGGCCGCAGGAGAGCAAGTGCAGGTGCCCAAACTGGTTCCGTTACCTTCCCATACGCCGATACCGCCCCGACAGGACGACCCCGCGCCCGGCAGACCCTGGCGCATCCTCGTGGTGGACAGCGACGAGTCCGCGGCGCGCGACATGGCCCGGCGTCTTCGGCGCCATCGGCACGAGGCCCGCGCCGTCACCACCGGAGCGGCGGCTCTGCGCGCCCACGGCGACGCCGATGTCGTGCTCCTCGACGTCGACCTCCCCGACGTCGACGGGCTGGAGATCTGCCGGTCCATCGCCATGGCATGCGGCACGCCCACCCTGGCCATCACCTCCCACGGCAGCGAACTGGACTGTGTGCTGGCACTCCAGGCCGGCGCCGACGACTACCTGGTCGAGCCGTACGGGTTCCGGGAGCTGCTGGCCCGCGTGGACGCCGTGATGCGGCGCGCCCGCCCCGCGCGCGCGGCCGGGCCCGGAACGCGTCTGGGCCCGCTCGTCATCGAGCAGGCCATGCGCACGGTGCGGCTGCACGGCAGCCCTCTACCGCTCACCCGCAAGGAGTTCGACCTCCTCCAGCTGCTCGCGTCGCCGCCCGGGGAGGTCGTCACCCGGCGGCACATCCTCCAACAGGTCTGGCAGGACACCGACATCAGCCGGAGCCGGACCATCGACACCCACGTCAACAGTCTGCGCCGCAAGCTGGGTTCACCGGAGTGGATCATCGCCGTCCGCGGGGTCGGGTTCCGTCTCGTGCAGGCGTCGGCCTCTCCCTCGCAGCCCCTGGCACGCTCGTGACCCGCGTGGAGCCGGGGCCGTTCCCGCGCCCCGGCTCCCGCCCCGCCTCCGTACCGCCGGCCCGGACGGGGCCGGGGCGCCTCGCGGGCCGTCCCGTCAGGGATCGCCGGCGCCTCCCCGTTCCCGTCGTAGCAGGCACTCCTCCAGGAAGGCGAGGACCCGCAGGTGGTAGCCGCGGGCGGCCAGGCCGAGGCTGATGTTGTGACCCGCGCCCTCCTGGCGTTCCGTGCGCACCAGCGGCGAGGCCAGCCGGGCGGTCATCGCCTCCACCGTCCGCGCGTCACAACGCCACCAGCGCTCGTGCTCGGCGAACGTGAAGCGCACCGGGACCCGCACCGAGCGGGCCAGCTCCCGGTATCTGGCCGGCCAGCCGGGGGCCTCCGCCGCCTCCCGCGCCGGAAGGGGCGCGACCAGGTGCTCGGCGAGCTGGAAGGTCCGGGGCGGGTAGAGGGAGAGCGGGCCCCAGTGCAGCCGGCGTGTGCGGAGCCCGTCGGCCCCGACGAGGGCCCGGGGATCGACCGCCCAGCGGTCGCTGATGCCCGAGACCTCCACCCCGAGGAGGCCGTCGCCGCTCCAGTCCGCGGCCACGGCGAGCGCGACCTTGCCGCCGAGCGAGTGCCCGACCAGGAAGAATCCGGCCCCCGTGGGATGCCCGCGCGCGTGCGCGGCCAGCGCCTCCCGCACCCTGCGCGCCTGGGCGTCGAGGCCCACTCCCTCGGGGTGGGCGGACGTCGAGCTTCCGTACCCCGGGCGGTCCAGCGCCAACGCCGTGTATCCGCAGGACGCGGCGAGGGTCAGCAGGGAGGTCGAGGGATCGGCCCGGCCGTCGAAGTAGCCCGCGCGCATGCCGCCTCCGTGCAACGCCACGACCACCGCCCGGGGCGGCGACTCCCCGGGCAGGGCCAGGAGTCCGGAGAGGGGCAGACCGTCCGCGTCCAGGACGACCTCCCGGACGCGGGGTCCGGCGTCGGCCCCGGGCAGGGGTGCGGATCGCGCAGGGTGGGCCACGGAAAGCTCCAAGTCCGCTGGTTCCGGTGTGATTCCGGCTCCGGGCGCGGGCTCCCCGGCCAGGTCGCCGGGGAGCCGGCCGGTCCCGCGGGGCGGCCGGCCGCCGCGCGCCGTCACCGGGAGAGCATCTCCCTGGTCCGCTCGTCGAGCCTGCGCGCGTCGCGCACGTCGAAGGACGGGCCGTCCAGACCCATCGGCAGCCCTTCCACGAACGCGCTCAGCGGGGCGGCGGGCGGGGCGTACAGCGTGTCGACGATCGGCGCGATACCGACCTCCACGGGCTTGCCGGTCCGCTTCATCGACTCGACGTGCCGCCGGGTCTGCGCGTCGTAGTCGCCGGAGAAGCTGGTGGCCACGCTGCCCGGGTTGAACAGGACGTACCGCGTGCGGTCGGAACCGTAGGCGTCCGCGAAGGCCACGCCCAGCAGGTCGTTGGCCTTGCCGCCCTGCATCTGGGCCGCCAGGCCGTGGTATCCGCGGGTGAACTCCAGGTCCTCCCAGTTGATCTCGCCCATCGGCGAGCCCGGTCCGGCCACGTTGACGATCACCGGCCGCTCCGCCTTCTCCAGCAGGTCGCGCAGGCCGTGGCCGAGGAGGTAGCGGCTCAGGTAGAAGAGCGCGAAGGTGGCCTCGTACCCCTCCGCGGTCTCCGTGCGCCGCCACAGGTAGTGCCGGGCGCACAGCACCAGGGCGTCCACCGCGGGGAAGCGGTCCGCGACCTCCCGGATGACGCGCTCGTTCTCGCTGATCAGGCTCAGGTCCGCCGGGATGAAGGCGGCCCGGTCCCCCGCGCCGATTCCGTCGGCGGCGGCGCGGAAGGACTCCCCCTTCCGCCGGTCCCGTCCCACGATGACGACGGCGTCCCCCCGTTCGAGGCAGCGGAGCGCGAGGGCCCTGCCCATCCCGTCGGTTCCCCCCTGCACCACGATGTTCTTCACCGGACGGTCTCCTCACTCTCGTCGTCCGGCGCGGCGGCACCTCCGCTGGTGCGCCGGCCGGGAGGGCCGGCGGCCCGCACCCGACCAACCTATCCAATCGGCTGAACCGGGCGGTTCATTCTGAGCCCGATTCGGCCAATCGGACCGTCTACTCGACACAGGTCAGCACTCCCGCAGGCACGCCCGCCGCGGGGCCTCCGGCCGCCTCCCCTCCGGACGGGGCCGGCGGCGGAGGGGTCCGGGGCGGCCGGGCGTGCCCGCCGAGCGCGAGCCGGGACAGATCGGGCACGGTGACGGTCAGATCGCCGCCGCTGCGGTGCAGTTCCACGAAGTTGGCCGCGACCAGGGACTCGATGAGACGGCCGAACTCCCCGGTGGGCCGGCCGGAACGGCCCATGGCCCGCAGCAGCTCCGGCTCGCGCACCGGGCGGGGCAACCGGCACAGCAGCGCCAGCAGTTCGCGCTCGGCGACCGGCAGCCGGAGGTGTGCCCGCCCCAGCCGCGCCAGCGCGTCACCGCGCGGGCCCTGGAGGGCGGTCAGGCGTTCCGCGTCCCGCCGTGCCCGCCGGAGCAGGTCGCCCACGGACAGGTCGGCACGCCCCCAGAGCCGCTCCCCCAGCGCCCGCACGGCCAGCGGCAGCCCGTCGTACAGCCGCACCAGTTCCTCGGCCGCCGGCCGCTCCCGTGCGACGCGTTCCGCCCCCGCGACACCGGCGAGCAGTTCCACCCCCTCGCGGGTGCTCATTCCCCGCAGCGGTACGCGTGTGACGGCCCCGGGCAGGCCCTCCAGGCGCCAGCGGGAGGTGATGAGCACCGCGCAGTCCGGGCTGCTGGGCAGCAGCGGCCGCACCTGCTCCGGGGAGTGGGCGTCGTCGAGCACCACCAGCATCCGGCGTTCCGCGGTCCAGCTGCGGAAGAGCCGGGCGAGGTCCTCCGTCCCCTCCGGCAGCCGGTCGCCGGAATGCCCCGACGCCAGCAGCAGGGAGGTCAGCGCGGAGCGGGCGGCCACCGGTGTGCCGTCGGGGTGGTGCAGCGTCGCGAAGAGCTGGCCGCCGGGGTAGCGGGGGCGCAGCCGGTGCGCGGCCT
This sequence comes from Streptomyces tyrfis, assembly GCF_037034285.1. NCBI lineage: Bacteria > Bacillati > Actinomycetota > Actinomycetes > Kitasatosporales > Streptomycetaceae > Streptomyces > Streptomyces tyrfis. The sequence continues at coordinate 15,956 of NZ_JBAGJZ010000025.1, read as the reverse complement.
CGACCGCCGTCACCGTCTTCCCGGCGCCGACGGCGCCGGTCACCACGACGACGCGCACCGCGGAGGCGCCGCCCGCGTCCGCGCCGGCCGCCGCGGCCATCCGCTCCAGCTGCTCCCGCCGCCCGGTGAAGTCGGCGATCCCGGGCGGCAGTTCGGCTGGAACGGTGAGGTGGACGGGCTCGTCGGCGGGGGGCTCCGGCCGGCGCTCCGGCAGCAGGCCGTCCGCCAGGACGCTCTGTTGCAGATCGCTGGTCTCCGCCGACGGCTCCAGGCCGAGCTGGTCGACCATCGCGGCGCGCAGCCGCCGGTAGGCGTCGAGGGCCTCCTGCCGGTGCCCCGAGCGCGCCGCGGCGCGCATGAGCTGGCCGACGATCACCTCGTTCAACGGGTGGTTGACGGCGAGTCCCTTGAGTTCGCTGAGCAGTTCGCGGTGCCGGCCCAGGCGCATGTCGGCCTCGACGCGCTGCTCCAGGGCGCCCATTCTGAGGTCTTCGAGTCGGACCCGCTGGGCCGAGAGCAGCGCGCCCGTCGCGGCTCCCGAGAACGCGGGGCCCCGCCACAGGGCGAGTGCCTCGCGGTAGGCGTCGGCCGCCGCCCCGGGGCGTCCGGCGTCCAGCGCGGCCCGGCCCGCGGCGCACAGCTCCTCGAAGCGCCACAGGTCCAACTGCCCGGTGTCGACCCGGATGCGGTATCCGCGCGGCTCCGTCTCCACCCGCTCGACGCCTCCGGCGCCGTCGCGCAGCGCCCTCCGTACGTGGTAGATGTGCGTCTGCACGGTCTTGCGGGCGCATTTCGGGGGGCTGCCGTCCCAGAGTTCCTCCACCAGGCTCTCCATCGGGACCACCTGGTTCGCGTGCACCAGCAGCAGGGCCAGCGCCTGACGGCTCATGGGGAACGCCGGCTCGCACGGCCCCCGGTCGCCGCGTGCTTCCACCGGGCCGAGAACGGAGAAGTACATGGACTGCCGCCTCAGGAGGCCGTGAGCGTGAGGCAGTGGGTGTACCGGGCGCCCGCGTCGCCGCCGCCCGCCGCCTCCAGCAACGGCTCGATCACCTCGTCGATGTGGTCGGCGGCCTCCTTCTCCGAGGCCCACTCCGACAGGACCAGGACGCTGCCGCCGTCCACGCCGACGTGGAAGTTCGCGGCGATCGCCCCGGGGTAGGCGCGCTCCGCGCCCTCCGCCTCCTCCTCGGCGGCCAGCAGCCCGTCGATCCACCGGCGGGCGGCTTCCCCGCCGGCCATCGGGAACGTCGCCGCCGGGAAGCACTGGGGCACGGGGGCCGGTTCGGTGATCGCGCCGCCGCGGACCACGCGGTAGAGCTGGAACGGCACGGGTCCTCGGGACCGGGCGCCCGCGACTCCCCAGCCGGGCTCCGGGCGGGGCGCGGCCCCCTCCGGTCCCTGGAAGTCCTCCAGCGCCGTGCGCGACGACCACTGCGCATAGGTCAGCACCGACGTTCCGTCGGTGCTGCGGTAACAGCTGACCGACTCCAGCTCCTTCGGCCAGTCGGCGGCACTCCAGTACGCGACGACGGCGTCGACGACGGCCTGCTGCCGCTGGGGGCCGTCGACGCCGATCATCTCGACGAGAGCGACTTCGATGTCCGGGCGGTCGATGACCGGAAGGTCAGTGGAACTCTGCGGCATTCTCGACTCCTGTCGGCAAGTCGGCGGAAGCGCCGGCGGATTCCATCCTTCAGGGGTCCCCAGGGCATTTCCAACGGCCGCCGGTGCAAGCTCCGGACGGAAGGACAGGTTCCGCGGAAGCGGGGCCGGAGATTGTCAGATCGGGGTCAGGAGATCCACACCGGAACTGCAGAGGCCGTCGGGCGGCTCAGCGAGTCATGCCGCGGTGGAGGTGGTACCGCTGGAAACCGATGGGCCGTACCCCCGGGATGCCGCCGCTGGCGCGCATCGTGGCGTCCCTGGCGGTGCTGTCGAGAAACGCGAGGTGGGCCTCGTCCGAGGTCCACTCCGCGTAGTTGAGCACGCGTGTGGCGTCGACGCTGGCGTGGAAGTTGGCGGAGAGCATGCCGGGCGGCCGCCCGGCCGGGTGCGCCCGGAGCGCGTCGACCAGCGAGCCGATGACCGCGTCCTGCCTCCCGGCGTCGTCGACGTCGAACGTGGCGATGACCATGCACGCCGGTGCGCCGGAGGCGCCCTCCGGCACCACGCTGGCCCGCAGCCGGTACTCGACGGCTCCGGCGCGGGGCCAGGTCCGCACGCCGTCGTCCGCCGCGCGCCGCCCGGCCGGGCCGTCGGGCGCGTCCGGGAACGCCCCGCGGGCGTACGCGTCGGAGCACTGCGCGTAGGTGAGCACGGTGTCCTCCTCCGTGCTCAGATAGCAGCTGAACGAGAGGACCCCGGCCGGCCAGGGGTGCTCGCTCCAGCCGGCGACCGTCCGTTCCAGAACGGCCCGTGCCCGGGCGCGGTCCGGCACATGGCGACGGCCCACGAACACGGACGCCACACCGGCGCGCCGGACGTCCGGCATGCCCTCTCCGGCGACACGGCTCATACGCTCTCCTCCTTCTTCTCCCACTCCTGCTCCTGCTCCTCGTTTCTGTTTCTGCTCCCGCTCCCGCTGTCCGCGCCTGTCGGGTGCGCCGTCCGCCGCGCTCAGCGCCGGTAGGGGGACGCGCTGCGCGCCGTCCGGAGCGCGCGCGCCCACCACACCAGCTGATCCAGCATGGCCTTCGCGGCGGCCTCGCTCTCGGCCGGGGCGGAGAGCCGGCCGTCGCCGCCGACCAGCTCCCACGGATGGTGGAAACTGACGCCGTTGCGAACGGTGACGGCGTGCAGCTCCGCGAAGACCTGGCGCAGATGCTCCACCGCGCGCAGTCCGCCGCCCAGGCCCCCGTAGGACACGAACCCGGCCGGCTTGGCCGCCCACTCGTCGAGGTACCAGTCGAGGACGTTCTTCAGCGCCGCCGGGTACGAGTGGTTGTACTCGGGTGTCACCACGACGAACGCGTCGGCGGCGGCGAGCCGGGCGGCCAGCTCGCGGTGCCGCCGCCCGGCGTCCCCGGACGGCGTCTCGACACAGGCCGCCCTCGTCAGGGGCAGCGGGTGGTCCGCGAGGTCGATCACATCGACGTCGAGGTCGGCGCGCGTCCGCGTCCGGCCGGTGAACCAGTCGACGACGACGGGGGCGAGGCGTCCCTCGCGGACGCTGCCGACGAGGACCGCGAGGCGGATCGGGGTGGCGGTCATGAAGGGCCTTTCGATGGACGGTGGTGGGGAGCGCGCGGGCGGGAGGGTCCGCGGTCAGCGGTGTGCCGTGCGTCGCAGGCCGGTGAGCGCGGCCGTCAGACCCGCCGCGCCGACCGCCGCCAGGCACAACGGCGCCGACCGGTGGCCGGCCCCGCCCGCCGACAGCGCGACCAGCGGCAGCGTCACCACCGCCCCCAGCTGCACCCCGGTCTGGTAGAGGGAGACGGCCGGGCCCCGGTCGGCGGGCCGGATCGTGGCGGTCGCCTGTGTGTTCAGCGCGGCGAAGGAGAGGACGAAGGCCGCTTCCACCAGCAGCAGCGCGGGCAGGATCGCCGTCCCGTAGGACTGCTCCGGCGCGCGCCACGCGTACACCGCGCAGCCCAGGAAGGAGGCCAGTGCGCCCAGGGCGATCAGCCGCTCGGTGCCCCAGCGGGCGACCAGGCGCCCCGAGAACGGGACCGTCGCCATCAGGGGGACGCACGCCGGCAGCAGGGCCAGCGCGCAGCGCCAGGGCGACCAGCCGAGGCGCTGCTGGATCTGGAAGGTGACCAGCATCAGCAGACCGGCGTAGACGCCGTTGAGGGATGCCGCCCCGATCGCCGATCGCCGCAGCCGTCCGTCCCGCAGCGGCGACGGGCCCGGCGCCGGACTCGCGGCGCCGGGTCCGGCGGGGATCACGCGCGCCGCCACGAGCAGCAGGACGAGGGCGACGGGGGCCGGGAAGAAGAACGTCCAGCGCCAACTGGACGTCAGCAGCGCGGCGGAGAGCAGCAGCCCGGCGGTGAACCCGGTCGCGCCGAACATGGAGTAGACGGACACGGCCCGGCGCCGGTCCGGGCCTTCGCGGAAGGCGGTGCCGATGATGGCGAGCCCGAAGGGCGCGGTCAGCGCGGCGCAGCAGCCCTTGACCACCCGGGTCGCGATGAGCAGCGACTCGCTGTCGGCCAGACCGCCGGCGGCGGAGGCGAGGGCGAAGACGGCCATCGCGGCCAGGTACGGGCGGCTTCGCCCCCATCGCGCGGCGACGCGGCCGCCCAGCGGCAGCATCGCCGCGAACCCGAGGGCGAACCCGCTCATCAGGCACTGGGCGGTCAACATCGACATGCCCATGGCGTCGCCGACCGTGGGCAGGCCGACGAGCACCACGGAGACCTCGACGGCGTCCAGGAGCATGTTCCCCGACAGGACGCACAGCAGGACCCACTGCGCCGCTCCCCAGGCCGGGGACGTGCCCGCGGCGGCCGGGGCGCCGGTCGTTCGGTTCGGTGTCATCGTCGTTCCGCTCCCGTCGTCACCAGGCCAGCGGTTGGCCGGCCGGGGAGCCGTCCTCCCCGAGGAAGGCGGCCGTGGGCCCGTCGTCGCCGCAGGTCGCGAGCAGTACGGGCAGGCGCGCTCCCTGTTCCGGGGTGAGGTGTCCGCGGTGGCCGTTGATGTCGGTGGCCACGAAGCCGGGGGACACGGAGTTCACCAGGATTCCCTCGGCGCGCAGTTCGTTGGCGTAGGTGACGGTGAGGGCGTTGAGCGCCGCCTTGGAGGTGTTGTAGTCCAGCACCGCCGGGAAGACTCCCTCGGGAAAGACTCCGCTGGGGTCCTCCCGGGCCGCGGCGTGGGCGAGTGATCCGAGCAGGCTGCTGACGTTCACGATGCGCGCCGACCGGGAGCGGCGCAGCAGCGGCAGCACGGCGTTGGTGACGGCGATCACCCCGAAGACGTTCGTCTCGTAGGTGCGGCGCACCACGTGGACGGGCGTCTCGCTGGGCGGGGCGACGGGCGCCCCGGTGCCCGCGTTGTTCACCAGGGCGTCCAGTCGTCCGGACTCCTCGTCGATGTGCCGGGCGGCGCGGGCCGCGGAGGACTCGTCGGTGACGTCCAGGTGCACATAGCGGGCGTCCAGTCCCTCGGCGCGCAGTTCGCGCTCGGTCCGCCGGCCGCGGTCCGGGTCCCGGGCGCCGAGGTAGACCCGCAGGCCCAGCTCGCCGAGCCGGCGGGACACCGCGCGTCCGATGCCCTTGTTGGCGCCCGTGACGAGGGCGATGCGGGGGCTGGTGGCCGCCATGATGTGCCTTCCTGTCACTGGTGGTCGGGTGGCTCCGCGGTTTTGGCCCCGCCGGTGCGCGGCCGGACCGTTCCGCCGCGGGTCAGAGCAGCGTTCCCCCGCTGGCGTCGACGAACGAACCGGTGATCCACCGGGCCTCGTCGGTCGCCAGGAAGGTCACGACGTCCGCGACGTCACGGGCCTCGCCGACCCGTTTGAACGCGGAGACCTGCGCCATCTGCTCCACGGCCTCCGGGATGTCGAACACCGGCCCGCCGTTGTCGGTGATGCCGGGGGCGACGCTGTTGACGGTGATGCGCCGGGGGGCCAGGTGCTTGGCCATGTGCAGGGTGATCTGCTCGATCGCCCCCTTGGTCATGGAGTACGCCACCTGCTCGGGCGCGGCGAACCGGGTCAGCGCGGACGAGATGTTGATGACGCGTCCGCCGTCGGGCATGTCGCGCAGCGCGCGCTGCACGATGAGGAACGGCGCCCTTGCGTTCACCGCGAAGTACCGGTCCAGCTGTTCCGCGGTGACCTCCTCGGGCGGGGTGCCCTCGGCGCTCGTGGCGCCCGCGTTGTTCACCACGATGTCGAGCGCGGTCCCGCCGGTGCGCTCCTTGAGGCCCCGTTCGAGGCCGAGGAAGAGTTCGTGCACGTCGCCGGGGACGCCGAGTTCCGCGCGGACCGGGAACGCGCGGCCGCCCTCCTTCTCGATCAGGGTGACGGTCTCCCGGGCCGCCTCGTCGTTGGCGGCGTAGTGCACGGCGACCAGGGCGCCTTCGCGGGCCAGCCGCACCGCCGTGGCGCGGCCGATGCCCCTGCTGGCCCCGGTGACCAGGGCGGTCCTGCCGGTGAGCCTGTCCATGGTGGAACTCCCGTGTGTCGTCGATGGGCGGGTGGTCTCCGGGGAGGGCGCCGGGGGCGCGGGCGGCGGGGGCGGGGCGGGCCCGTCCAGGCCGCTGATCATCCGGGCGAGGTGGCGGCGGACCGCCGGCATGCCGAGCAGTTCGCCGAACAGCTCGCGCGCGCCGTCGACTTCGGGCCCGCCGAACAGCAGCAGCTCCTGGGCCTGGATGTTGGCCAGGGTGCGGGCTCCCACGGGGTGCCGCTCGGCGTGATAGTCGTCGAGCGCGGTATCGCCGGCGCGTCCCGTGACCCGCGCCGCGAGCCTCGCGCCCAGGCCGGCGGCGTCCTGGAGGCCGAGGTTGAGCGCCTGGCCGCCGACCGGCAGCTGGGCGTGGGCCGCGTCGCCGGCCAGGAGGAGCCGGCCCTCGCGGTATCGGACGGCCTGGTGGCGGCGGTTGTCGAAGGCGTCGACCCAGACCGGTGTGCCGTCGCGGACGTCCTCGCCGGTCACCCGGGCCCAGGCGGCGGCGACCTCGGCGTAGTCCGGCTCCCCGGTGCGCGGTTCGGGCGCACGGGTCCGGTCCTGCACCATGAGGCGGGTGGTCCGCCCGTCGGGGCGGCGGTGGGCGGTGGCCGTGCCGCCGGGGTAGCGCCGCAGGCGCCGGGCGGGGATGTCGAGGCCCCGCACGTCGGCGCGGAGCATCTGCCGGGTGGCGTCGTAGCCGCTCGTCCCGATCCCGGCGAGCCGCCGCACGGCGCCGTGCTCCCCGTCGCAGCCGACGAGGTACGCGGCGGCGAGGCGCCGGGGCCCGCCGTCGGGGCCGCGGACGTCGGCCTCGACCCGGTCGTCGTGCCGGGTCAGGCCGGTGAGCAGGTGGTTCCTTCGGATGTCGGCCCCCTGATCCGCGGCCCACTGTTCGAGGACCGGTTCCAGGCGGCTCTGCAGGCATTCCCACTGTCCGGCGTACGCGTGTCCGGGGTCGGCCTCGGCGAGGTCGAGCGGGATGCCTCCGAAGTGGCCGCGCCCGCCCCGCGGGACGCGGCCCAGCCGGTCGAGGATGCCCCGCGCGGCGAAGATCTCCATGGTGCGCGTGTGCAGGATCGAGGCCCGGGACTCCTCGGTCGGCGCGGCGAGGCGCTCCAGGACGACCGTCCGGGCGCCGCCGGCGCTCAGTTCGCCCGCGAGCAGCAGCCCGACCGGCCCGGCGCCCACGACGAGGACGTCCACGTCCGCTGTGTCCGCCATCGCTCAGCGCAGGCCTTCCGCGAATTCCCTGGCGTGCGCCAGGGTCGCCCGGCTGTTGGTTCCCAGGGCCTCGCGGAGGAAGGCGCGGGCCTCCTGGACCCCGGCGTCCGGGCCGAGGATCCGGGCGATGTTGCGTTCGTTCACCACGACGGTGTGCTGGGAGACGGCCGTGCAGACGCCGTCGTCGCCCTCCTCGAACCGCCAGAAGCCGGTGTGCAGGCTCAACAGGGCGGGCAGCGTGGTCTGTTTGTACGCGATGCCGTGGTACGGGAAGCAGACCCGGACCGACTCGGTGGTGTGGGTCGAGCCGTCCTTGGCGGTGGTGTCCATGCGCAGGGTCTGGATGCCGGGCGCCTCCTCGGTGAGCCGGACGTCGGAGACGTGGGGCAGCCGCTCGGTCCACAGCTGCGCCTGGTCGATGAAGTCGTAGACGTCCTTGGCGGATCCGTCGACGCTCACCCGGTCCTCGAAGGACAGCGTGAGGTCGTCGGCGTGCGCGGCCAGTTCCACGTTGGCCTTCAGCGCGGCGAGTTCGGTGCGGCTGTTGCGGTCCACCGCCTCGTCGATCCAGGCGAGGCCGGCGGGGTCGTCGTCGACGGACCCGTAGGCGTGCAGCAGGCGCACCCGGCACCGGGACTCGTCGTGCGGCTCCAGGATCCAGGTGCCGCTCATGTGGGCCACGGGCGGGGCGGAGACCTCCTGGGCGAAGGCGATGCGCAGATTGCCGGGGTCGAGCCGGCGGCGGGAGGTCCACTTCTTCGGCCGGCCGTTGGCCGTCGCCCAGATCTGTATGCGCTCCTCGTCGCCGTTCTTCTCCAGGTGGTCCACGTACACCGTGGGCGGGAAGAGCCGGGGCCAGTTGGCCACCTCCGCGAGGAGGCGGTAGACCTCTTCCGCCGGGGCCCGCACGGTGATCTCGTGCTCGACTTCCCGGGGGGACTGCTGGGGCATGTTCGTCTCCTTGGCTGCGATCGGGGCGCGGGGCACGGCGGGGTCAGAAGTTGCCCAGGCCGCCGCAGACGTTGAGGGCCTGCGCGGTGATGGAGGCGGCGGTGTCCGAGACGAGGTAGCCGACCAGTCCGGCCACCTCGTCGGGCGTGGAGTAGCGGCCGAGCGGGATCTTGGCCGTGAACTTCTGCATGATCTGTTCCTCGGTGGCGTCGTAGGCCGCGGCGTAGCCCTGGCGGACGCGCTGTGCCATCGGGGTCTCGACGTAGCCGGGGCAGACGGCGTTCACGGTGATGCCGGTGGGGGCGAGTTCGTTGCCGAGGGCCTTGGTGAAGCCGACGACGCCGTGCTTGGAGGCCGAGTACGGGGCGCCGAGCACGACGCCCTGCTTGCCGGCGGTGGAGGCGATGTTGACGATCCGGCCCCAGGACTTCTCGCGCATTCCGCCGGCGTTCAGCACCTCCCTGGTGGTGCGGAAGACGCTGTTGAGGTTGGTCTCGATGACGTCGAGCCAGAGCTCGTCGGTGATGTCGGCGGTCACCCCGCCGCCGCTGCGGCCGGCGTTGTTGACCAGGACGTCGATCGTCCCGAAGCGCTCGACGGCGGCCCCGACCAGGCGCCGGACGTCGTCCGGCCGCCCGACGTCGGCCACGGTCCCGTCGACGTCCAGGCCGTCCGCCTGGAGTTCCTTGATCCGGGCGGTGACGGTGTCCTCGGTGCGTGCGCACAGGTACACCCGGTGGCCCTGGGCGGCGAGCAGGCGGGTGACGGCGAGGCCGATGCCGCTGGTGGCGCCGGTCACCAGGGCGACCTTGGAGGAGTTCCGGGTCATGCTGCGTCTCCTGAATGCGTCGTGTGCGAGGGGTGGCGTGAACGGGTCGGTCCGGCGGGGCCGGGGCGGCTCAGACGGACCGCTGGGCGGACAGGCCGTCGTTGACGAGCGCGATCAGCTGCCGGGGCGTGCGCGCGTCGGCGAACGCCTCCTCGTCGAGGCTGATCCCGTAGAGCCGCTCGATGCGGCCGGCGGTTTCGAGCATCGCCAGGGACTCGTATCCCAGGGCCTCGAACTCCGAGTCGAGGACGTCGCCGTCGAGGTCGACGCCCTCGTCCGTGCCCGCGCCCTCGCGCAGGATGGTCGTGAGGGCGTCGAGGGTGAAGGGGCCGTCGGGCATGGGGGTTCCTCTTCCTGTGCGTCGATGGGCGGGTCGCGGACCGGACCGGCGGCCGGACGCGGAGTGGTCCGCGTCCCGCGCCGCGCGGGTCAGTGCCGGGGGGCGCGGAGGACGGCGGCGGAGTTGAATCCGCCGTAGCCGCGGGCGAGCACCAGCGCGGTGCGCACGGGCACGCTGCGCGGCGCACCCGTCACCAGGTCGATCTCGTACCGGTCGGAGAGCGAGCTGTGGACGGCCGGCGGGATCACCCCGTCGCGGATGCCGAGGCAGGCGGTGGCGACGTCGAGCGGGGCGGCGCCGGAGTAGAGCCGTCCGGTCATGGTCTTGGGCGCGGCGACCGGTACGGCCCGGGGCCCGAAGACCTCGGTGATCGCCTCGACCTCCGCCCGGTCGAGGTCGGGCACGGCCGCCGCGTCCGCGTAGACCACGTCCACGTCCTCGGGCGCGGTCCCGGCGTCGGCCAGGGCCTGTTCGATCGCCCGTCGGAGCCCGGGGGCGCGGCCGCTGCCCGGCGCCGGGTCGAAGGTCGAGGCGTGTCCGGCCAGCTCGGCGTAGACGTGCGGCGCGCCGCGCCGGCGGGCGTGCTCGGCGTCCTCCAGGACGAGCAGGGCCCCGCCCTCGCCGGGAACGTGTCCGGCGGCGTCGTCGTCGAACGGCAGATAGGCGCGCGCGGGGTCGCTCCCCCGGCTGATCCGGTCGCTGGCGAGCTGGGCGACCCAGCCCCACGGGCAGATGGACGCGTCCACCGCGCCGGAGACGACCAGGGGGGTGCCCTTGCGGATCTGGCGGCGGGCCTGGGCCAGCGCGTCCAGGCCGCCTGCCTGGTCGCTGACGACGACCCCGCTGGGGCCGCGCATCCCGTTCCGGATGGAGATCTGGCCGCTGTTGACCGCGTAGAACCAGGCGAAGGACTGGTAGGCGCTGACGAACCGGCCGCCCTTGCTCCACAGCGCCTTCAGCTCGTTCTGGCCGAACTCGAATCCTCCGGAGTGGCTGGCCGTCATCACGCCCATGTCGTACTCGGGGAGCGCGGCCGGATCGACTCCGGCGTCCTGGAGCGCCCAGTCGGCGCCGACGAGCGCGATCCTGGTCATCCGGTCGGTCTGCGGGAGCAGCCGGCCGGGCAGATGGTCCTCGGCGCGGAACCCGTCGATCTCGCCCGCCAGTTGGGCGGGGTACGACGAGGGGTCGAAGCGGGAGATCCGGCCGATTCCGCTGCGGCCCGCGAGCACGGCGGGCCAGTACTCCCGGGCCCCGAGTCCGTTCGGCGCGGCGACGCCGAGCCCCGTCACCACGGCGACCGCGTTCACCGCTCCCTCCTGTCGGGGCGGGCGAGCACCACCGCGCTCTGGAACCCGCCGAAGCCGCTGCCGACGGAGAGCACCGTGTCCGTCCGCTGCTCGCGCGCGACCAGGGGCGTGTAGTCCAGGTCGCACTCCGGGTCGGCGGTGTGCAGATTGGCGGTGGGCGGGATGGCGTGGTGCTCCATCGCCAGGGCGCAGGCGGCCAGTTCGATGGAGCCGACCGCGCCGAGCGAGTGGCCGACCATGGACTTGATGGAGCTGACCGGGGTCCGGTACGCCTCCTCCCCCAGGCTTCGTTTGAAGGCGGCGGTCTCGTGGCGGTCGTTCTGCTTGGTGCCGGAACCGTGCGCGTTGATGTAGTCGATGTCCTCGGGGTTGATCCGGGCCTCGGCCATGGCGACGCGGATCGCCTCGGCCATCTCCCTGCCGTCGGGGCGCAGTCCGGTCATGTGGAAGGCGTTCGAGCGCGTGGCGTAGCCCGCGATCTCCGCGTAGACATGGGCTCCGCGGCGCCGGGCGCTCGCGGCCTCCTCCAGGACGAAGACGGCCGAGCCCTCGCCCAGGACGAAGCCGTTGCGGCTGGCGTCGAAGGGCCGGGAGGCGTGCTCGGGGTCGTCGTTGCGCGGTGTGGTCGCCTTGATCGCGTCGAAGCAGGCGACGGTGATCGGGGAGATCGGCGCGTCCGTGGCCCCGGCGATCATGACGTCGGCGGATCCTTCCCGGATCACGTCGGTGGCGAACCCGATCGCGTCGAGGCCGGAGGTGCAGCCGGTGGAGACCACCGTGGCGGGTCCTTCCGCCCCGACCGTCCAGGCCACCTCGGTCGCGAAGGAGCTGGGGACCATGTGGTGGTAGAGGTGGGGGACGGCGTAGCGGTGGTCGACCAGTTGCTGGCGTCCGCCGTCGCTGACGGTCCGGTACTCCTGGTCCAGGCTGATGGTGGCGCCCACGGCGCTGCCGATCGTCACGCCCATGCGGGCCGGGTCCGCCTCGTGGAAGTCGATCCCGCTGTCGGCCACCGCCTCGCGCGCCGTGACCACGGCGAGCTGGGCCGCGCGGTCCATGCGGCGGATCTCCTGGGGGCCGAGCCCGGCCGCCTCGGCGTCGAAGTCCACTTCGGCCGCGACCTGGGAGCGGAAGGGCGTGGGGTCGAAGTGCGAGATCCGGCGCGTGGCGGTGCGGCCGTCGGTGAGCAGTTGCCAGAACGCCTTGGTCCCCTGGCCGCCGGGCGCGGTGACGCCGATGCCGGTGATGACCACCCGGCGGGTGCCGGCGGCGCTCACCTGCTGCTCCAGTGGTAGAAGCGATGCGCCATGGCGTCGGCGGGAGAGCGCCAGGTCGCGGGGTCGTAGGCCTCGATGTGGGGCTTCAGGTCCTCGCTGATCCGGACGAAGCGCCGATCGGTCTTGGCCTCCTCGATCCGTTCCCCGCCGTCGTCGCCGTCGAAGGCCTGGAGGTGGAAGTAGAGGCCGCGGTACGCGAAGAGCTCGCGGCGGCGGGTGCCCATCCGGTGCGGCATGTCGGTGGCGTCGAAGGCGGCGAAGACGCGGGCCACCTCCTCGGCGGATCCGGGGTCCATCCGGGCGACGATCAGGGTGCTGTGCATCGTGAACCTCTCTCCGTGCGGGTCGCTCACAGGACGTTGCGTCGGTCGGCGGTGGTGGGAGGCCGTCCGGCCGGGCCGAACCAGCGCTCCAGTGCGGTGGGCAGATCGTCGTGGCTGCCGGGCGCGATCCAGGCGACGTGGCCGTCGGGGCGCAGCAGCACCGCGCCGGCCCCGTCGGGCGGGCCGCCGGGGACGACACCCCGGGGGGCGGCGGTGACCACGTCGATCCGGTCCGTCCAGGGGGCCGCGCGCCGCCGCAGCGGCGCCGTGTCCTCCAGGTCGAGCAGCAGGCCGCGGCCGGACCGCAGCAGTGCGGTGCTGGACGTGGTGGAGCCGCCGCGCCGCAGCTCCAGCCGGGGCAGCCGCCGGCCGAGCAGGGGACTGTCGCCGCCTCCCACGTCGTAGCGGATGTCCAGGCCGCTCGCCGCGGCCGCGAGGTGCCGGGCGACGTCCTCGTGGCGCGTCAGCTCGGTCAGGAGGTCGCGCAGCGGCCCCACCTCCGTGCCGCCGAGCAGGAGCAGGCTCTGGGCGCGGGTGTTGGCGAGCAGCCGGCGTCCGACCTCGTGGCGTTCGCCGTGGTACGTGTCCAGCAGGGCGGCGCCGGCGGTGCCGTTCAGGACGGCCGCGAGCTTCCAGCCCAGGTTGACCGAGTCCTGGACGCTCGTGTTCATGCCCTGGCCGCCGGCCGGCAGGTGGATGTGGGCGGCGTCGCCGGCGAGCAGCACCCGGCCGCGGCGGTATTCGGTGACCTGCCGGGTGGCGTCGCCGAAGGCGCTGACCCAGAGCGGTTCGGCGTGCGAGATGTCGATGCCGGTGAGGCGTTTCCAGGCGTCGGCCACCTCCGTGAAGGGGGGCGGGGCCGTGCGCCGCCGGGGCGGGGCCCCGCGCTCGGCGACGATGACGCGGTGCACGCCGTCGGCGAGGCGGCCGACCATCACCATCCCGTCGGCGACGCGGTCGGCGACCGTGCGGGGCGGCAGGTCGACGCCGCGGATGTCGGCCAGGAGGAGTTCGGTGGTGGCGGGGGTGCCGGGGAAGTCGAACCCGGCGGCCTTGCGGACGTCGCTGCGGCCGCCGTCGCACCCGACCAGGTAGCGCGCGGTCAGGGTCTGTTCGCCGGCGGGTCCGCGCACCTGCGCCTCGACGTGGTCGCCGTGGTCCGTCAGGCCGGTGAACGCGTGGCCGCGGCGGATGTCGGCGCCGAGTTCACGGGCCCATCCGTCCAGGACCGACTCGGTGAGGGACTGCGGCACGGTCCTGGCGGCCCGGTCGTCGCCGCCCAGGACGCCGAAGTCCAGCGGTATGCCGCCGAAGTGCCCCTGGCCGCTCATCTCGACGCCGCCGAAACGCGGCAGCAGGCCCCGCTGGTCGAGGACCTCGACGGTACGGGGGGTGAGTCCGATGCCCCGTGACTGCCCGGTGCGCCGCGGAAGGCGGTCGAGGACGATCACGTCCACGCCGGCCAGGCGTAACTCCCCGGCGAGCATGAGCCCCGCCGGACCCGCTCCCACGACTATGACAGAAGCATCCATATCGTCTTCCTCATCGCCTTCCTCGGCTGGGGACACGGTCGTGCGCCATGCGGACGGCGGCCGTCGCGCGGCCTCTCCGGCCGGTGCTCAGCGCTCCTTGCGGCCGATGACCAGGACGTCGTCCGGCGTGTCCTCGGGGCCGACCGTCTCCGGACGGAATCCGGCCTCCCGGAGCCATGCGTGGCATTCGCCGACCGAGTACTCGCCCCCGCCGGCGGACCACACCAGCATGCTCAGCGCCGCCAGGGTCGCGTAGAGCGGCGGCCTGCTGTTGCTGACCATGGGGTCGTAGACGACGACCGCGCCGCCGGGGCGCACCGCGTCGTACGCCTTGCGCAGCAGCGTGCGCCGGTCCTCCGTGCTCCAGTTGTGGAGCACGTGCCCCAGGATGAGCACGTCGGCCTCGGGGAGCTCGTCCACGAAGAAGTCCCCGGGGTGGAACGACACCCGGCCCTCGTCGCCGAGCGACTTCATGTGGGCGTCGAACGACGCCTCCAGCTGCGGCAGGTCGAACACCCCGCCCTTCAGGTGCGGGTGCCGCCGCACCAGATGGCGGGCGACGTTGCCCCGTGCCCCGCCGACGTCCACGAACGTGGCGTGGCCGCTCCACTCCAGCCCCTCCAGCCGCTGCAGGAGGGGGGTGTTCAACATGTCCATGCTTTCCAGGAAGGACTCGGTCGCCTCCCGGTCGGCGTAGAGCGTGTCGTACGGGTTCCCTTTCCGCGCGGCCGGATTCTGCGGGAGTCCGGTGCGCAGTGACGTGCCGAGTCCGTCCCACGCGGTGTTCAGCTCGCGATCGACGAATTGCACATAGCCGCCGATGTATTCGGGGCGTCCGCGCACCAGATACCGTTCCGCGGCGGGGGAATTGCGAAAGGTGCCGTCCTCGGCGGCCTCCACCATTCCCAGTCCGGCAAGGGACAGCAGGAAATCATTCGCTCCGGGCATCCGGAAGCCGAGCCGTTCGCCCAGTTCCGCGGCGGTGGCCGAGGTACCGGACAGTGCGGTGAAGAGGTCGGACCGCGCAGCGGTCAGCAGAATCCGCGCCGTCCAGTATCCGCTCAGAATCCCCATGATCCGGCCGACCGACGGCTCTTCCTCCACCGGCGTGCGCTGGTCGCTCATACGAGGCCCTCCAGGGGTATCGGTTCTCCGCCGAAGGCCGCCGGCCGCGGCCTCGGAATCCGGCTTCGCCCAGCTTCACAGCCGCCGCCCTAGGAGGGGCAAAAATCCAACCAAAATGAGAAAGGAAACGCCGGTCGACGGGAAATCGACCGGCGAGGAAATGCGCGGTGCGAACCCCGGCGAGCGCCTTTCCGCGGGCCGGGCGCCGGGCAGGGGGCGCGGGCGGGAAGGGCGCGGGGCAGGGGGCGCGGCGCGCGCGAGGGAGGGCAGGCGGGAAGGCGCGGGCGGGAGAGCGCGGCGCGCGAGGGCGGCGCGGGTCAGGGGGTCGCGGCGGAGACGACGTACACCACGGGGCTCATCGGGTCGGCCATGTTCACGGTGATGTCCTGGGTGGGCCGCGGCCCCTCGTTGGTGTGCGTGGTGCCCGCCCACTGGACGCCGGGGTTGAAGCTCCAGCCGGAGACCTGCCGGTCGCGGGCGCCGATGGTCACCTTGCCGGGCTCCAGGGCGGAACGGCCGCTGCCCAGCCGGCTCAGGAACCGGTCGAGCCCGGCGGAGGTGGTGCGGAACTCCACGTACAGCCGGCTGACCTTCCAGTTGTTGGTCTCGTAGTACTGGACGTCCTGTGCGTTGCCGGGCATCGGCAGCTCGTAGATCCGCCGCTGCAACCGGGACGGCCAGCCCTCCTGGAGGCTGCGCACGGCCGCCTCGGCCTCCTTGTTCTGACCGGCGCGGCGGCTCTGTCCCGCCGAGATCAGCAGATAGCCGGCCGGGATGCCGATGAGCAGCACGATGATGGTCGCCGTGATCAGACGGCGGCGGATCGTCCGGCGCCGGTCCTGCGGCGGCCTGACGTCGTCGGGCGGCGAGGACGGGCGCGGCAGGACGGGGTGCTCGGCTGCGGTCATGGCTGTGGCGATCCCTAG
>NZ_JBAGJZ010000024.1:0-125882 GCF_037034285.1 Streptomyces tyrfis | reverse complement strand
CGATGACCGCGGTGGATTCCGCAGCCCCCGCCGGGACGACGACCGCCGGGGCGGCGGCTTCCGCCGCGACGACCGCCGCGACGACAACCGCGGTGGTGGCTACCGGGGCCGTCGGGATGACCGGGGCGACCGGGGCGGCTACCGGGGACGTGACGACCGGGGTGGGTTCGGACGCCGGGACGACCGCGACCGCGATCGCGAGCCCGTCAAGCGGCTGCCCATCCCGGAGGACGTCACCGGCGACGAGATCGACAAGGACGTGCGGCAGGAGCTGATGAGCCTGCCGAAGACCCTCGCCGTGGACGTGGCCAGGAACCTCGTCATGGTGGCCCGACTGATCGACGAGGACGCCGAGCAGGCGTACGCGTACTCCAGGATCGCCCTGCGGCTGGCCTCGCGGGTCGCCGCCGTGCGCGAGGCGGCCGGCTTCGCCGCGTACACGACGCAGAGGTACGCGGAGGCGCTCGCGGAGTTCCGTGCCGCCAGGCGGATGACCGGTTCCGTGGAGCTCTGGCCCGTCATGGCCGACTGCGAGCGCGGACTCGGGCGGCCCGAACGGGCGCTGGCCATGGCCGGTGAGCCCGAGGTGCGGAAGCTGGACAAGGCCGGCCAGGTCGAGATGCGTCTGGTCGCGGCGGGCGCCCGCCGCGACATGGACCAGCTGGACGCCGCCATCGTGACCCTGCAGAGCCCCGAGCTCGCGTCGAGCGCCGTGCACGCGTGGACGCCGCGACTGCGGTACGCGTACGCGGACGCCCTGCTGGCCGCCGGGCGCGAGGACGAGGCACGCGAGTGGTTCGGCAAGGCGCTGGAGGCCGACAAGGACGGCGTCACGGACGCGTCAGACCGGCTGGCCGAGCTGGACGGCGTCGAGTTCGTGGACGCCCTCGTCGAGAACCAGAACGACGAGGACGAGAACGAGGACGACGCGAACCGCGGCGACGAGCACGGGGACGCGGGCGCCGACGACAAGGCGTCCAAGGCCGCCCCGGCCGGGGACCGGCACGACGCCGTGCGCGAGGACGGTCCGTCCGAGGCGTGAGCCAGGGGAGAGGGGCGGCACCCGCGGCGGGGTGCCGCCCCTCTCCCATACCGGGGCTCCCACGCTGGGGCTCCCATGCCGGGACGTCTACGCCGGGAGCTCATGCCGGGGCCTCGCGCGATGCCCCCCGGCGCCCGGGCTCCGTGCCAGGAGTCCCATGCCGGGAGCCGGTCAGTCGAGGGCGAGGCTCCGCAGGACCAGGCCGGAGGCCGGCTTGGGGCCGAAGGAAGTCGACTTGCGCGGCATGGTGACGCCCTGCCGGGCGAGGTCACGGACCACTTCCTCACGCACCGGATGCATCAGCACCGCCGTCGCGCCACGGCGCTCGGCCTGCTCCACCGCGGCCGCCGCGTCATGGATGTATCCGATGTGCTCCGGGGCGTCCGGGATCCGCCAGACGTGGTTCAGCAGAGCCGCGTGCAGGACCGTCGCGTCCAGGGCCCGCCAGGCCGCCGGACGATCGGCCGGAACCGTGCGGTGCAGAAGGGCGGGGTCGGGCCGGTCGACGAGATGGAAGCCGCCGTTGCCCGCGAGCAGAAAGGCGTTGCCCTCCGCCGCCGCCCCGGCGAGCGCGTCCAGGGCGTGGGGCAGCGGGCCCTCGATGTCGCGGACCCGGAAGAGGCCGGTCAGGGCGGCGAGCGCCTCGGCGGCCGGAAGGCGGTGCAGCAGCCGGTGGATGGCGCGGACCCGCAGCGGATAGTGGGCCGTGTCGACGAGCAGCACCAAGCCGTAGTCCCAGGGACCGGGCGCGGTGTGCTCCCGCTGGAGGCGCAGATAGGTGGCCCAGCGGTGGTGGCCGTCCGCGATCAGGGCCTGGTGGCGGGCGAGATCCGTCTCGATCTCGGCCCGGTCGGCCGGGTCGGTGACCGCCCAGAGCCGGTGCCGGAAACCGTCCTCCGTGGTCGTCGCCAGCAGCGGCGGACGGCCGACGGTCCGCTCGACGACACCCGTCGCGCCCGAGGCGCCGTCGTCGCCGCGGTAGGTCAGCAGCAGCGGTTCCAGATGGGCGGCCGTGGTGCGCATCAGGTCCGCCCGGTCCTCCACGACGTGCGCCATCACGTCCTCGTGCGGCAGCACGATGCCGTCGTCGGGAGAGGAGAGCGCCAGCGCGCCGATGACGCCGCGCTGGAGGATCTCGGCGTCGCGCTGCTCGTACACGTACAGCGCGGGCTCCGGATCGGGGGCGAGGACGCCCTCGGCCAGCCAGCGGTTCAGGGTCTCGGCCGCCTGCTTGTTGCGGGCCGCGGCCGTGTCCGCCTGCGGCAGGATCAGCCGGACGATGTTGTGCGGGTCCGCCGACTCCAGGTGGTGCAGTCCGTCGGGGCGCACGACGACGTCGTACGGCGGTGAGGTCACCGCGGCGAGACTGCCGACCCGCTCGGGGACGTACCGCAGTCCGCGGAACGGAATCAGACGCAGTCCCCGACCGGCCGAACCTGATGTGTTCATCACTGCATCGTAAGTGCGCGACCGGGATGCGCGATGATCGGGCCAGAAGCGAGGAACGAGGAGCGCACAGAATGAGTCAGGCGAGCAGGACCAGTCCGAGCGGCAGCGGCACCGCGTTGAACGAGGCGTACGACACGGCTCTGCTGGACCTCGACGGGGTGGTGTACGCCGGCGGCCACGCCATCGCGCACGCCGTCGACTCCCTGGGAGCGGCACGGGACGGCGGGATGCGTCTGGCGTACGTGACCAACAACGCCCTGCGCACCCCGGCCGCGGTCGCCGAGCACCTGACCGAACTCGGGATCCCGGCCGAGCCCGCCGATGTGATCACCTCCGCGCAGGCGGTGGCACGGCTGATGGCCGATCAACTTCCTTCCGGAGCACGGGTGCTGGTGGTGGGCGGCGAGGGACTGCGCGTCGCGCTGCGGGAGCGCGGGCTGGTGCCGGTGGAGTCGGCGGACGACGAACCGGCCGCGGTGGCCCAGGGGTACGGCGGGCCCGACATGCCGTGGGGACGGTTCGCGGAGGCCGCGTACGCGATCGCGCGCGGGGTGCCGTGGTTCGCGTCCAACACGGACCTGACGATTCCGAGCGCCCGGGGGATCGCGCCGGGGAACGGGGCGGCCGTCGAGGTCGTGCGCCTCGCGACCGGGGCCGAGCCGCAGGTCGCCGGGAAGCCGCTGCCGCCGATGCACCGGGAGACCGTGCTGCGGACCGGGGCCGAGCGCCCGCTGGTCGTCGGGGACCGGCTGGACACGGACATCGAGGGCGCGTTCAACGGCGGCGTCGACTCCCTGCTGGTGCTCACCGGGGTGACGGACGCGGCCCGGCTGCTGGCCGCCGTGCCGGAGCACCGGCCGACCTACGTCGACGCGGACCTGCGGGGCCTGCTGGCCGGGCAGCCCGAGGTGACGCGCGCCGGCGGCCGGTTCGGCTGCGGCGGCTGGAGCGCCTCCGCGCGCGGGGACGAACTGGTGCTGGAGGGGGACGGCGGCGAGGCGCTCGACGGGCTTCGGGCGCTGTGCGGGGCGGCCTGGTCGCACGCCGGGGACGGGCCGTGCGGCCTGGACACGGGAAAGGCGCTCGCGAGGCTGGGGCTGTAGCGGGCGGTCCGCGGCGGACGGTTGGCCGGGCGGGCCCCCGGGCGCGTGGGCGCGTGAGGGCGTGAGGCCGGCATCGACCGGACCGCCGGGTCCAGACGGCCGGACCCGGCGCGCCTCCCGGGTGGCAGGGGGCTCCGGGCCGCGCCGGGCCCGGCGCGGCCCGTGCACGGACGCCTCGGCGGCTCCCGGCCGCACGGTAAAGGTGAGGGTAGGCTAACCTAATTTCGTCCCGTCCGGTGTGTCGCCGCCCGGGTCCCGGCGTGCGGGCACCGGGCCGTGCGAAGGCCGCGCGGAGGGCGGGACGGGGCCCGCCCGCAGCGGCCGACGGCCCGCACCCGATCACCTCCGACTCCGGGAACCACGACCAATGCAGCGCCTCACCGCGGACTCGGTGACCCTCGGCTACGGCCGGCGGCCGATCGCGGAGAACCTCTCGGTCGGGATACCCGACCACTCGTTCACGGTGATCGTGGGCCCCAACGCCTGCGGCAAGTCGACCCTGCTGCGCGCGCTCTCCCGGACGTTGAAGCCGCACAGCGGGCGGGTGCTCCTCGATGGGCGGGCCATCCACGGGATGCCCGCGAAGAAGGTCGCCAGGACGCTGGGCCTGCTGCCGCAGTCCTCCGTCGCCCCGGACGGCATCACCGTCGCCGACCTCGTCGGGCGCGGCCGGTACCCGCACCAGGGGCTGCTGCGCCAGTGGTCGCCCGAGGACGAACGCGTCGTACGGGAGTCGATGGCGGCGACCGGGGTCGACGCGCTCGCGGACCGCCATGTCGACGAATCGTCCGGCGGACAGCGGCAGCGCGTCTGGATCGCCATGGCACTCGCCCAGCGGACCCCGCTGCTGCTGCTCGACGAACCGACGACCTATCTCGACATCCAGCACCAGATCGACGTCCTCGACCTCTGCGCCGAACTGCACGAGACCGGCGGACGCACCTGGTGGCCGTCCTGCACGACCTGAACCACGCCGCCCGGTACGCCACCCATCTCATCGCGATGCGCGACGGCGAGGTGATCGCCGAGGGCGCTCCGGGCGACGTCGTCACCGCGGAGCTGGTGGAGCGGGTGTTCGGGCTGCGCTGCCAGGTCATCGAGGACCCGGAGACCGGCACGCCCCTGGTGGTGCCGGCCGCGCGCCGATCGCGCGGCGGACCGGCGCTCGGGGCCCGCTCGCGGGACGGGGCGCCGGTGGACCCGCCGTCGGCGCGGATCTGACCGGCGGGGCGATCGGCAGCCGACGAACCCGGCCCCGCCGAAACCGGCAGCCGTTGAACCGGCCCCCGCCGACCGGCCCCGCCGGGCGGGCCCGGTCCGGCGCTACAGCAGGGCCCTGAGCCTCAGCAGGTCGCGGAACCCGGCCTCCACCCGGACCCGGCCCGTGCCCCAGGCCTTCGCGAAGTTCAGCTCGCCGTCCACCATCGCCACCAGGTCGTCGCCGTTCATCGCGAGACGGATCTCGGCCTTTTCCCGGGGCGGCCCGTCCGCCGTGTCCATCACCTCGATCCGGCCGTCGGTCAGCCGGCCGCTGAAGGTGATGTCGAGGTCCCTGACGTGGCAGCTCAGCGAACGGTCCAGCGCGGCCGCGCCGCGCACGTCGCCGTCCGCCCCCGCGAGATTGTCGGAAAGTCTGTCGAGTGCGCTGCGGCACTCAGCCATGGTCGCCATCGCGACCGACGGTACCGCAGCCCTTCGGGGTAGCGTTTCCCGCATGAGCGACTCGATGCCGGGGCCCGCGGCGGCGGACGGGACAGCACCCGCGACGGCGCCCGCCGGGGCGGCGGCCGACCCGTCGGAGGCGGCCGTGCCCCCGGGCCCGGCCGTCGCTCCCGACCCGGCCGGGCCCGCGCCCCTGGGCGTCGCCCGGACCCCCACCGGGGACGCCGCGGTCGACGCGCTGCTGGACCGTCTCGCCGATGCCGACCACCTCCCGGCGGGCGGACACGTCGAGGTGTACGAGGATGTACACGGCGGGCTGCGCTCCGCGCTGACCGCGCTGGACGCCGGGCCCGCACCCGCACCGGAACCCGCACCGATGCCCTCGTACGACAACAGGAGCTGAACCGAACGTGGCAGGAGTGGCACGTCGCCGCCTCGACGCCGAACTGGTACGCCGCAAGCTCGCCCGCTCTCGTGAGCACGCGAGCCAACTGATCGCCGCCGGGCGGGTGACCGTCGGGGGCGCCACCGCGACCAAACCCGCCACCCAGGTCGAGACCAGCGCGGCGCTCGTCGTGACCAAGGACGACAGCGACCCCGAGTACGTCTCGCGCGGCGGGCACAAGCTCGCCGGCGCCCTCGCCGCCTTCGTGCCCCTGGGCCTGGAGGTCGAGGGCCGGCGGGCGCTGGACGCCGGCGCGTCGACCGGCGGCTTCACCGACGTGCTGCTGCGGGCCGGCGCCGGACACGTCGTCGCCGTCGACGTCGGCTACGGGCAGCTCGCCTGGTCGCTCCGGTCCGACGACCGGGTCACCGTCAAGGACCGCACCAACGTGCGCGAGCTGACGCCGGAGGACCTCGACGGGACGCCGGTGGACCTGGTGGTCGGCGACCTGTCGTTCATCCCGCTGGGGCTGGTCCTGCCGGCCCTGGCACGCTGCGCCGCGCCCGACGCCGACCTGGTCCTGATGGTCAAGCCGCAGTTCGAGGTCGGCAAGGAACGGCTCGGCAGCGGCGGTGTGGTGCGCAGCCCCGCGCTGCGGGCGGAGGCGGTACGGGAGGTGGCGCGCCGGGCCTGGGAACTGGGCCTCGGGGTGCGGGGGGTGACGGCGAGCCCGTTGCCGGGCCCCTCGGGCAACGTCGAGTACTTTCTGTGGCTGCGGGCCGGAGCACCCGAACTGGATCCCGCGGATGTCGACCGTGCAGTGGCGGAGGGGCCTCGTTGACGACGAATGCGGCACGAACTGTCTTTCTTCTGGCACACACCGGCCGCCCGGCCGCGATCCGCAGCGCCGAACTCGTCGTACAGGGACTGCTGCGCAGCGGTCTCGGCGTGCGGGTGCTCGCCATGGAGGCGGCCGATCTGCCGCTCCCGCCCGCCGTCGAGACGGTCACGGACATCACGCCCGGGGCCGTGGACGGCTGCGAGCTGCTGATCGTGCTCGGCGGTGACGGGACGCTGTTGCGCGGCGCGGAGCTCTCCCGCGCCTCCGGGGTGCCCATGCTCGGCGTCAACCTCGGCCGGGTCGGCTTCCTCGCCGAGGCCGAGCGCGACGACCTGGACAAGGTCGTCGACCG
Organism: Streptomyces tyrfis; assembly: GCF_037034285.1. Lineage (NCBI taxonomy): Bacteria > Bacillati > Actinomycetota > Actinomycetes > Kitasatosporales > Streptomycetaceae > Streptomyces > Streptomyces tyrfis. The sequence goes on along the minus strand of NZ_JBAGJZ010000024.1, from coordinate 119,048 downwards.
GGTCGTCACCCGGGAGTACCAGGTCGAGGAGCGGATGACGCTCGACGTGGTGGTACGCAGCAACGGTGACGTCGTCCACGCCGACTGGGCGCTCAACGAGGCGGCCGTGCAGAAGGTGTCGCCCGAGCGGATGCTGGAGGTCGTCCTGGAGATCGACGGCCGCCCGGTCACCGGGTTCGGCTGCGACGGGATCGTCTGCGCGACCCCGACCGGATCGACCGCCTACGCCTTCTCGGCGGGCGGTCCCGTCGTCTGGCCCGAGGTCGAGGCGCTGCTGATGGTGCCGATCAGCGCCCACGCCCTGTTCGCCAAGCCTCTGGTGACCTCGCCGGACTCGGTGCTCGCCGTCGAGGTCCAGCAGCACGCCCCGCACGGGGTGCTGTGGTGCGACGGCCGCCGGACCGTGGCGCTGCCCGCGGGGGCCAGGGTCGAGGTGCGGCGCGGCGCGGTGCCGGTGCGGCTGGCGCGGCTGCACCACGCCTCGTTCACGGACCGCCTGGTGGCGAAATTCGCCCTGCCCGTCTCCGGGTGGCGGGGCGTTCCGCGCTGACCGCGCCGGACGCTCCGCGTCCGCTGGGTGCACACGGAAGAGTGAATCGCGGGGGCGGGGTCCGTCGCACACCGGGCCCCGGACCTCGTAAGGTCATGTCCGTGTTGGAGGAGATGCGGATACGGTCGCTCGGAGTCATCGACGACGCGGTGGTCGAGCTGTCACCCGGGTTCACCGCGGTGACGGGCGAGACCGGCGCGGGCAAGACCATGGTCGTCACCAGCCTCGGGCTGCTGCTCGGCGGGCGCGCCGATCCCGCCCTGGTGCGGATCGGGTCCAAGGCCGCGGTCGTCGAGGGACGGATCACGGTGGCCGAGGGCGACGCCGTCGCGGAGCGGGCCGAGGAGGCCGGGGCCGAGTTCGACGACGGCGCGCTGCTGATCAGCCGTACCGTCTCCGCGGAGGGGCGCTCCCGGGCGCACCTCGGCGGGCGGTCCGTGCCGGTCGGGGTGCTCGCCGAGCTCGCGGACGAGCTCGTCGCCGTGCACGGCCAGACCGACCAGCAGGGACTCCTCAAGCCCGCCCGGCAGCGGCAGGCCCTGGACCGGTACGCGGGCGACGCCGTCGCCGTGCCGCTGACCGCGTACGCGACGGCGTACCGGCGGCTGCGGTCCGTGCTGACGGAGCTGGACGAGCTGACGACGCGGGCCCGCGAACGCGCCCAGGAAGCGGACCTGCTGCGCTTCGGCCTCGACGAGATCGCCGCGGTCGAACCGGTCGCGGGCGAGGACGCCGAACTGGCCGCCGAGGCCGAGCGGCTCGGGCACGCCGAGGCGCTCGCCTCCGCCGCGGCCCTCGCGCACGCCGCGCTCGCGGGCAACCCGGAGGACCCCGAGGGCGTCGACGCGACGACCGTGGTCTCGGCCGCCGGGCAGGCGCTGGACGCCGTGCGCGCCCACGACCCCGCGCTGGCGGCGCTCGCCGACCGGATCGGCGAGATCTCGATCCTGCTGACCGACGTGGCGGGCGAACTGGCCGGGTACGCCGACCGGCTGGACGCCGATCCGCTGCGGCTGGCGGCGGTGGAGGAGCGGCGCGCCGCGCTCGCCGCGCTCACCCGCAAGTACGGCGAGGACATCACCGCCGTGCTCGCCTGGGCCGAGGAGGGCGCCGCCCGGCTCACCGAGCTGGAGGGCGACGACGACCGCATCGCCGAGCTGGCGGCGGAACGGGACGCGCTGCGCGCCGAGCTCTCCGGTCTGGGACAGGCGCTGACCGACGCGCGGACGGAGGCGGCGGCGCGCTTCGCCGGGGCGGTGACGGAGGAACTGGCCTCCCTCGCCATGCCGCACGCCCGGGTCTCCTTCGCCATCCGGCAGACCGAGGCGGCCGACGAGGACTCCGGCATCGACATCGGCGGGCGCAGCGTGGTCTGCGGGCCGTCCGGCGCCGACGAGGTCGAGCTTCTGCTGGCCCCGCACCCCGGCGCCCAGCCGCGGCCGATCGCCAAGGGCGCGTCGGGCGGTGAGCTGTCCCGGGTGATGCTCGCCGTGGAGGTGGTCTTCGCCGGTTCGGACCCGGTGCCCACGTACCTCTTCGACGAGGTCGACGCGGGGGTCGGCGGCAAGGCCGCGGTCGAGGTCGGGCGGCGGCTGGCGAAGCTCGCCAGGTCCGCGCAGGTCGTCGTCGTCACGCACCTGCCGCAGGTGGCGGCCTTCGCGGACCGGCAGCTGCTGGTGGAGAAGACGGTCGACGGGGCGGTGACCAGCAGCGGGGTCACGGTCCTGGAGGGCGAGGACCGGGTGCGGGAGCTCTCCCGGATGCTGGCCGGCCAGGAGGACTCGCAGACGGCCCGCGCCCATGCCGAGGAGCTGCTGGCGGCGGCACGGGCGGACGGATAGCGCCGCGCGCCGACGACGGCCGGGAGCGGGGGCGTCACCGCTCGGCGGGACGGGAGCCGGGAGGCTCGTGACGGCGCGTCGGAACGGACCGGGATCGGGTCAGGGATCGGGCCCGCGAGCGGCGGTCGTCTCCGGGGCCCGTCCCCGGCGGCCGTCCGGGGCGGTCGTCTCCGGGCGGTCCCGGGACGGCGTCCGCGAGGGCTCGTGACGGGGCGTCGGGCGGGGCGTGCGTAGGCTGGCCGCATGGGAACGGGAACAGCGGCGGGCGGCGGGGCCGCGGTGGCGGGGGTCGTCTCGGCCGCCGTCGCCACGGGGACGTACCGGGCACTGCGGGCCCGGCCGCGAGGGCGTCGGCGGCGCGTCAACCACGCGGGCCGTCCCGTCGATCTGTACGCGGGGCCGGCCGCAGCCCTCGGCGCGGCGGCCGGCGCGGCCGTCCTGCCGCTGCCGGGCCGCACCCGGTGCGGGGCGGTGCTCGCGGTGCTCGCCGCGGCCGGCTGCGGCGCGTACGACGACCTCGCCGGGGCGGGTGATCCGCGCCGCGGGTTCCGCGCCCACCTCGGGGCGCTGCGGCGGGGCGAGGTGACCAGCGGAGCCGTCAAGCTCCTCGGCATCGGGGCGGCCGGGCTCGCCGCCGGCGCGCTGATGAAGGAGCAACCCGCCGACCGGCTCCTGGCCGGGGTGGTGATCGCCGGGACCGCGCACCTGGTCAACCTGGTGGACGTACGCCCCGCCGCGGCCGCCGCCACCGTGCTCGGGCTCGGCGTCCCGGGGCTGCCGGGAGGCGGGACGGCCGCCGCGCTGTCCGCCGCGCCGATGGGCGCCGCCGCCGCGCTCGTCGCGGACGACCTGGGGGAGCGCACCATGCTCGGGGACACCGGAGCGCACGCCCTGGGCGCGGCGCTCGGCGTCGCCGTCGTCGCGGGACGCGGCCGGGCCGGGCTCCTCGCCCACGCGGCGGGCCTCGTCGCCGCCGCCGCGTACGGGGACCTGGTCAGCGGGCTGGTGCGGGCGCTCCGGGACCGCTGACCGGACCCCGGCCCCCCCGCCCGGCCGGACCGGGCGACGGGCGGGCCGACTTGGCGAAGTCGCGCCCCCGTTCACCCGCGCGAGTGGTACGTCACGGCCGGTCGCGGTGGTACGCGCCGGGAGCTCGCCGCGACGGTGCCGGAACGCGCGTACGGACTGGCATCCTTGGCGGAGCATCAGCGCCGAGTTCGGGAGCCCGGGAGCCAACCAACGTGTCACAGCTGCGTACGGTCCAAGTCCTGGGCGGCGGCAGCGCGGGCAGCAGCGCGCATGTCGGCTCGCTGACCGCCGGGCTGGTGGCGAGAGGCGTGCAGGTCACCGTCTGCGCCCCCGCCGGACTGGACCGCGCCCACGACTTCTCCGGCGTCGGCGCCCGCTTCGCGCCCGTGCCGCGGCGCAGCGACCCCGCCGCCGTCGCCGCCCTGCGCGCCGCCTGCTCGACGGCGGACGTGGTCCACGCGCACGGCCCGCACGCCGCCGTGCGCGCCGCGCTCGCTCTCGGCGGGCGCCGGATCCCGCTCGTCGTCACCTGGCACGCCCGCCCCCACGCCGAGGGCGCCCGGGCCCGCCTCCTCCAGCTCATGGAGCGAAGAGCCGCCCGAGCGGCGGCCGTTGTGCTCGGCACCACGTCGGACCTGGTCGACCGGGCGCGGTGGCGAGGAGCGCGGGACGCCCGGCTCTCGCCGGTCTCGGCCCCCGTGCCGTGCCTCCCGCGCGCCGCCGACCCGGACAAGACGCGCGCCGAACTCGGCGCGGTGGGGCGGCCGCTGGTCGTCTCCTGCGGGAGCCTCGTGCCGCATCGCGGCTACGAACTGCTGCTGGACGCGGCCCGGGCATGGCGCGGACTCGGCGTCGCTCCGCTGCTGATCATCGTGGGGGAGGGGCGGCAACGGGCCGCCCTGCAACGCCGGATCAGAGAACAGGAGCTGCCCGTCCGGCTCGTCGGCGACCGCGACGACATCGCGGAACTGCTCACCGCCGCCGACCTGGCCGTGCTGCCCAGCCGGTGGGAGGCGCGCCCGGTGCTGGCCCAGCAGGCGCTGCGGCTGGGCGTGCCCCTGGTCGCCACCGCCGTCGGGGGAGTGCCCGAACTCGTCGGGGACGGGGCGGAACTCGTGCCGTACGGAAACGCCGAGGCGCTCGCCCGCGCCGTGACCGGGCTGCTCGGCGATCCGGGGCGGTGCGCGCGGCTGGCGGCCGCCGGGCGTGCGCAGGCCGCGAGTTGGCCGACCGAGGACCACACCATCGCTCATGTGCTCAGCGTCTACGACGAGTTGACGCAGCCCCTGGCGCCGCCCCGGGCCAGGTGAGCGCCGCCGTGCCCCGCCGTCACCGAGAGGTGTGGCGGCGGGCCCGCAACGCCAGGCTCAGAGCCAGGACCGCCTGCGGGTCGTCCAGGTCGGTGCCGAGCAACTCACCGATACGGGCGAGCCTGTTGTACAGCGTCTGACGGTTCAGATGCAGTTCGCGCGCCGTCTCCGCCTTGCGGCCCGCGTGGGCCAGATACGTCTCCAGCGTCGGAAGCAGCGGAGGCCGCGAGGTCCGGTCGTGATCGCGCAGCGGACCGATCGCCCGGTCGACGAAGGCCGCCAGGTCCGGGTGGTCCCGCAGCCGCCACAGCAGCAGATCGATGTCCAGGCGCCGGGCGTCGTACCACGGCCGGTCGTCCAGACCGTCCGCCGCCGTCGCCGTCTCCGCGGCGTGCCGCAGCCCCGCGCCGGCCGCCGCCCAGCCGCCCGCGACGCCCACCACCACGACCGGCGGACGCGATCCGGCCCGCTCCAGGCCGGCGCGCTCCACACCGGCCCGCAGCGCCGCCGCGACCCGGTCCGCGACCGCCGCGCGCTCCGACTCGGCGCGCAGCCCCAGCAGCACCGGCACCCGGCCCTCCACCGGCCGCACCCCGAGCAGCACCGGCACCCCCACCGACGAGAGCTCCTCCAGCACCGCCCGTGCCAGCAGCGCCCAGTTCCCGGACCCGGACAGCTCGGGCGCCAGCCGCATCACCACCGGCAGCAACGGCGCCCCGCCCGGCTTGAAGCCCAGCACCCGGGCCTGCGCCGGGGCGTCCTCCGGCGCGATCCGGCCCTCCGCGAGATCCGTCAGGAAGTCGCCCCGGCCGCGCGCGGCCAGCTCCTCCTCCTGGCGGGCCTGCATCAGCACCACGGCGAGTATCCCGGCCGCGCGCTCCGCCGCCATCCGGTGCACCGGCGCCGGCGGCCCCGACACGGCCAGCAGCACCAGCCTGGCCCGCACCGAACCGCCCCCCGGGCCCCCGCCCTCCACGTCCACCAGGACCGATCCGGCGGGCGGCGACTCCCGGGCCGCCCGGCCGCCGCGCATGCCGTCCCACACCTGGAGCGGGTCGGCGCCCACCGGGCCGGAGCCCGGGCCCGCCGCGTACAGCAGCTGCCCGTCCGCCGTCTCCAGGAAGACCGGGTTGGCCGCGAAGTCCGCCAGGATCCGCAGCACCTGCGGCACCCCGCCCCCGCCGAGCAGCGCCTGGGTGCACCGCCGGTGCACGTCCTCGGCCTGCCGCAGCAGCGCGTAGTGCCCGTTGACGATCTCGGTGTGGATCTCCTCGGTCACCGTCACGAACGGCACCTCGCGGTGCAGCTGCACCAGCGGCAGACCGGCCGTGCGGGCGGCGTCCACGATCGAGGCGGGCAGCCTGCTGAAACGCGGCCCGAGCTCCACCACCAGGGCGGCGATGCCCCGGTCCGCGAGCCGGCGGACGAACGCCCGCTGCTCGGCGGGCCGGGCGCCCAGCCCCAGACCGGTGGTGAGCAGCAGCTCGCCGCCCTTGAGCAGCGAGGCGATGTTCGGCACCTCGCCCGCGTGCACCCAGCGCACCGTGCGGTGCAGCCGGTCGGCGCCGGCCACCACCTCGGGGAGCCCGCTGCGCAGCCCGGGCAGTTCGAGGGCCCGCTGCACGGTGATTCCGCCCTGCGTCTCCACTGGCTCTGGCCTCGCGTTTCCACTCGGGTCCGACGGGCAGCCGCCCGGCTGCGGCCGCCCTGATCCGGCCGGTCCGCTCCGGCCCCCGAACCGGCCCCCCGATTCGGAAGGTACCGCCCGGGGCGCCGGGACGGCGCCGGGCCCGTTCCCGGCGGGAACCGGAAGCGGGCCCGGCGCCCGGCGCGCCGGGGTCAGCCGACGTACGCCCCGCTCGCCGTCAGGCGCAGCGCGGTGTCGATCAGCGGGACATGGCTGAACGCCTGCGGGAAGTTGCCCACCTGGCGCTGGAGCCGGGGGTCCCACTCCTCGGCGAGCAGCCCCAGGTCGTTGCGCAGGGACAGCAGCCTCTCGAAGAGCTGACGGGCCTCGTCGACCCGGCCGATCATCGCCAGGTCGTCCGCCAGCCAGAACGAGCACGCCAGGAACGCGCCCTCGTCGCCCTCCAGGCCGTCCACGCCCGCGTCGTCGCCCATGGTGGGGTAGCGCAGCACGAAGCCGTCCTCCGTGGACAGCTCGCGCTGGATCGCCTCGATCGTGCCGATCACGCGCTTGTCGTCCGGCGGCAGGAAGCCCATCTGCGGAATCAGCAGCAGGGAGGCGTCCAGCTCCTTCGAGCCGTAGGACTGGGTGAACGTGTTGCGTTCCTCGTCGTAGCCCCGCTCGCAGACGTCCCGGTGGATCTCGTCGCGCAGCGCGCGCAGCCGCTCCACCGGACCCTCCGCGTCCCCGGCCTCGATCAGCTTGATGGTGCGGTCGACGGCGACCCAGGCCATCACCTTCGAGTGGACGAAGTGGCGGCGCGGGCCGCGCACCTCCCAGATGCCCTCGTCCGGCTCGTTCCAGTGCTTCTCCAGGTACTCGATCAGCTTGAGCTGGAGGCCCGTCGCGTAGTCGTTGCGGGTCAGCCCGGTCATGTGGGCGAGGTGCAGCGCCTCGATGACCTCGCCGTACACGTCCAGCTGGAGCTGGCCCGCGGCGCCGTTGCCGACCCGGACCGGGGCGGAGTTCTCGTAGCCCGGCAGCCAGTCCAGCTCGGCCTCGCCCAGCTCGCGCTCGCCCGCGATGCCGTACATGATCTGCAGGTTCTCCGGGTCGCCGGCGACCGCCCGCAGCAGCCACTCCCGCCAGGCGCGGGCCTCCTCGCGGTAGCCGGTGCGCAGCAGGGAGGACAGGGTGATCGCGGCGTCGCGCAGCCAGGTGTAGCGGTAGTCCCAGTTCCGGGAGCCGCCGATGTCCTCGGGGAGCGAGGTCGTCGGCGCGGCGACGATGCCGCCGGTCGGGGCGTATGTCAGGGCCTTGAGGACGATCAGGGAGCGGACCACGGCCTCCCGGTAGGGCCCGTGGTACGTGCACTGCTCGACCCACTCGCGCCAGAACTCCGCGGTGGCCTCCAGCGAGCCCTCCGGGTCCGGCAGGGCCGGCGGCTCGTGGTGCGAGGGCTGCCAGCTGATCGTGAACGCGATCCGGTCGCCCGGCGCCACCGTGAAGTCGGAGTACGTCGTGAGGTTCTCGCCGTACGTCTCGGCGGAGGTGTCCAGCCAGACCGAGTCCGGTCCGGCGACGGCCACCGTACGGCCGTCCACCTTGTGCACCCACGGCGTCACCCGCCCGTAGCTGAACCGCATCCGCAGCTCGGAACGCATCGGCACCCGGCCGCTGATCCCCTCCACGATCCGGATCACCTGGGGGGCGCCGTCACGAGGCGGCATGAAATCGGTCACTCTGACCGTCCCGCGCGGTGTGTCCCACTCCGATTCCAGGACGAGGGAATCGCCCCGGTACCGGCGGCGGTCCGCGGAAGGCGGCTCCGCCTCGTCCTCCCACGCCGGCCCCAGGCGCCAGAAGCCGTGTTCCCCGGTACCCAGCAGGCCCGCGAAAACGGCGTGGGAATCGAAGCGGGGCAGGCACAGCCAGTCGACCGTGCCGTCCCGGCAGACCAGGGCTGCGGTCTGCATGTCTCCGATGAGTGCGTAATCCTCGATGCGCCCGGCCACGTGCGTCTCCAGTCGAACGGCCATGTCACCCCGTAGGGCATTACTGCAGGTCAAGAGTGTGTCGCAAGGCGTGGTGATGAGGGAACCTGCGCACTGGGTACCTCGCCCGGAGCGAGTGTCCGAGCAGGATACGACGCACCCGGGTGATCTGCGCGACCGTCTTGACAACGGGCCTGCGCCGATCGGGTGCGGACCGGCACCCGTGATGATCTTGTGGGGTGAATGTACGGGATATGGCCGGAAGCGGCCCCCCTTTGTCGCTGATACCCTGGTAGCCCGTGGACCGGTGGTCGTCGGTGACAGCAGACGAGGCCCCCGAACCGCAGCGACGGCATCGCCGGAACCCTCCGGACGGCGGCGCCGGAACGCCCCTCATGACCGCGACCACGGGAGCCCCCTTTGGCTATGCAGCCCACATCCACGACGACCAAGCACATCTTCGTCACCGGGGGTGTCGCCTCGTCCCTCGGCAAGGGTCTGACTGCCTCCAGCCTCGGCGCCCTGCTCAAGGCGCGCGGACTCCGGGTCACCATGCAGAAGCTCGACCCGTACCTGAACGTCGACCCGGGCACGATGAACCCGTTCCAGCACGGTGAGGTGTTCGTCACCAACGACGGCGCCGAGACCGACCTGGACATCGGCCACTACGAGCGCTTCCTCGACGTCGACCTCGACGGCTCCGCCAACGTGACCACCGGCCAGGTCTACTCGCAGGTGATCGCCAAGGAGCGGCGCGGCGAGTACCTCGGCGACACCGTGCAGGTCATCCCGCACATCACCAACGAGATCAAGCACCGCATCCGCCGCATGGCCACCGACGACGTCGACGTCGTGATCACCGAGGTCGGCGGCACGGTCGGGGACATCGAGTCGCTGCCGTTCCTGGAGACCGTCCGCCAGGTCCGCCACGAGGTCGGCCGGGACAACGTCTTCGTCGTGCACATCTCGCTGCTGCCCTACATCGGCCCCTCCGGCGAGCTCAAGACCAAGCCCACCCAGCACTCCGTCGCCGCCCTGCGCAACATCGGCATCCAGCCGGACGCCATCGTGCTGCGCGCCGACCGCGACGTGCCGACCGCCATCAAGCGCAAGATCTCGCTGATGTGCGACGTCGACGAGGCCGCCGTGGTGGCCTGCGTCGACGCCAAGTCGATCTACGACATCCCGAAGGTGCTGCACACCGAGGGCCTGGACGCCTACGTCGTGCGCAAGCTCGACCTGCCGTTCCGGGACGTCGACTGGACCACCTGGGACGACCTGCTGGACCGCGTCCACAACCCCGACCACGAGGTCGCCGTCGCGCTCGTCGGCAAGTACATCGACCTGCCCGACGCCTACCTCTCGGTCACCGAGGCCATCCGGGCCGGCGGCTTCGCCAACCGGGCCCGGGTCAAGGTCAAGTGGGTCGCCTCCGACGACTGCAAGACCCCGGCCGGCGCCGCCAAGCAGCTCGCGGACGTCGACGCGATCTGCGTTCCCGGCGGCTTCGGCGACCGCGGCGTCGACGGCAAGATCGGCGCCATCCAGTACGCCCGTGAGCACAAGGTGCCGCTGCTCGGCCTCTGCCTCGGCCTCCAGTGCGTCGTGATCGAGGCGGCGCGCAACCTCGCCGAGATCCCCGACGCCAACTCCACCGAGTTCGACCCGGCCACCGCGCACCCGGTCATCTCGACGATGGAGGAGCAGCTGGCCTACGTCGAGGGCGCCGGCGACCTGGGCGGCACCATGCGACTGGGCCTGTACCCGGCGAAGCTGGCCGAGGGCTCGCTGGTCCGCGAGGCGTACGACGGCCAGCCGTACGTGGAGGAGCGCCACCGCCACCGCTACGAGGTGAACAACGCCTACCGCGCCGAGCTGGAGAAGAAGGCCGGACTGGTCTTCTCCGGCACCTCCCCGGACAACAAGCTCGTCGAGTACGTCGAGTACGCGCGCGAGGTCCACCCCTACCTGGTCGCCACCCAGGCGCACCCGGAGCTCCGCTCCCGCCCGACCCGCCCGCACCCGCTCTTCGCGGGCCTGGTGAAGGCGGCCGTCGCACGCAAGACGGGCGCCGCCGCCGGCAAGTAGCGGGCGCGCGGCCGGGCGCCGCACAGGCATTAACGTTGACCGGGGTACGGGTCCGAACAGGACGCGTGCCCCGGTTTCCGTTTTCTGTGGAAGGACGTAGATGGTTTTCCAGGACACGCCCGAGGAGTGGCAGGTCACCGCGACGGATACCCCCTTCACCGGCAACAAGACCAGCGTCCGCACCGACGAGGTGGTGATGCCCGACGGCACGGTCGTCCGCCGCGACTACCAGGTCCACCCCGGCTCGGTCGCCGTGCTCGCCCTCGACGAGGAGAACCGGGTCCTGGTGCTGCGGCAGTACCGCCACCCGGTCCGCCACAAGCTCTGGGAGATCCCCGCCGGACTGCTCGACGTCCCCGGCGAGAACCCGCTGCACGCCGCCCAGCGCGAGCTCTACGAGGAGGCGTACGCCAAGGCTGAGGACTGGCGGGTGCTGACCGACGTCTACACCACGCCGGGCGGCTGCGACGAGGCCGTGCGGATCTTCCTGGCCCGCGGCCTGTCCGAGGCGGACGGGGAGCGCTACGAGGTCTCCGAGGAGGAGGCCGACATGGAACTGGCCCGGGTGCCGCTCCAGGAGCTGGTACGGGGCGTGCTCGCCGGGGACCTGCACAACAACTGCCTGGTGGTGGGCGTCCTCTCGCTCGCGGCGGCGCTCGCCGGGGACGGGGCCGACGCGCTGCGCCCGGCCGAGGCGCCGTGGCCGGCCCGCCCGTTCGAGGTCTGACGGCCCGTTCGAGGTCTGACGGCCCGTCGGCGCGCGGGCCGCTCCCGGGAACGCCGCCGGCCGCCGGGGGAGGCGGGGGAGCCGGATCAGATCCGGGAGCCGGGAGAGTCCTGGACGCCGGAGGGGGTCCGGGGGCCGGGGGAGTCCGGGGAGCCCGGAACGACGTGGGGGACGGGGGAGCTCCGGGGGCCGGCAGCGTCCGGGGAGCGGACGGGGTCGGGGGAGGCGGCGGAGTCCTGGGCGGAGAGCAGCGGCCGTCGCAGGTGCCAGACACGGGCCGGAGGCAGGTTGGCCCACACCGTGCGGCGGCCGGTGGCGCAGCGATGCCGGTAGGCGGCCATCACGTCGTCCACCGCGGCGTGCCGGCGCGCCTCGGCCCGTGAGGCGAACAGGGCGCGGGCCCTGCGGGTGCCCAGGTACGCGAAGCAGACCAGGGTGCCGCCGGGGCGCAGCAGTTCCAGATACCGGGCCATGATCCGCTCGACGTCCCGGGGAGCGAAGTTGGTCAGCGGCAGACCGGACACGATCACGTCGTAGCGCCGGTCGGTCGCGAGGTCCTCGACATACGCCTGCTTCACCGTCACCTCCACGGACCGGGACGCCGGACCGGGGTGCGCGGCGACGAGGCGGCGCAGCCGCTCGGCGAAGCGCGGGTTGGCCTCCACGACGTCGAGGCGGCTGCCGCGGGGCAGCAGGGCCATCAGTTCGCGGGTGACCGCGCCGGTGCCGGCGCCGGCCTCCAGGACCGCCGGCGGACGGGACGACCGGGCCCGGACGGGTTCGGACAGGGCGCGGGCGAGCGCCCTGCCGCTGGGAGCGACGGCGCCGGTGGTCCGCGGATCGCGTACGGCCTCGACGAGGAACATCCAGCCTTCGGCGCGGCGCCGCGCCCTGACGGGGTGGTACGAGGGGGTCCGTTCATTCATGGCTTCGACGCTAGGAAGCGGCGTCCTCCCCCGGATCCGCCGTTCTGCGACGGGCCGCCCCGACGAAAGCGGGGGGCCGGCGTGGCGGATCGTCTCCCCCCGCCCGGGCGCATGGCCGGGGACGGTCACGGTGTTCCGGAGAAGAAGAGGAAGAGAGAAGAGGGGGAGACGGGGGAACGGAGAAGAAAGAGGAGAAGAGGGAAAAGGGGAGAAGAGGGAGAGGAACGGGGAGGGGCCGCGGGTCCGCGGCACCACGGCGCCGCGAAGCAGGCCCGTTCCGGTTCGCTCTCGGTTCGCTTCCTGTCCGACCCCGGCCCGTTCCCGGCCCGGCTCGGTCGCCCTCGCGAGGCCACGCCTTCCGCGCCGTCGAACCGCCGGACAATCCCTTCAATAGGAAAAGGCGATGATCCGATCGAGGGATCTCCGCGCCACGCTCCACGCCGATCGTCCACTCGTCTGAACTACGCTCGGAACGCCCTGACCGGAGTCCCGGCGGGCAACGCGTGCGGCGAAGTGGAGCGTGGCCCGTGACGGATCAGGCGGTGGACACCGGCAGCCCGGCCAAGGCGGCGGGAAGCGAGGAGGCGTCCGGCCCCGCCCCGTCCCGATTCTTCGGCCGCGCACGGGAGTTGAAGCAGTTGCGGGCCGACGTCGAACGCGCCGGACTGGACACCATGGCCGGCCGCAAGGCCCTCCGCGCCCGGGTCCTGCTGATCGCCGGCCGCCCCGGTTCCGGACGCACCGCGCTGGCCCGCGAGCTCGTCCGCCGTCTGCTCGCCGAGGGCGACCGCGCCGAGGACCCGCTGCACGCCCGGCTCACCGATCCCGACGGCGCCCGCGTGTCCACCGAGCGCACCGCGCGGGAACTGCTCGACCAGCTGGGGGTGACCGGACCGCCCGGCGCCGACGGCGACGAGCTCTCCGGGATGGTCCGCGAGGCGCTGGTCGGACGCCGCGCCCTGCTGTTCCTGGACGACGCCGTGGACGCGGAGCAGGTCGACCCACTGCTCCCGGACGATCCCGACTGCCTCGTCGTGGCCACCTCCGAGGGCCCGTTGACCGGCATCCCGGACGTCCGCCCCTGCACGCTCGGCGGCCTGGACGCCGCCTCCGCCGTCCAGTTGCTCGCCGGCCTCATCGGCGAGGTCCGGATCACCGTCGACCCGTGCACCGCCGAGAGCCTGGCCGAGGAGTGCGGCGGGCTGCCCGCGGCCCTGATGATGGCGGGCGGCTGGCTCGCCGCCCGCCCCATGGCCTCCGTCTCCGACGTCACCAGGCGGCTCCGCGAACAGCCGGACGATCCGGAGCGGTCCGCCGGGGCCCGCCCGCTGGCCCGGGTCCTCCGGCTGGTCCACGACACCCTGCCGCCCGCCGCCGCCCGGACGCTGCGCCTGCTCGCCCTCGCCCCGGCCGGGCTCGCGGACGTCCACACCACCTCCGCGCTGGCCGGCTGCTCCGTCCACACCGCCCGGGAGGTCCTCGACGGCTTCGTGGCCCTGGGGCTGCTGCGCGCCGACGAGGCGGACCGGTCGCGGTACGAGGTGCCCGGCTGCCTCGCACCCCTGCTGCGGGCCCTGCTGGAGTCCCGGGACCGGCCGGGCGAGATCCAGCTCGCCCGGGCCCGGATGCTGGAGCGGACCGTCCGGCTGCTCCAGTCCTGCCGCGCGATCACCGATCCCGAGGGCTCCCCGGCCCGCCGCGGGCTCGCCGCGCTGCCGCGCTCGCTGCGCTTCCCGGACCCGGACACGGCCGCCGCCTGGCTGCGGGCCCGCCGGCCGGCCCTGCTGGCCTCCGCCGAGCTCGCCGTGGCGGACGGCCAACTCGACACCCTGGCGAGGAGGTTGGTGTCCGCGCTGGTGCGGGCGCTGGCGGTGCACCAGGGCACCGAGGCCGCCGCGCCCGACCTGTACGGACTGCACGGCCTGGTCCTGGCCGTCGCCGAGCGGCGCGACCTGCCGAGGGAACGGGCCGCCGCGCTGCTCAACCTCGCCGACCTGGACGCCAGGACCGGCCGCACCCGGGACGCGCTGGCCCGCTACCGGGCCGCGCTGGACGCCGGGCGGGCGGCGAACGACCTGTACGCCGCGGGCAGGGCGATGGAATCCGTAGGCGCCGCCTACGCCGAGCTGGGCGACTACCAACGGGCCGCCGACTGGTTCGGCCGGGCCCTGGCCCAGCGCCTGGGCCAGGGCGAGCGGGCCGACGAGGCGCGGCTGTACGGGCGGCTGGGTGCCGTCCACGCCTACGCCGGGCGGTACGGCGAGGCACTGCGGAACTGGCGGGCCGCCGCCGCCGGGTACCGCAGGCTCGGCGACGTGCCGGCCCAGGCGCGGGCGCTGAGCGAGGCCGCCCGGGTGCAGGAGTACGCGGGCCGGCCGCGCGAATCGCTGGAGACCTGCCAGGAGGCCGTCCACTGGGCCGCGCGGGCCGGGGACGTGCGGCTCCACGCGGCGCTGCAGCTGCGGCTGGCCGACACGTTCGAGCGGCTCGGCGACCCCGCCGCGGCCCGGCTGCACCGGGGACTGGCCGGCAGTCTGCTGCGGAACCAGGGCGAGACCTGCGAAATCCGTAGTGGGGTGACAGAAAATTAATGCTTTGTAAGGCTAGACAGGGAGAAACCCTTCATTAGACTGGCTGTACCGCGTCAGTTCGCGGTGTCTCCATTTACGCAGTGTCTATCCGGGTATGCGCAGTCATGCCCTGGGCAACCCTCTGAGCCAAGGACCGTGATCGACGTGAAGGTCGGCATCCCCCGCGAAGTCAAGAACAACGAGTTCCGGGTGGCGATCACGCCCGCCGGTGTGCACGAGCTCGTCCGCAACGGCCACCAGGTCATCGTCGAGCAGAACGCCGGGGCCGGCTCCTCCATCACGGACGAGGAGTACGTCGCCGCCGGGGCGCAGATCCTCCCCACCGCCGACGAGGTCTGGGCCGCCGCCGACCTGGTGCTCAAGGTCAAGGAGCCGGTCGCGGAGGAGTACCACCGCCTCCGCAAGGACCAGACGCTCTTCACCTACCTG
The DNA here is from genome assembly GCF_037034285.1 of Streptomyces tyrfis. Classification (NCBI taxonomy): domain Bacteria; kingdom Bacillati; phylum Actinomycetota; class Actinomycetes; order Kitasatosporales; family Streptomycetaceae; genus Streptomyces; species Streptomyces tyrfis. The sequence continues at coordinate 103,936 of NZ_JBAGJZ010000024.1, read as the reverse complement.
CACCTCGCGGCCTCCCGCGAGTGCACGGACGCGCTCCTGCAGTCCGGCACGACGGCCATAGCGTACGAGACGGTCGAGACCGCCAACCGCGCCCTGCCGCTGCTGGCCCCCATGTCCGAGGTCGCGGGCCGGCTGGCCCCGCAGGTGGGCGCGTACCACCTGATGCGCTCGGCCGGCGGCCGCGGCGTGCTCCCCGCCGGCGTCCCGGGCACGGCGGCCGGCAAGGCCGTCGTCATCGGCGGCGGCGTCTCCGGCTGGAACGCCACCCAGATCGCCGTCGGCCTCGGCTTCCACGTCACGCTGCTCGACAAGGACATCAACAAGCTGCGCGAGGCCGACAAGATCTTCGGCACCAAGGTGCAGACCGTCGTGTCCAACGCCTTCGAGCTGGAGAAGGCCGTCGTCGAGGCCGACCTCGTCGTCGGCGCCGTCCTCATCCCGGGCGCCAAGGCCCCGAAGCTGGTCACCAACGAGCTCGTCGCCAAGATGAAGCCCGGAAGCGTACTTGTCGACATTGCGATCGACCAGGGCGGCTGCTTCGAGGACTCCCACGCCACGACGCACGCCGAGCCGACCTTCAAGGTCCACGAGTCGGTCTTCTACTGCGTCGCCAACATGCCGGGCGCGGTGCCGAACACCTCCACCTACGCCCTCACCAACGCCACGCTGCCGTACATCGTCGAGCTCGCCAATCGCGGCTGGGTCGAGGCGCTGCGCCGCGACCCGGCGCTGGCCAAGGGTCTCAACACCCACGACGGCAAGGTCGTCTACCGCGAGGTCGCCGAGGCGCACGGCCTGGAGCACGTCGAGCTGAGCTCGCTCATCGGCTGACGGCCGCCCTCGGTCCAGTCGCCCGGGAAGGGTCTGTGGACCCTCCCGTCAACCTCACACGTCGGGCCGGATCCTGCCGAGCAGGGTCCGGCCCGACGTGTGCCGGGAGCCCGGCGCCGCCGTCCGACTCGTGGTGAAAGCGGCTCTTCGGCCGGTTCGCGCACCCGGTGAAGATGTGTCCGGATCGCCGCGCACCCTTGACAGGGAGGTGTTTGATTGCCGACACATCGGGCCGCGTCCGGCGGATTGTGTTGCTGCGAAGCGGTGACACGCCATAGAGTCGCCAATCGTCGGCATGGTGCCACGCTGACCTATCGATAAGTTTCCTGGTCACTTCCAAGGAGGTAAGACGACTTGTGAATGAGTCGACATTTACTCCCGGGGGTATTCGTCCAGGGATGCCCGCACGGGGCCGGGGCCCGCTCGGGCCGGAGGCTGTCGGCTCCGTCGCTGTCCGCACCTTCGCCACCAACCAGCACATGACGACAGCCCCCCAGATGATGGACGGCCTACACGTGAACGCCATGGCCGGCAACGAGAGTGGCCGAGAGACCGCCCGCTTCGCCGACTTCGACGAGGTGCCCAAGGGGCACTTCTACGACCCCGACGCCGAGTACGAGCCCGATCCGGAGTACGCGGCCACCCTCGCACCCGACGCTGCCCGTCAGCGCCGCGAGCGGATCGGCCCGACCGGTCGGCCCCTGCCCTACTTCCCGATCCCGGGCCCGCTGACCGACCACGGCCCCGCGAAGATCATCGCGATGTGCAACCAGAAGGGCGGCGTCGGCAAGACCACGTCGACCATCAACCTGGGCGCCGCGCTGGCGGAGTACGGACGCCGGGTCCTGCTCGTCGACTTCGACCCGCAGGGCGCCCTGTCGGTCGGGCTCGGCGTCAACCCGATGGAGCTCGACCTCACCGTCTACAACCTGCTCATGGAGCGGGGCATGTCGGCCGACGAGGTCCTGCTGAAGACCGCGGTCCCGAACATGGACCTGCTGCCGAGCAACATCGACCTGTCGGCCGCCGAGGTGCAGCTGGTCAGCGAGGTGGCCCGGGAGTCCACCCTGCAGCGCGCCCTGAAGCCGCTGATGGCCGACTACGACTACATCGTGATCGACTGCCAGCCCTCGCTGGGCCTGCTCACGGTGAACGCCCTCACGGCCGCGCACAAGGTCATAGTGCCGCTGGAGTGCGAGTTCTTCGCCCTGCGCGGTGTGGCGTTGCTCACCGAGACCATCGAGAAGGTCCAGGAGCGGCTCAACCCCGAGCTGCAGCTCGACGGCATCCTCGCGACCATGTACGACTCCCGTACGGTGCACAGCCGCGAGGTCCTCGCACGCGTCGTCGAGGCGTTCGACGACCACGTCTACCACACGGTCATCGGGCGCACCGTGCGCTTCCCCGAGACCACGGTCGCCGGCGAGCCCATCACCACGTACGCCTCCAACTCGGTCGGCGCCGCCGCCTATCGCCAGCTCGCCAGGGAGGTGCTCGCCCGGTGTCACGCCGAGTGAGTCTGCCCGGAGCCGACGAACTGTTCCGTACCACCGGGGGGACGGGACTGCAGTCCTCGTCCCCGGCGGACCGGCGGCGCAAGGCGAACGGCGAGGCCCGGGTCCCGGGTCCCGCCGGTGAGAACGACCCCGGGGCCGAGCGGCCCGGGACGGGCGCGGCCGAGGCGGCCGGCGGCCGGGAGGAGCACACGGCGGCGGACGCCGAGGCGGCGGAGCCGCGCGGCCGCGGAGCCGAGGGCGACCGGGGCCCGGCGGCCGGACAGCCGGCCCGCAGGGCCCGGCCCGCCGCGCCGGAGACGGCCCCCGGCGTCCAGCCGCAGCGCGGCCGCGGAGCCGGCCGCGGGGCGAACCGGCGGCCCAGCGGCCGGGAGCGTCACGACGAGAAGATCACCGTCTACGTCTCGGCCGAGGAACTCATGGACCTCGAACACGCCCGCCTCGTCCTGCGCGGCGAGCACGGGCTCGCGGTCGACCGCGGGCGGATCGTCCGTGAGGCGGTCGCGGTGGTGCTCGCCGACCTGGAGTCCCGGGGCGACGCGAGCATCCTGGTACGGCGGCTGCGCGGCCGCTGACCCGGGCGCGGGTAGCCTGCCCGGAGCGCCGCCGCCGGCCGATCGGCCGGCTCTTCCGTACGGGCCGCCGCCCGCCGCCCGTATCCCGCTTGCCCCTGGATCCACATGCCGACGACCGACGAGCCCGCCCGCACTCCCCGCCGCCCCCTGGGCCCCGGTCCGGGCGGCCGGACCGCGTCCCGGGGGACGGAGGACGGAGCGGGCGCGGCGCCCGGGAACGGGCCGGCCGTGTCGAAGCCGCCTGCCGGGGCGGGCGCGGAACCCCCGGCGTCCACGGGCGTCCCGACGGCGACGGCCGCCGCGGCACCGGCGCAGGACCCGGGCGGGCCGGGAACGGCCCCCTCCGAACAGGTCGCGTCCGAGCCGCCCTCGTCCGAGCCGGCCGTGCCGGGCCCGGACGCCGGGGCGGTGGCCGGTCACGCGGCAGAGGCCCCCGAGGCCCCCGTGGTCGATGACGCCGACGACACCGACGAGCCGACCGACTCCGACTCCGCCGGAGACGGTCGGTTCACCGTGCGGCTGGCGAACTTCGAGGGCCCCTTCGACCTGCTGCTCCAGCTCATCTCCAAGCACAAGCTCGATGTGACCGAGGTCGCGCTGTCCCAGGTCACCGACGAGTTCATGGCGCACATCCACGCACGGGGCCCGGACTGGGACCTGGACCAGACCACCGAGTTCCTGGTCGTCGCCGCGACCCTGCTGGACCTGAAGGCCGCCCGGCTGCTGCCCGCCGCCGAGGTGGAGGACGAGGCCGACCTGGCGCTGCTGGAGGCCCGGGACCTGCTCTTCGCCCGGCTGCTCCAGTACCGCGCGTACAAACGCGTCGCGGAGATCTTCGACGGCCGTCTGGACGCGGAGGGGCGGCGCCACCCGCGCACCGTGGGCCTGGAGCCGCACCACGCCGAGCTGCTCCCCGAGGTCGTCCTCGGCATCGGCGCCGAGGGGTTCGCCAGGCTCGCCGTGAAGGCGACGCGGCCGAAGCCCGAGCCCCGGGTGTACGTCGACCACATCCACGCCCCCCTGGTCAGCGTGCGGGAACAGGCCGAGGTCGTGGTGGCGCGGCTGCGCGAGGCGGGCGCCGCCACCTTCCGGGAGCTCACCGAGGACGCCCCGGACACCCTCACCGTCGTCGCCCGGTTCCTCGCGCTGCTGGAGCTGTACCGGGAGAGGGCCGTGACGCTGGACCAGGACGAGGCACTCGGAGAGCTGCTGGTGCGCTGGGCCGGAGGAGAGGGCGCCGGGCCCGTCGTCACCGACGAGTTCGACGCGGAGACCGACGCCGGCTCCGGAACCGGGGCGCAGGACGTCCGGGAGGATGGGAAGACATGAACCGGCAGGACAGCGACGACGCCCCCGCCGTCGCGGATCTCGACCTGAAGCCCGCCCTGGAGGCCGTCCTCATGGTCGTCGACGAGCCCGCCACCGAGGAGCACCTCGCCAAGGTGCTGGCCCGCCCCCGCGCGGCCGTCGCCGGCGCGCTGCGCGAACTGGCCGACGAGTACACCGCCCAGCGCCGGGGGTTCGAGCTGAGACTCGTCGCCGGCGGCTGGCGCTTCTACACCCGGCCCGAGTACGCGGCGGCCGTCGAGGGCTTCGTCCTGGACGGCCAGCAGGCCCGGCTCACCCAGGCCGCGCTGGAGACCCTGGCGGTGGTCGCGTACCGCCAGCCCGTCAGCCGGTCCCGGGTCTCCGCCGTCCGCGGAGTGAACTGCGACGGGGTCATGCGGACCCTGCTCCAGCGGGGGCTCGTCGAGGAGGCGGGCGCGGAACCCGAAACAGGTGCGATCCTGTACAGGACGACGAACTACTTTCTGGAGCGGATGGGCCTGCGCGGCCTGGACGAGCTCCCGGAGCTCGCGCCCTTCCTCCCCGAGGCGGACGCGATCGAGGCCGAGACGCGAGAGGGTGTGCCGTCGTTCGATCCGGACGCACCGGACACCCCCGATACCCACGCAGACGACAAGACGGAATTTTGATGCGAAGCAGTGGCAGGAACAGCGGAAGCGGCGGCGGCCGGAGCGGCGGCGACCGGAATTCCCGGGGTGCCGGCGCGGGTCGCGGCGGACGTCAGGAGCAGCGCCCCCGCCGGCCCAGGCCGGAGGAGCGCCGCTACGACGTGGGCGCCCAGGGCGGGCAGGACGGCGAGGGCCCCCGCAAGGGCCGCGGCGCGGCCGCGCGCGGCGGCGCCAAGGGCGGTCCCAGGCCCGCGCAGAGCCGCGACGGGCGAGGCGGCGGCGGTCAGCGCCGCCAGGGCGCCCCGTCCCGCCCCCGCGAGCTCGACGCCAAGATCGAGCAGCGCAACCGGGACCGGTACGCGGGCAGGCCCGAGGTCCGCACGCCCAAGACCTTCCCGGGCGCCGAGCAGGAGGGCGAGCGGCTGCAGAAGGTCCTCGCCAGGGCCGGGCTGGGCTCCCGCCGCGCCTGCGAGGAGCTGATCGACCAGGGCCGCGTCGAGATCAACGGCGAGGTGGTGCTGGAGCAGGGCCGCCGCGTCGACGTGCACAAGGACGAGATCAAGGTCGACGGACTGACCGTCGCCGCCCAGTCGTACCTCTTCTTCGCGCTGAACAAGCCCGCCGGAGTGGTCTCCTCCATGGAGGACCCGGACGGCCGCCAGTGCCTCGGCGACTACGTCACCAACCGCGAGACCCGCCTCTTCCACGTGGGCCGGCTGGACACCGAGACCGAGGGCATCCTGCTGCTCACCAACCACGGGGAGCTGGCCCACCGGCTGACCCACCCCAAGTACGGGGTGAAGAAGACCTATCTGGCCGCCATCCAGGGCCCGCTCCCGCGCGACCTGGGGAAGCGGCTCAAGGACGGCATCCCGCTGGAGGACGGGTACGCCCGCGCCGACCACTTCCGGGTGGTCGAGAACACCGGCAAGAACTACCTGGTCGAGGTCACCCTCCACGAGGGCCGCAAGCACATCGTCCGCCGGATGCTGGCCGAGGCCGGCTTCCCGGTCGAACGGCTCGTCCGGACGTCCTTCGGCCCGATCCCGCTGGGCGACCAGAAGTCCGGCTGGCTGCGCCGCCTCACCAACACCGAGGTCGGCATGCTGATGCGCGAGGTCGGCCTGTAGGCGGCCGTCCGCGACGCCCCGGCGGGTCCGCGCCTCCGCGACCGCCCGCGACGCCGCGCCCCTCCGTTCCACGGCCCGCGGCCGGTTCCCGTTCTCCCCGGACGGGAACCGGCCGCGGGCCTTCTGTCCTGCCCGTCCATTCTTTATAGTCAGAATGACTATTAAGGAGGCGGGTGTGAGGCTCGCAGATTCGGTGTGCCCCGACGCACCGCTCCCGGACCGGCGATGAGCGCCGGCGCCCCCGCGGGCTACGACCCGTACGCCTTCGAGCCGTTCGCGGTCACCGTCGACCTCGCCGTCTTCACGGTCCGCGCCACCCGGCTGAAGGTTCTGCTCGTCGAACGGGGCGAGGAGCCCCACCGGGGGCAGTGGGCGCTGCCCGGCGGCTTCGTCCGGCCCCGCGAGTCCGCCGAGGAGGCCGCACGTCGGGAGCTCGCCGAGGAGACCGGGCTGACCGACGTCACCGTCGGCGCCCTCCACCTGGAACAGCTGCGCACCTACAGCGCCCCGGACCGCGACCCGAGGATGCGGGTCGTCTCCGTCGCCTACGCCGCGCTCGTCCCCGACCTCCCCGAACCCCGGGGCGGCGGCGACGCCGCCAACGCCCGCTGGTGGGACGCGAAGACCGCCGGCCCGCTCGCCTTCGACCACGACCGGATCCTCGCCGACGCCCACGACCGGATCGGCGCCAAGCTCGAGTACACCTGCCTGGCCACCGCGTTCTGCCCGCCCGAGTTCACCCTGGGGGAGCTCCGGCAGGTGTACGAGACGGTCTGGGACGTTGTGCTGGACCGGCCCAACTTCCGGCGCAAGGTCCTCACCACGCCCGGCTTCGTCCAGGCCGTGGAAGGGGCGCCGCGCCGCACCGGCGGGCGGGGGAAACCCGCGGCGCTGTACCGGGCGGGAGCCGCCACCGCCCTGCACCCCCCACTCCTGAGACCGGAAGGAAGAAGCACGTGATCGTGACCAGGACCATCACCAAGCAGGCCGCCACCGGCGCGCTGACCGGGCTCGCGCTCGGCGACGCGCTGGGCTTCCCGACCGAGTTCAACAACGTGCCCTCGATCCTCGCCAAATGCGGTCCCTGGCGGCGGATGCGGCTGCCGAAGCCGGCGTTCGTCTCCGACGACACCCAGATGGCGCTGGCCCTCGGACGCGGCATACGCACCGCGATGGGCCGCGGGCTGCTCACCCCGCTGCGGCTGGTCCGCCCGGTGCGCGAGGAGTTCGTCGACTGGTACCACTCGCCCGACAACAACCGCGCCCCCGGCCGCACCTGCATGACCGCCTGCCGGCTGCTCGACAGCGACCGGCTGTGGCAGGAGGCCAGCCAGACCGGCTCCAAGGGCTGCGGCGCCAACATGCGGGTGGCGCCGGTCGGGCTCGTCCCCGGGCTCAGCCACGAACAGCGCTCCGGCGCCGCCCAGTTGCAGGCGGCCCTCACCCACGGGCACCCCACCGCGCTCGCCGCGTCCGACCTGACGGCCCGCGCGGTGCACCTGCTGGCGCAGGGCGCGGCCCCGGCCGGCCTGCTCGGACAGCTGCGCTCGTACGCGTACGAGAACAGCGGCACCTACCACACGCGCTGGCTCGGCGACCTGTGGCGGTACGCGGGCGACGCCTCGCCGGAGCGGTACATCCAGCGCGGCTGGGAGGAGTGCCTGAACGCCCTGGCCCGCGTCCAGGACGCGCTGCTGGCCCCGTCCCCGGAGACCGACCCCTGCGAGAGGACCGGCGACGGCTGGATCGCGGAGGAGGCGCTCGCCACGGCCCTGCACTGCTTCCTGCTCTTCCCCGGCGAACCGGTCACCGCCCTGCGCCGGGCCGCCTGCACCCGCGGCGACTCCGACTCCCTCGGCTGCCTCACCGGCGCGTTCGCCGGAGCCCACCTGGGGGCGGCGGCCTGGCCCAAGGAATGGTCGGAGCGGATCGAGTACCGAAGCGACCTGCTGTCACTGGGGGCGCTCTGGGACGCCTGAGCCATGCCCACGGAAACGACGGCACTCCGCAAGGCCGGGCTGCCGGTCACGGACTTCGGTCCGGTCCTCGCCGAGGAGCGCCATCAGCTGCTGTTCGCCACGGTCTCCGGGGCGCACTTGTACGGATTCCCGTCCAGGGACTCGGATGTGGACCTTCGGGGGGTCCATCTCCTGCCCGCGGCCGACCTGCTCGGACTGCGCAGGCCCGAGGAGACGCGCTCGCGGATGTGGGACCGGGACGGGACCGAGACGGACCTCGTCACCCACGACCTGCGGAAGTTCGTCCGGCTGATGCTGAAACCGAACGGCTACGTGCTGGAACAGCTGCTGTCCCCGCTGGTCGTGCACACGAGCGGACCGCACATGGAACTGGTCGCCCTGGCGCCGGCGGTGCTCACCCGTGACCACGCGCGTCACTACGGCGGCTTCGCCCGCAATCAGTGGCGGCTCCACGAGAAGTCCGGCGAACTGAAGCCCCTGCTGTACACGTTCCGGGCGCTGCTCACCGGCATCCATCTGATGCGCAGCGGCGAGGTGCGGGCCCATATGCCGTCCCTCCTCGACGACGTCGAGGCCCCCGCGTACCTGCCGGAACTGATCGAGGCCAAGGCCGAGGCCGAGCACGGGAGGGCACAGGGGCTGGACGGCGGGCTGGTCGCGCGCGACGTCGAGGCGCCGCACGGGGTGCTGGAGGAGGCCCGGGAAACGTCGGTGCTCCCCGGGACGGCGGGCGGCTTCGACGCCCTGAACGAGCTCGTGGTGCGCGTCCGGTCGGGGCAGCCGGGCTGAGCCGCCGCGCGGGCGGCGGTCCGCCCGCGCGTCCGTCCCGTCCGTGCCGGGTCCGTCCGTGCCGGGACCGCTCGCGCCCGGGGCGGGCGCTCACTCCCGCTCGGCGGAGGAGAGCGCGGACGCCCGGCGGACGCGGACCAGGAAGTCCTCCACCCGGGCCCGGTCCGGCTCGGCCGGCAGCGGCGAGGAGGCGGCCGCCTCCTCGCACTCCTCCGCCAGCCTGGTCATCCGGCGCTCGACCTCCGGCCAGGGGACCTCGCCCCGCTTCACGGACAGGAGTTCCTCCCGGGCCTCGCCCACCTCGATCCGGAGCTCACCGGTCCGCAGCAGGTCCCGGCCGCCGGCCAGCAGCCGCAGCAGATGCATGGCGTGCTTCCAGCGCGGCGTCCCGTGCCGCCGGATGCCCGCCTCCAGCTTCGCGCGCTGCGCCACCGCGTAGCGGCTGAAGGTCCGATGGGCCTCCCGCGAGAGAAACGCCCCGCGCAGGGACAGGATCTCCCGGCCCACCTCGTCGACGTGCTCCACCAGCGGGGAGTGCAGGCACTCCAGGACATTGGGATTGGCGCGCAGCGCGAACGTGCAGAAGCGTTCCAGCTCCCAGGAGAACTGCTCCGGCGCCGGACCCTCGACATGCGTCGGGGGCTTCTCGAACCGCCAGAACAGCGGCGTGGGCGCGACGAAGACGCCCCGCCGGTCGGTGTCGCTGTCGTCCGTCGCGAGCCCGAAGGCCCGCGAGCCCATCACGCACGCGTACACCGTGTGGTCGCGCACGAGGGCCTCGGCGGCCGGAGTGATCATGCGGGCGAGGGTACGCGGACGGCCGTGCGGCCGCCCGGGATTTCCGGGCCGCGCCCGGCCGGCGGGAGCACCCGCCCGGCGCGGACCCGCCCTCCGGCCGCCCGCCGCCCGTCCGGGGACTCCCCTTAGGCTGGTCCCACAGGAGGGTGCGGCAAGGACCACGCAGGCGCGGAGGCGGGAGCACGACGTGGTGGTACGAGCGGTCCGCGGGGCCGTCCAGCTGGAGCGGGACGAGTCCGGGCACATGGCCGAACGGGTCGGCGCCCTGCTCACCGCCGTCCTGGAGCGCAACCGGCTCCTCGCGGACGACCTGATCAGCATCTGGTTCACCGCCACCCCCGATCTGCACGCCGACTTCCCGGCCGCCGCCGTGCGCGGGCTCGGTATCGTCGACGTGCCGCTGATCTGCGCGCAGGAGCTCGACGTGGTGGGGGCCATGCCCCGCGTGGTCCGGCTCCTCGCGCACGTCGAGACGTACCTTCCCAGGTCCGAGATCACCCATGTGTACCTCGGCGCCACCGCCGCCCTCCGCAAGGACATCACCCAGTGAGAACCGCCCTCGTCATCGGAACGGGCCTCGTCGGCACCTCCGCAGCCCTCGCCCTCGCCGGGCGGGGCATCCAGGTCCACCTCGTCGACCACGACCCCGAGTCGGCCCGCACCGCGGCCGCGCTGGGGGCGGGCACGGACGAGGCGCCCGAGGACCGCGTCGACCTGGCGGTCGTCGCCGTGCCGCCCGCCCATGTGGCCCCGGTGCTGGCCGCCGCCATGCGGGACGGGGCGGCCCGCGGCTACCTCGACGTGGCCAGCGTCAAGGGCGGCCCGCGCCGCGAACTGGAGGCCCTCGGCGTCGACCTCGCCCCGTACATCGGCACGCACCCCATGGCGGGCAAGGAGCGGTCCGGCCCCCTCGCGGCCACCGCCGACCTCTTCGAGGGGCGGCCCTGGGTCCTCACCCCGACCCGTGACACCGACACCGAGGTCCTCAACCTCGCCCTGGAACTGGTCGCGCTCTGCCGCGCCGTCCCCGTCGTGATGGACGCCGACGCCCACGACCGGGCCGTCGCCCTGGTCTCCCACACCCCGCAGCTGATCTCGTCCATGGTCGCCGCCCGCCTGGAGGACGCCGACGAGACCGCCGTGCGCCTCTGCGGCCAGGGCATCAGGGACGTCACCCGGATCGCCGCGTCCGACCCCCGGATGTGGGTGGAGATCCTCTCCGCCAACCCCGGGCCGGTCGCCGACGTGCTCGCCGGGGTCGCCGCCGACCTGGACGAGACGGTCCGGGCGCTGCGCGGCCTCCAGTCCGCCGACGACGAGCGGCGCCGCACGGGCGCCGAGGGCATCGAGGACGTCCTGCGCCGGGGCAACGCCGGCCGGGTCCGGGTCCCCGGCAAGCACGGGACCGCCCCCACCGCGTACGAGACGGTGTGCGTGCTCATCAGCGACCGGCCGGGCGAGCTGGCCCGGATCTTCGCCGACGCCGAACGGTCCGGGGTCAACGTCGAGGACGTCCGCATCGAGCACGCCACCGGGCAGCAGGCGGGTCTCGTCCAGCTGATGGTCGAGCCGAACGCCGCCCCGGGACTGATCGCGGGCCTGCGCGAGCGCGGCTGGGCCATCCGCCAGTAGGGCGGGGCCGCGGCGGGCGGCGGGCCACGGCGGGAGCGACCGGCCCGCGGCCGCGGGGGACGCGTCCGGCGGCGGTTGCGCCCAGGGGGCCCGGGAGGCGGTTGTCCACAGGGGTGCGGAGGACCGCCCCGGCACTCGGTAACCTTGTGCGGGGCGGGAATCGAGCGCCCCGTCCGCCCACCCCGAGTACCAGGAAGGTGTCCACCACCGTGGAAACCGCAAGCGCCGCCGCCCGGACCGCCCCGGCCGCAGTGATCGTCGCCATCGACGGCCCCTCCGGCACCGGGAAGTCGAGCACGTCCAAGGCCGTCGCCGCCCAGCTCGGCCTGAGCTACCTGGACACCGGCGCCCAGTACCGGGCGATCACCTGGTGGATGCTGAACAACGGCGTGGACGTCGAGAACGCCGCGGAGGTCGCCACCGCCGCGGCCAAGCCGGTCATCGTCTCCGGCACCGACCCGGCCGCCCCGACGATCACCGTCGACGGCGAGGACGCCTCCGCCCCGATCCGCACCCATGAGGTCACCGCCAGGGTCAGCGCCGTCAGCGCGGTCCCCGAGGTGCGCACCCGGATCACCGCGCTGCAGCGCACCATCGCCGCCTCGGCCGAGCGCGGCATAGTGGTCGAGGGCCGCGACATCGGCACCACCGTGCTGCCCGACGCCGACCTGAAGATCTTCCTCACCGCGTCGCCCGAGGCGCGCGCCTCCCGCCGCAGCAAGGAGATCAAGGGCTCCGACCTCGCCGCCACCAGGGAGGCGCTGATCAAGCGGGACACGGCGGACTCCGGCCGCAAGACCTCGCCGCTGGCCAAGGCGGCCGACGCCGTCGAGGTGGACACCACCGAGCTGACCCTCCAGCAGGTCGTCGAGTGCGTCGTCACCCTCGTCGAGGAGAAGCGGACCGCGAAGTGACCCGAGCCACCACGGGCTCGCCCTCGCCGCGCGGCGCGGCCGTCGGACGCGGGATAGGCATCGGCCTGATGTACGGGCTGTGGAAGCCCCGCGTCCTCGGCGCGTGGCGGATGCCCGCCGCCGGACCCGTCATACTGGCGGTGAACCACTCCCACAACATCGACGGTCCGATGCTGATGGGCACGGCGCCCCGGCCCGTCCACTTCCTGATCAAGAAAGAGGCGTTCGTCGGCCCGCTCGACCCGTTCCTGCGCGGGATCGGCCAGCTGAAAGTGGACCGGACGACCGCCGACCGCACCGCCGTCACCAGCGCCCTCGGGGTGCTGAAGAACGGCGGGGTGCTCGGCATCTTCCCCGAGGGCACCAGGGGCGAGGGCGACTTCGCCTCCCTGCGCGCCGGGCTCGCGTACTTCGCGGTGCGCAGCGGGGCGCCGATCGTGCCGGTGGCCGTCCTGGGAAGCGGCGAGCGCCGCGGCCGGCTGGTACCGGCGCTGCCCCCGCTGCGCGGCCGGGTCGACGTCGTGTTCGGGGACGCCTTCGAGGCGGGCGCCGGGGACGGCCGCCGGACCCGTGCGGCGCTGGACGAGGCCACGGCGCGGATCCAGGCCCGGCTGACCGCCCACCTGGAGGAGGCCCGGCGTTTCACCGGGCGCTAGCAGGACATGAGCAGTGGGCCGCCCGACGGCGGCCCATCGATGATGAGGCACAAAGGAACGGACTTCATGAACGACCAGATTCACTCCGAGGGCTCGGACCACGAGCACGGAGCACTTGGCGACGCCGAGTACGCGGAGTTCATGGAGCTCGCCGCGGAGGAGGGGTTCGACGCCGACGAGGTCGAGGGCGCCATCGACGCGGCGGGCCACGGCCCGCTCCCGGTGCTCGCCGTCGTCGGCCGCCCCAATGTCGGCAAGTCGACCCTGGTGAACCGGATCATCGGCCGCCGTGAGGCGGTCGTCGAGGACCGGCCCGGCGTCACCCGCGACCGCGTCACCTACGAGGCGGAGTGGGCGGGCCGCCGCTTCAAGGTCGTCGACACCGGCGGCTGGGAGCAGGACGTGCTGGGCATCGACGCCTCCGTGGCCGCCCAGGCCGAGTACGCGATCGAGGCCGCCGACGCGTGCGTCTTCGTGGTCGACGCGAAGGTCGGCGCCACCGACACCGACGAGGCCGTCGTCAAGCTGCTGCGCCGGGCCGGCAAGCCCGTCGTGCTGTGCGCCAACAAGGTCGACGGGCAGAGCGGCGAGGCGGACGCCGCCATGCTCTGGTCGCTCGGCCTCGGCGAGCCCCACCCGGTCTCCTCGCTGCACGGCCGCGGCACCGGCGACCTCCTGGACGCCGTGCTCGAAGCGCTTCCCGAGGCCCCGGAGCAGCGCTTCGGAACCGTGATCGGCGGTCCCCGCCGCATCGCCCTCATCGGCCGTCCGAACGTCGGCAAGTCCTCGCTGCTGAACAAGGTGGCCAAGGAGGAGCGGGTCGTCGTCAACGAGCTCGCGGGCACCACCCGCGACCCGGTCGACGAGCTGATCGAGCTCGGCGGCGTCACCTGGAAGTTCGTCGACACAGCCGGCATCCGCCGCCGCGTCCACCTCCAGGAGGGCGCGGACTACTACGCCTCGCTGCGCACCGCCGCCGCCGTGGAGAAGGCCGAGGTCGCCGTCGTCCTGATCGACGCCGGCGAGTCCGTCAGCGTCCAGGACCAGCGCATCATCACCATGGCCGTCGAGGCCGGGCGCGCCCTGGTGATCGCGTACAACAAGTGGGACACCCTCGACGAGGAGCGGCGCTACTACCTGGAGCGCGAGATCGAGACGGAGCTGGCGCAGATCGCGTGGGCGCCGCGGGTCAACATCTCCGCCGTCACCGGCCGCCACATGGAGAAGCTGGTCCCGGCGATCGAGACCGCGCTCGCCGGCTGGGAGACCCGCGTCCCCACTGGCCGGCTGAACGCCTTCCTCGGCGAGCTCGTCGCCGCCCACCCGCACCCGATCCGTGGCGGCAAGCAGCCCCGGATCCTCTTCGGCACCCAGGCGGGCACCAAGCCGCCGCGGTTCGTGCTGTTCGCCTCCGGCTTCCTGGAGCACGGCTACCGGCGCTTCGTCGAACGCCGGCTGCGCGAGGAGTTCGGCTTCGAGGGCACCCCGATCCAGATCTCGGTGCGCGTCCGCGAGAAGCGCGGGCGCAAGCAGTGACGCGATGAGCGCATGACGGAGCCCCGGACCGGCTCGTGGGCGATACGGTCCGGGGCTCCGTCATGCCGTTCAGGAGCGGCGCGGTCCCGGGGGGAGAGCGGCCGGCTGATGACGCCCGGAGTGCCGCCCCACCCGCTGCCAGGAACCGGGGGCGGCATGGGCGCCCCCGCCGTGCCCGGACAGCCCGCCGTGAACGGCGAGCCCGGTGGAGAGACCGGCCGGATGGCCGGAGGAGTGGCCGCTCAGCGGGGCGCGCCCGCCGAGGAGCCCGAGACCGAAGGCCACGAAGCCGAGATTCTCCTCACCACTGCGGTCACCCGGCAGCGCCCGGAACGACCGGCGGTACTCGGAGTACAGCGCGTCGTAGATCGGGGTGGGGGACTGACCGCCCGAGGGCTCGTGCGACGGGCGCATACCAGGGATCGGGCTCGGGCGCTGATGGGAGGAGTCGTATGAGTGCACGTATCTGCCAACGACCCCGCCGTCCGTCGGATGCGGGCCCGGCCGAGAAATAACTGTTCGCCGCAGCCCCGTGCGCCCGGCGGGCGGGATCAGGTCCCGGCCAGCGGCATCGCGGCGGCGACCAGGACGCCGTTCGCGGCGGCCCGGTCCAGGGCGTCGCGCAGCAGGTCCTCGCGGGGCTGCTGGCCGATCGCGCCCGCCGGGGCGGCGAAGATCAGCACCGTCCGCGACTTGGTGGCCGCGTTCCGCCAGCCCTCGGTGACCTGGAGCGGTGCGTGCGCCTGCCACCAGGCGACCTGGGGCCCGCCGTCCGTGCCCGGCTGGAGCACCGCGTGCAGATGGCCCATGGCGAGCAGGATCGACCAGCCGGGCAGGACCGCGGGCGCCCGCTCCAGTCCCTGGACCGGCTGGAAGCCCTGCTCCAGGAGCAGCGGGAGGAACTCGTCGCCCTGGCTGCCGTCCGTGCCCGGGCGGACGATCGCGCCGGTCGGCTCGACGACGAGCGCCGGGTGGAGGTCGTCGTCGATCAGCACGAGCCCGCTGGTGATCCCGAGGACGGCCTGCTCGGGGCTGATCCCCTCCGGCCGCTCCCGCTGCCTCCCCGGGCCCGTCTCGGCGCGGGTGATGCTGCGCACCGCCCCCTGCAGCTGGTCCTCCGCGACCTTGACCACCTGCGAGGGGATGCAGGTCGCGTGGGCGAAGGCGAGGACCGCGGTCTCCTCGCCGACGAAGAGGACGGTGCTGGTGCGTTCCTGCGCGGAGTCGCCCGGGGTGCGGCAGGAGGTGCAGTCGTAACTGCCCGGGGTGTTGTCGCCGACGAGCAGTCGGTCGGCTTCGGCGTCGCCGATCTCGGCGCGTACGTCCTCGCTGACGTCGAGCATGCGCGGCACGGGTGGCTCCTCGAACTCGGTGCGTGAGCCGGGCGCTTCCCGGCTCATGAAAAGGACAACGGGTGATCCGCGGCCGGGGTCACGCGAGAAAGGGAACGTAATCGAACCATCTGACGGAGCGGGTGAATCTCGCCGTCCGGAGGGTGATTACCTCCCGTATATGGCGGTTGATGCAGGGTGATGCGGGCGACTTGACCGGGCAGCGGTTCACCGATACATCGATAAATCGGGAAAACAGGTGAACGCGGCGGTGGCTGAAACTCGTCGCGATCCGAGTGAACCCGCGGCCGGTCCGGGCCGTCCTGGCAAGTGCTGCCCGCCGACGATCAGCCGAACCAGGAGTCAAGGCTCTTCATGCACATTTCCTTCCTGCTCCACAACGCCTACGGGGTCGGGGGCACGATCCGCACGACGTTCAACCTCGCCGCGACGCTGGCCGAGCAGCACGACGTCGAGATCGTGTCCGTCTTCCGGCACCGGGACGTCCCGGTGCTCGGCGCCCCGGCCGGCGTGCGCCTCGGTCACCTCGTCGACCTGCGGAAGAAGAGCCCGGCATACGACGGCGACGCCGCCGACCACGCCCGCCCCGCGTCCGTCTTCCCACGCGGCGACACCAGGCACCGGCAGTACAGCAGGCTGACCGACGCCCGGGTGGCGGACCATCTGCGCTCCCTGGACGCCGACGTCGTCGTCGGCACCCGGCCCGGGCTCAACGTGCAGATCAGCCGGCAGACCCGGCGCGGCCCGGTGCGGATCGGCCAGGAGCACCTCACCCTCGACAGCCACGGCTACCGGCTGCGCCGCGAGATCGGGCACCGCTACGCCCTGCTCGACGCGATCACCACCGTCACCGAGGCCGACGCCCGCGCCTACCGGGCCGCGTTCACGCTGCCCGGGGTGCGGATCGAGGCCATCCCCAACAGCGTGCCCGCGCCCCGGATCCCGCCCGCCGACGGCACCGGCAGATGGGTGATCGCCGCGGGCCGGCTGCACAAGGTCAAGCGCTACGACCTGCTGGTCCGCGCGTTCGCCGGGGTGGTCGCCGCACGCCCGGACTGGCGGCTGCGCATCTACGGGGCCGGCGACGCGACCGGGAACGAGCGCCGTGCCCTGCTCGAGCTCATCGGCGAGCTCGGCCTGCACAACCACGTCTTCCTGATGGGCGCGGTCGACCCCCTGGAGGCCGAGTGGCCCAAGGGGTCGATCGCGGCGGTCACCTCGGACCGCGAGTCCTTCGGCATGACCATCGTCGAGGCGATGCGCTGCGGGCTGCCGGTCGTCGCCACCGACTGCCCGCACGGCCCCCGGGAGATCATCGAGGACGGCGCCGACGGACGGCTGGTGCCGGTCGGGGACCCGGCGGCGGTGCGGGACGCCCTGCTCGGCCTGATCGAGGACGACGAGGCACGGCGACGCCTCGGGCGTGCCGCGCTGGCCGCCTCCGAGCGGTTCGACCCGGCCCGGATCGCCGAACGCCACGAGCGGCTCTTCGCCGAACTCGCCTCCCGGGCCCCGCACGACCGCGCGCACGGCGCCCTGCGCACCGCCGTGCACCGGGCCCGGGGCACGGTCCTCGACGGGGCGTACGCCCTGCGCTACAAGGCCGCCGACGTCATCCGCGGAAGGAAATCGGCATGACCGTCACCACAGCGCACGCGACCGTCCCCGGGCAGCGGCGGACGCCGCGGGCCGACTGCGCCGCGGCCCCGGACGGAACGATCACCTTCGAACTCGACGACCCCGGCGGCGGCTCCGCGTCCGGCGCCGACGGCGGGGAGGCGCCCGAACTGCTGCTCCGGCTGCGCGGCGGCACGGGCGACCACGCCACCCTCCGGCTGCCGCTGCGCCCGGCCGGCGGGAACAACCGGTATCGCGCGGTGCTGCCGGGCACGGTGGAGCCGGCCGAGGGCCGCTGGGACGTCCGGCTGCGCCGGCCGGGCACGGACGACGGCGCGGCGGTGCCGGTCGAGCCCGGGCTCCGGGACCTGCGGCTCCTCGTGGACCGCGACGCGACGGGCGCCGGGCGGATCGCGGTCCGTGTCCCGTACCCGACCGCCGATGGCCGGCTCGCCGTGCGCTGCTGGGTCCGTTCGCCGCACGCCGAGGCCGGGCCGGTGACCTTCGACGGGGACGGGATGACGGTCGAGGGCGCCCTGTACGGGGTCGTTCTCGGCGACGGCGCCCGGGTCGAGGCGAGGCGGGACGGCGCGTCCGGCCGGGTCCACCGGGCGCCGGTCACCGGGGAGGCGGGGACGTTCTCCTTCACGCTGCCGCTCACCCCGTTGCGGGACGGGCCGGTGCGGGAGGAACAGCTGTGGACGCTGTGGCTGATCCCGGCGGCCGACGGCGGGCGCGCCGGGGAAGCGGCGGGGGAGCGGGCCGGGGAGGTGCGGATCTCCCGCCTGCTCGACGACGTCTGGGACCGTAGGAACGTCTTCGTCTACCCGGGCCGCGACATCGGGGAGGACGCCCGGGCCACCCCCTGCTACACGGGAGACAACGATCTCTGCGTACGGGTCGGACCCCGCCCCGGGGCGGGGTCCTGAGGCCCGTCCGCGGGTTTCGGCGCGGATGATACGGGCGCGGCGGCCGCCGGGCGCGGCCACCGGGGATTCCGGGCGGGGCGCCCGGGAACGGCGGCGCCCGCTCCGGGCGATCCGGTGGCCGCGTACCGGGCGCGTTCCGGTCTTCCCGGGGCCGTGACGCGAGGCCCTCCTCTCCGCGATGCGAATTTTGTGACCAGCAGATAAGGCTGCCATAAGGATGCGTGAATTCCCGGTGGCATGCTCATTTACGCCCGAAATGGTGCGCGGAAATTCCGTCGCCCCGGGGTGGCGTATTCCGTTTGATTTCCGGGCTCTCCGTGCGATTGTCCGCCGGGTTTTCCGATTACTGTCCGTCCGGTCGTCGGGCGTGAGCCCGGGACGTGTGGCCGCGGGGGAACGACTGTCGTGATCCTGTGACACAAGTGTGACCGGCGAGGGATGTGGGGATGCCGTGCGACGGGTCCGGCCCCGGCTTCCCCCGCGACCCCGGGCCGCCTACGGTGAGGGATATGGAGCCCCTGCCGAACCGTCCCGTCCAGCCCGAGGACTCGCCCGGCGCGTATGTCGGCCTCGCCGCCGCCGCGGCCGAGCGGCGGGCCCGCGGCCGCGGCTGGACCACCGTCAGATCCCTGCCGCCGGGCACGGTGATCACCATGGAGTTCCGGGCCGGGCGGATCAACTTCGAGGTCGCGGACTCGGTCGTCGTCCGCTGCTGGGTGGGCTGAGACCCGGTCCGGCACGGCGAAGGCCCCGGCCCGCCGGAATCGGGGCGGACCGGGGCCTTCGCGGATGCGCGGCGCCGGGCCGGCCGGCCCGCCGGGCCGGCCGTTCGTTCGCGCGGGGGAGCGGGGCGGGGTGCGTACCGGTCCCGCCGCCGTTCCCGGGGGTCAGCCGCCGGCCACCGGCCGGGCCGGCGCCGCCCCGCCGCGCGGCACCCGGTCCGGGGCGGGCGGCCGACGGCTGCCGGCCGGGGTGACCGGGGTCCGCTCGGAGCGCGGCGGATGGGCCTGGTGCGGAGGGGCCGGGTGGGTGCGCGGCCGGGTGGCCGTGACCGTGCCGGCGGCCACCGCCGGATGCCCGCCCGCGCCGACCGGCTCCAGCACCGGGGCGTCGCCGCTCTCCGGATGCGGCAGCGGCGCGGCCCGCGGGCCCGCCGGGGGCGTGGCGGGCGCCGGGCGGCCGAGCCCCCGCAGGCTCTCGCGCTGGGCGAAGATCCATGCCTCGGTCCGTGCGATCAGCGGCTCCACCCAGGGCAGGCCCAGCAGGATCAGCAGCCCCGCGGCCCAGCCCAGCAGCACGTCGCTGAGCCAGTGCGTGCCGAGGTAGACGGTGGTGAGGCCGACGCCGAGAGAGACGATGGCGGACGTGGCCGACAGATAGCGCCTGGCCCTCGGGGTGGTGGCCAGATACGCGAGGATTCCCCAGGTCACGACCGCGTTGGCGGTGTGGCCCGAGGGAAATATGTCGCCGCCGGCGAAGAGTTCGGCGGAACCGATCTGCGTCGCGTAGTGCGGGCCGAGCCGCCCCAGGCCGATCTTGACCGCGCCGACCGTCGCGTTGAGCAGCAGCAGTGCCGCACCGAGCGTCAGCAGCGGGCGCAGCGTGTGCTGCCGCCAGGAGCGCCAGCCGAGCCAGCAGGCGACCATGGTGGCGGTGGGGCCGCGCTGGCCGAGCACGATGTAGTAGTCGAGGAAAGCGTGGATGTCCGGCCACTGCTGATACGGCCGGAAGAGCATGACCTTCCAGTCCAGCGCCACCAGCCAGGAGGAGACCAGCACGGCGACGACGATGGCGATGTAGAACGTCAACGTCCCGCCGAAGAGCGCGACGCGGTGACGGCTCATCCGCGGCGGCACTATCTTCGGCGGTTCCGGCTCCCGGTCCAGGCGGGCGAAGATGTCGGTACGCACCCAATCGACGTTACAGCGAGTGAGTGCACGACCAGGGCGATCCGGTCTCTTTGTGATGACGATGTGATGTGGACTATGTCTCAGCCGGGCCTTAATTCCTGATCCGCAGAAGCGTTTCGACGGGATTTAGCGCGATTGATTTCGCACTTATTTCGGAAGGGTGTTTGGCGCGGCCGGAAAAGCCCAGGAGGTGCCGGTATGAAATTAACCGGCGTCCCTTCCGGCAGGACGGAACGTGTCCGTCCGGTCACCTGGCGCTGCGATGGCGGGCCGGTGATCGCTGCCCGAATCGGGGCGAGTACCTTCTGTGCCGGGCGCGGAGGCCGCCCGTGCGGGCCGGAGGCGCGGGCTGCGGGCCGCCGCGTGGCGCGGGCCGCACTCCACGGCCCGTCGAGGTATGAGGTGGACCACGTGGGAGTTCTCCGAACTCGCGTACGCTGACGGATCACTCGCCCGTCGATGCCGGGCCCCCGAGGGGCGGCGCACCCGCCACGTCCCAGGCCGGCCCGCCGAGTGCGAGTGACCTTTTGGGAGGTACATGCATGTCCGGGACGACCACAGCCCGAGTCCGGCCGCGCCCGGCGGCCGATGGGGCCAGTCGATGGGTCGTCCTCGTCGTCCTCTGTCTCAGCCTGCTGCTCGTCGCGCTCGACGCCACGGTGCTCCATGTCGCGGTCCCCGCGGTCACCGAGGACCTGCGGCCCAGCGCGGTCGGGCTGCTGTGGATCGTGGACGCCTACCCGCTGGTCTGCGCCTCGCTGCTGATCCTGTTCGGCACGCTCGGCGACCGGGTCGGCCGCCGCCGCGTGCTGCTGCTGGGCTACGGGCTCTTCGGCATCGCCTCCGCGGTCGCCGCGCTGGCCGGCAGCCCCGGCGTCCTGATCGCGGCGCGCGCTCTGCTCGGCGTCGGCGGGGCGATGATCATGCCGGCCACGCTGTCGATCCTCCGCCAGGTCTTCCCCGACCGCCGCGAGCGCGCCCTGGCCATCGGCATCTGGTCCGCGGTCGCCGCCGTCGGCGCCGCCACCGGGCCCGTGATCGGCGGGTTCCTCGTCGAGCACTTCTGGTGGGGCTCGGTCTTCCTGATCAACGTCCCGCTGATGGCCCTGGTACTGCCCGTCGGCCGGCTGCTGCTGCCCGAGTCCCGCGGCGGCGACGACGGCCCGTGGGACGTGCTCGGCGCGCTGATGGCCGCGGCCGGGGTGCTCGGCGTGGTCCTCGGGGTGAAGCGGGCGGGCGCCGGCGAGGGGCTGCTCGGCGCGGCCACGCTGGTCCCACTGGCCGCGGGGGCCGCGCTGCTGGTCCTCTTCGTGCGCCGTCAGAAGCGGCGCGCCCATCCGCTGATCGACATCGGGATGTTCGCCCGGCCCGCCTTCTCCACCTCGGTCGGTTGCATCGTCGTCGCGATGCTGGCCCTGGTCGGGCTGGAGCTCATCGCCGTGCAGTACCTCCAGCTCGTGCTCGGCCTGAGCCCGCTGGAGACCGGTCTGCGACTGCTGCCGCTCACGTTCGCCGCCATGGCGGCGGGCGCCACCGGTTCGTACACGCTGCAGCGCCTCGGGCCGCGCCGGATGGTCGGCTGGGGCTTCGTGCTCACCGCGGTCTCCGTGCTGGTCCTCACCGCGATGGGCCGCCAGGACCGGCCGGGACTGCTGGCCGCGGCCTTCGTCGCGCTCGGCTTCGGGCTGCAGACCACGCTCTTCGGGGCGTACGAGTCCATGCTCAGCGACGCCCCCGCCGACCGGGCCGGCGGCGCGGCGGCGATCGGCGAGACCTCCTACCAGCTCGGCGCGGGCATGGGGATCGCGCTGCTCGGCAGCGTCATGAACGCCGCCTACGCCCCCGGGCTCGCGGCCCTCGCCGACCGGGGCGTCCCCGCCGCCGACCGCGCGGCCGCGTCCCACTCCCTGGGCGAGGCGTACCAGGTGGCGGACCGGCTCGGCGGCCGGCTGGGCGAGACGGTGCGCGGCACGGCCTGCGGCTCCTTCGTCACCGGGCTGCACGTCACCCTGCTGGTCAGCGCCGCCCTGCTGCTGCTCGGGGCGCTCGCCGCGCTGCGGCTGCCGCGGGCGGCGGAGGAGCAGGCCCCGGCGCCCCGGGCGGACGAACAGGTTCCGGCGCCCCGGGCCGATGGACAGGCCCAGGAGCCCCGGGCGGATGGGAAGCTTCCGGTGGCCCGCCCGGAGGACCAGGTCCCGGCGCCCCGTACGGAGGGCCAGGTTCCCGCCGCCCGTGCGGCCGAGGAGACCGGCGACGCGGGAGCGGAACGCCCCGGCGCGCGCCCGGACCCGGTCGCGGGCCCCGCCCGCCGCACGCTTCCGGGGCCCGCCCGCCATCGCCCCGCCGAGGCGGCCGGCTCTGGACGGGCGGGACACTGACCCGTAACGTCGGCACGACGTCGTGACCGACACCGCTGGTCGCGGGCCGGCCGGCCCACGGGGGCGGGGGAGCGGCCGGGCGGCTGCCCGGGCCCGCGCCGCCGCCGCGCTCCCCGTGCCGCGCCGCCCGGCCCCAGTGCCGTGCGAGCCGCCCCGGAGGCGCCCCCATGTCCACCACCCCGTCGAAGCTCCCGCCCTTCGACCCCGCCGACCCCCTCGGCATCGACGATCTCCTCGGCTCCGAGGACGTGGCCATCCGCGACACCGTCCGCGACTGGGCCGCCGACCGGATCCTGCCGCACATCGCCGAGTGGTACGAGAACGGCGAGCTGCCCGGCATCCGTGAGCTGGCCCGCGAACTCGGCTCGCTCGGCGCCCTCGGGATGTCCCTGAGCGGGTACGGCTGCGCGGGCGCCAGCGCCGTCCAGTACGGGCTGGCCTGCCTGGAACTCGAGGCGGCCGACTCCGGGATCCGCTCGCTGGTCTCCGTGCAGGGCTCCCTCGCCATGTACGCCATCCACCGCTACGGCTCGGAGGAGCAGCGGCAGCGGTGGCTGCCCGGCATGGCCGCGGGCGAGACCATCGGCTGCTTCGGCCTGACCGAGCCGGACCACGGCTCCGACCCGTCCGCGATGCGGACGCACGCCAGGCGCGACGGCGAGGACTGGGTGCTCACCGGACGCAAGATGTGGATCACCAACGGCTCGGTCGCCGGGGTCGCCGTCGTCTGGGCGCAGACCGGCGACGGCCCGGCGGGCTCCGGGATCCGCGGGTTCCTGGTGCCGGCCGGCGCCCCGGGCTTCTCCGCGCCCGAGATCAGGCACAAGTGGTCGCTGCGCGCCTCGGTCACCAGCGAGCTGGTCCTCGACGAGGTGCGGCTGCCGGCCGACGCCGTCCTTCCGGGCGTCACCGGGCTGCGCGGCCCGCTCAGCTGTCTCGGCCACGCCCGCTACGGCATCGTCTGGGGAGCGATGGGCGCGGCCCGCTCCGCCTTCGAGGCGGCCCTGGGCTACGCGCGGACCCGGGAGCAGTTCGGCAGGCCGATCGGAGGCTTCCAGCTCACCCAGGCCAAGCTCGCGGACATGGCCGTCGAACTGCACAAGGGCATTCTGCTCGCCCACCATCTGGGGCGGCGGATGGACGCGGGCACACTCCGCCCGGAGCAGGTCAGTTTCGGGAAGCTCAACAACGTGCGGGAGGCGATCGACATCTGCCGTACCGCGCGCACGGTCCTCGGCGCCAACGGGATCTCGCTGGAGTATCCCGTGATGCGCCACGCGACGAACCTGGAGTCGGTGCTCACCTACGAGGGGACCGTGGAGATGCACCAGCTGGTGCTGGGCAAGGCGCTCACCGGTCTCGACGCGTTCCGGTAGGGCGGGCCGGGGAGAGCGCCCCGCTCAGCTCTGGTTGAAGAAGCCGTCGGCCGGCCGGCCGACGGCTTCGCCGCTGACCACCCGGGTGTCGGCCGGGGTGAGCAGGAAGACCCGGGTGGCCACCCGCTCGATCGAGCCGCGCAGCCCGAAGGTCAGCCCGGCGGCGAAGTCCACGACGCGCTTGGCGTCGGCGGGGTCCATGGCCGTGAGGTTGACGATCACCGGCACGCCGTCCCGGAACAGCTCCCCGACGGCCCGGGCGTCCCGGAAGCTGTCCGGGGTGACGGTGGCGATCCGGCGGCTCGTCTCCTCGGCCGCCCCGGGGGCCGTGTGCACCCGGGGGTCGGTCACCCACGCCTGACCGGTCCCGGTGTGCGGGACCTCGGCGTACTCGTCGTCGTCGTAGTACCGCTCGTCGTTGTCCTCTACGAGGCCCAGCCAGGCACTCGCCCTGCGCACCGATCCCATGGACGCCTCCTCTCACCGCGGTTCCGTGTTGCTCCGCATCTTTTTCGTATCCCTATGGTCGTCCATGATGCGGATCGTGCGCCAAGTGGATAGTCGGCGCGCAGGGGATTCGTGACGGTACTGGTGCAGAAGATGTGGCGATTCGTCAGGGTTCCTCCCGTATCTATGGTCTGAAAGAAAGAAAATCTGATGCACCAGTCCGTACGGGTGACGCGGGGCACGTCCGGGTGAACGGTTGGCTCGATTACGATGCACGTCGCGCCCGGGTGCGGACTCGGCGCGACACCAGTGAACGGCACTCGGGGGATCGTCGTGTTCGGAATAGTCAGGCCCTGTGCCCATCGGTTGTCCGAGGGGATGCGCACCGAGTGGATGGCCCACCTCTGCGGCCTCTGCCTCGCCCTTCGGTCGGACCATGGCCAGTTCGCGAGGGTCGTCACCAACTACGACGGCCTGATCGTCTCGGTCCTGACGGAGGCTCAGTCCGAGCGCGCCACCGGATGGCGCCGGACCGCGGGGCCCTGTCCGCTGCGCGGCATGCGGACCGCTCCGGTGGCCCGGGGAGAGGGGGCCCGGTTGGCCGCCGCGGTGTCCCTGGTGCTGGCGTCCGCCAAGGTGCGGGACCATGTCGCGGACCGGGACGGCTGGCTGAAGCGCCGCCCGGTCGCCGCCGCCGCGCGCCGGGTCGCCGCCGGGTGGGACCGCGCGGGCGCGCGCACCGGGGCGCAACTCGGCTTCGACACAGCGCTGCTGGTCGACGCGGTGGACCGGCAGAGCGGCATCGAACTGCTCGCCGGGCCCGGGACGCCGCTGCTCACGGTCACCGAGCCGACCGAGACCGCCACCGCCGCGGCCTTCGCCCACACCGCGGTACTGGCCGGGCGGCCGGGGAACGCGGAGCCGCTGGCCGAGGCGGGCCGGCTCTTCGGCCGCCTGGCGCACCTGCTGGACGCCGTGGAGGACCAGGAAGCTGACGCGGCGTCGGGCGCCTGGAACCCGCTCACCGCGACCGGCACCTCGCGGGCGGAGGCGCGGCGGCTGTGCGACGACGCCCTGCACGGCGTACGGCTGGCGCTGCGCGACGCGGAGTTCACCGACGGCAGGCTGGCCCATGTGCTGCTGGCGCATGAGCTCCGGCAGTCGGTGGACCGGGCCTTCGGCACCACGACGTGCTCGCACCGCGCGGACGGCGGAACGGACCGGCCGGCCGGCGGGGGGCCCGCCCCGCACGGGCCCGCGGGTCCCGGGCCGGCCGGCGCCGGCCACGGGCTCGTGACGGACGGGCCGGCGGGGGACGGGCTCGTGGGGGACGGCCCGGCCGGGTCCTTCGGGCCGCCGCCCGGCAACCCGTACGCCCCCAGCGGCCCGCACGCCCCCGGCCCGGGCAACCCGTACGCCCCGGGGCCCGGGGGCCCGGGCGGGCCGCCGCTGCCTCCGCCCGAGCCGCCGCGCGACCGGCGCGGGCTGGTCGCGGGCTGCCTGGTGTGGATGGGCCTGGCCTGCACCTGCCAGATGTGCTGCGGCACCTTCGAGGACCCGTGGACCGGTCAGCGCCGCGACGGGCTGTGCACCCGGTGCGACTGCTGTAGCTGCTGCGACGCGTGCGAGTGCTGCAACAACTGCGGCAACTGCTGCGAGTCGTGCAACTGCTGCGACTGCGACTGCGGCTGCGACTGCTGAGGCCGGCCCGGAGAGCCGGGGCGCCGGAGAGCCGGGGGCGCCGGAGAGCCGGGGTGGCGGCGCGGCGGTCCCGGCGGGTGCCTCCGTGCTCCCCCGCGCTCCTCCTCGGGCTCTTCCCCGGGGTTCCCCGCCGGTTTCCTCCGTCGGGTTTCCCTCGTCGGGCCCGGCCCCGGCCCCGTTCCCGCTCCGGGGCCGTCGCGCGGGTGGGGCGGGGTCGGGCGGTCACCTGATCTCGGGCGGTGAGATCCGCGAGGTCTCGATCGCCGACGCGGTGATGCCCCACTTCCGCAGGATCCGGTCGTAGGTGCCGTCGGCCTTCAGGCCGTTGACCGCGGCCTGGAAGGCCGGTGCCAGCGGGGTGCCCTTCTTGAAGGCGAAGCCGACGTCGAGCCGTTTGAACTCGTTGAGGAAGCGCACCCCCTCCTGCTGGTCCACCGCGTACCGCAGCCCGTTGATCGTCGACATCACCACGTCGGTCCGCCCCTGCTGGAGCGAGCCCCAGACCGCGCCGAGGTCGTTGTACGTCTTCAGCCGGTACGGCTTCCTGCCCGCGTCGGAGCACCGGTGCCGGTTCTCCTCCAGCGTCACCTCGAAGGTGGTGCCCGCACCGGTGGCGACGGTCAGTCCGCAGAGCTGGGTGAGATCGGTGACCTTCTTCAGGCCGCTGTCGTCGCGGACCGCGAAGCCCTGGCCGTCGTTGATGTAGGTGACGAAGTCGATCGTCCTGCGGCGTTCGTCGGTCACCCCGAAGTTCCCTGTGCCCACGTCGTACTTGCCGCTGTCCAGGGCCGGCAGGATCGCCTCGAAGGAGGCCACCTCGCGTTTCAGTCTCAGCCCCAGCTTCCTGGCGACGGCGTCCGCGATGTCGATGTCCGTGCCGGCCACGGTCCTGCCGTCCGGGAGATAGGCGGCGCCCGGCGGGGCGCCGACGCTGGAGGCGATGGTCAGGGCGCCGGAGGCGCGGACCTCGGCGGGGAGCAGCCTGGCCGCGGCCGCGTCCTCGCGTACGGAGGACACCACGTCGTCGGTCGGGACCGCACCCTTGCCGTCCGCCGCCCCGGCCGACGTGGCGGACGGGTCGCCGGACCCGCAGGCGGTCAGCGCGAGCGCGGCGGCGGTGAGCAGGGCGGGAGCGGCGGTATTCCGGATTCGGGGCATGAGGCGTGCTTCTCCAGGAGTCGTCGGCCGTGCACGGGCGCACCGGGACGCCCCGCGCCGGCGTGCCCGTGCGCCGGGCGCGGCGGTGCGGGGCGGGACGGTGCGGCGCGGTGCGGGCACGGCGGAACGGGAATCGGCGGGACGGAGAACGGCGGAGCGAGGCAAACGGTCGTGCGGGGGAGACGGCGGAGCGAGGGGAGGGGCGTGCGAGGGGAGGGCACGGCGATGCCGTGCGCGAGAAGACGCGCGGGGGAGCAGTGCTCAGGCGCCGCACACGGCGCGGAGCACGGAGGGACGGGAACGCAGCGGGGCGGGGCTCAACAGGAGGAGGACCACACGCGACCGAAGTCGATGTGGGAGCGCTTGACCAGCCACTGCTGCGAATGCATGGCCCCAGTGGAACAGGCATCCGGTGGTCCGTCAACCGACCTGAGATCTATGACTCACCGTATGGACAGGCTTGACAATGCGGGGTGAACGACGCTTACCTCGAAGGCGGATCGGCGCTGAGGGGCCCGGTCCGTGTGTGTCCGCGCTGAAGACGCGCCCCGTGTTCGATCTCTGCATCCACGGAGCCCTCGCATGCCCGCGCAGACAGACATCCTTTCCCCCGTCCGTACCGCCCCGCCCGCGAAGGGCGCCGACGCCGACCGGCTGCGGATCGTCCCCGTGCGCCGAACGGGCCAATGGGCGGCGGCCGTTGTCGTCCTGGCCCTCCTCGCCCTCGTCCTGAACTCGGTCCTCCGCAACGAAGCCTTCCAGTGGGACGTCGTCGCCGAGTACTTCACCACCACCGCGGTCCTGCGGGGCCTGGGCCTCACGCTCTGGCTGACCGCGCTGGTCATGGTGCTCGGATTCGCCCTCGGCACCCTGCTCGCCGTGCTCAGACTCTCCGTCAACCCCGTTCTGAGAGCGGTGAGTTGGGGCTACATATGGCTCTTCAGGTCCACTCCGATCCTGGTGCAGCTGCTGTTCTGGTTCAACATCGGCGCGCTCTACCCGGAGATCCTCGGAGTCCGCACGGTGAACCTCCTCGGCCCCGTCGCGGTCGCCGTCGTCGGCCTCACCCTGCACGAGGCCGCGTACGCCGCCGAGGTGGTCCGCGGCGGCGTCCTCTCCGTCGACCGCGGCCAGATCGAGGCCGCCCAGTCGCTCGGCCTCGGACCCTGGCGCCGGCTCCGCCGGATCGTGCTGCCACAGGCGATGCGCTCCATCGTCCCGCCCGCCGGGAACATGCTCATCGGCACCCTCAAGGGCACCTCGATCGTCAGCGTCATCGCCGTGCAGGACCTGCTGTACTCGGTGCAGCTCGTGTACCACCGCACCTACCAGGTCATCCCCCTGCTGCTGGTCGCCACGCTCTGGTACGCCGTCGTCACCTCGCTGCTCGGCATCGGACAGCACTACGTCGAGCGGTACTACGCGCGCGGCATCGCGAGCGGCACCGTGAGCGCCCGGTGAACCGCGCCCCCGCGCTCGTCGTCGTCGGCGCCGGACCGCGCGGCACCGGCCTGATCGAGCGCATCGCCGCCAACGCCCCCGAGATCCACGGGAACCGCCCGCTGGACATCCACCTCGTCGACCCGCACCCGCCGGGCGCCGGACGCGTCTGGCGGCACGACCAGTCGCCGCTGCTCTGGATGAACTCCATGGCCGAGGACGTCACGATGTTCACCGACGAGACGGTCCGGCAGGAGGGACCGGTACGCCCGGGGCCCGCGCTGCACGCCTGGGCGGCGCGGATCCGGGACGGCCGGATCGCGCTCCCCGGCGGGAGCGCGGTCGAACCCGTGCTCCTCGACGAGATAAGGGCGTTGAAGGGAGACGACTTCCCCAGCAGGAGGCTCCAGGGCGTCTATCTGCGCTGGGTGCACGAGCAGGCCGTGGCCGCGCTCCCGGGGAGCGTCGCCGTGCACTGGCACCGCGACCGGGCGGTGCGCGTGACCGGCGCGCGCGACGGCCGTCAGCAGGTCTGGCTGGAGACGCGCGAAGAGCCGCTCCCGGCCGATCTCGTCGTGCTCACCCTCGGTCACCTGGACGCCGAACCCGAGCCGGAACACGTCGAGTTGACCGCTTTCGCGGCCCGGCACGGGCTCGTCCACCTGCCGCCCGACTTCACCGCCGACACCGATCTGACCCGGCTGCCGGCGGGCGAACCGGTCCTCGTCCGGGGCTTCGGGCTCGCCTTCGTCGACCTGATGGTGCTGCTCACCGAGGGACGCGGCGGACGGTACGAGAACGGCGCCTACGTGCCGTCCGGCCGGGAGCCCGTGCTCCACGTCGGCTCGCGCCGGGGAGTCCCGTACCACTCCAAGATCGGCTACCCCTGGCGGGGCGAACGCGCGACACTGCCGCGCTTCCTCGGACCGGACCTGATCGAGGAACTGCTGAAACGGGACGGCCCGGTCGACTTCCGGCGCGATCTGTGGCCCCATGTCGGCAAGGAGCTGGGCTACGCCCACTACCACCGGCTCTTCACCGCCCACCCGGAGCGGACGCGGGGCGACTGGTCCGCGTTCGAGGCGGAGTACGCCGCCGCCGACCCGGCCGGTCCCGCACTGCGCGCCCTGGTGCGGGACGCCGTCCCCGACCCCGCCGACCGGCTCGACCTCGAAGCGCTCGACCGCCCGCTGGAGGGGGTGCGCCGTCCCTCGTTCGACGCCCTCCAGGAGGTGCTCCGCGCCCACATCACCGACGACCTGGCACGCCGGCACGACCCGGAGCACAGCCCGGACCTCGCCGTCTTCCTCGCACTGCTGTCCGCCTACGGGCAGCTGAGCCGCCTCGGCGACATCGGGGACTGGTGGCACGGCTTCTTCAGCCACCTCGCCTCCGGGCCTCCGGGGCCCCGGCTGCGCCGGCTCCTCGCGCTCTCCCGGGCCGGTGTGGTCCGCTTCCTCGGCGCCGGAATGACCGTGGCGGCCGACGAGGAACGGGGACTCTTCGTCGCCGGCAGCGCCACCGTGCCGGGCGGACGGGTCGAGGCCCGGGCCCTGGTCGAGGCCCGGCTGCCGGCCCCGTCCCCGGACCGCACCCGCAGCCCGCTGCTCCGGAGCCTGTACGAGGACGGGGCCGCCGCCACCGGCTCCGGGCTGCTCTCCGTCGACCCCGACGACGGCCGGATCCTGGACCGCGACGGCCGCCCGCACCCGCGCCGGTTCGCGCTCGGACCGTTCACCACCGGGCGCGCGGGGGCGGCGTTCACCCGGCCGCGCACCGGCGGCCCGGCCTTCCGGCAGAACGACGCCACCGCGCGCAGGGCACTCGCCCTCCTACGGGGGCCGGACTGTACCGGCGGCGGCCCTCGCGACGCCTGACGGCCGCCCCGCGCACAGCCAACTCCGCCTACCGCGACCAGAGTTCGAGGACCCGGCATGCCCCTCACCGACGATCCGCACATCGACAAGGCGACGACACCGCAGGCCGCCACGACGACCGCCCACGACACCGCCGCCGAGCGCGCGTACGCGTCCGCCGACACCGACGCCGGGCGCGCCCCCGGAGCCGCGGGCGTCATGGTCGAGATCCGCTCCGTCCACAAGCGCTTCGGCACGCTCGACGTGCTGCGCGGCATCGACCTGACCGTGCGCGCCGGAGAGGTCACCGTCGTCCTCGGCCCGTCCGGCTCCGGCAAGTCCACGCTGCTGCGCGCCATCAACCATCTGGAGAAGGTCGACCGGGGCTGGATCGGCGTCGACGGCGACCCGATCGGCTACCGCAGGGACGGCGACAGGCTGTACGAACTCCGCGAGCGCGAGGTGCTGCGCCGGCGCACCCGGATCGGCTTCGTCTTCCAGGACTTCCGTCTCTTCCCGCACCTGACCGTGCTGGAGAACGTCGTCGAGGCACCGGTCTCCGTGCTTCGCCGCCCCAGGAAGGAGGCCGTCGCCGCGGCGGAGGAACTGCTCGCCCGGGTCGGGCTCGCCGGCAGGTCCGGGGCGTACCCCGGGCAGCTCTCCGGCGGGCAGCGGCAACGCGTCGCCATCGCCCGCGCGCTGGCCCTCGAACCGAAGCTGCTGCTCTTCGACGAGCCGACCTCGGCGCTCGACCCCGAACTCGTCGGCGAGGTCCTCGACGTGCTCAAGGACCTGGCCCGCCGGGGCACGACCATGATCGTCGTCACGCACGAGACCGGCTTCGCCCGGGAGGTGGCGGACACCGTCGTGTTCATGGACGAGGGGCGGATCGTGGAGCGGGGCGCCCCCGCGGACGTGCTCGACCGCCCCGAGCACGAACGCACCCGTGCCTTCCTCTCCAAGGTCCTGTGACCCCGGCCGCGCGCGCCGGGCGGGGCGGGGGCGCCGGGCCGCCCGCCCGGTCGGCCCGGTCTCCGGAGCGCCCGCCCGGCCCGCTCCGCCTCCGGGGCGCCCGGCCGACCCGGCCGCCCGACCCAGCGCCAACCACCCACCCCGACCCGATGTCCGCATCCACCCGATCCACCCGATCCGTCCGGCCCGTCCGTGCGGGCCGGAGCGCCGGCCCCGGAACGGGGCTCCGGAAGCACATCCCGAGAGGCAGGACGCATGTCCGTGACCACCGCCCCCCTGCACCTGGCCGCCGAGATCGGCGGTCCGCCCCGTTACGACCCCGGGCACTACACCGGCCTGGCCCGGCTCGCCGAACGCGGCGCCCTCGACTTCGTCACGCTCGGGGACTCCTTCGCCCGGCCCGGTCCGGACGCGCTCGCCGTCCTCTCCCGGGTGGCGCCGGCCACCGACCGGATCGGCCTGGTGCCCACCGTCACCACCACCCACACCGAGCCGTTCCACGTGTCGTCGGCCGTGGCCACCCTGGACTGGGTGAGCCGGGGCCGGGCGGGCTGGCTCGTCGACGTGTCGACGACGGGCGCCGAGGCCCGGCTGTTCGGCCGACGCCCGGCCGCGCCCGCCGACGCGCTGTGGCGCGAGGCCGGCGAGACCGCCGACGTGAGCGCCCGGCTCTGGGACAGCTGGGAGGACGACGCCGAGATCCGGGACGTCGCCACCGGCCGCTTCGTCGACCGCGACCGACTGCACCACGTCGACTTCGAGGGCGAGTTCTTCTCAGTCCGCGGCCCGGCCATCGTGCCCCGGCCCCCGCAGGGACACCCGGTCGTCGTCGTCGACGGCACGGCCGGTCCGGCCGCGCACACCGCCGCCCGGCACGCCGACGTCGTCCTCGTCCGGGCCACCGCCCCCGAGCGGGCCGCCGCCCTCCGCGCCGACCTGCGCCGCCGGGCCGAGGCGTACGGACGCGACCCCCGCACGCTCCGCGTCCTGGTCGCCCTCACCGTCGACCTCGGGGACGCCGAGACCGCCCCCGAACCAGGGCTGGACAGCGGGCCCCCGCTCGCCGCCGGCGGCTCCTACTACCGCGGCGGCCCGGTCGACCTCGCCGAACTCATCATCCGCTGGCATCGCGGCGGGGCGGCGGACGGTTTCCACCTCACCCCCATCACCCCCGGACGCGACCTCGAACGCATCGTCAACTGCACCGTGGCCCTGCTCCAGCACCGCGGCCTGTTCCGCACCTTCCACCCCGGCGGCACCCTGCGCGAACACCTCGGGCTGGCCCGCCCCGCCAACCGGTACGCCCTCGAAGGAGGACGCGCATGAGCCGTACGCCGCGACGGATGCACCTCGCCGCCCACTTCCCGGGCGTCAACAACACCACCGTCTGGTCGGACCCCCGCTCCGGCAGCCAGATCGACTTCTCCTCCTTCACCCACCTGGCGCGCACCGCCGAACGCGGCCTGTTCGACTTCTTCTTCCTGGCCGAGGGGCTGCGGCTGCGCGAACACAACGGCCGGATCCACGACCTGGACGTGGTCGGCCGGCCGGAATCCCTCACCGTGCTGGCCGCGCTGGCGGCCGTCACGGACCGGCTGGGCCTCGCCGCCACCGTCAGCACCACCTTCAACGAACCCTTCGAACTCGCCCGCAGGCTCGCCACCCTCGACCACCTCAGCGCGGGACGGGCCGCCTGGAACGTCGTCACCTCGTCGGACGCCTTCACCGGGGAGAACTTCCGCCGCGGCGGCTACCTCGACCGGGCCGACCGGTACACCCGCGCCGCCGAGTTCGTCGCCACCGCCCGCGAGCTCTGGGACAGCTGGACCCCCGACGGCGAGCCACGCCCCTTCGCACACCGCGGCCGGCACTTCGGCATCGAGGGCGAGTTCACCGTCCCGCGCTCCCCGCAGGGCCATCCCGTGGTCATCCAGGCCGGGGACTCGCCGGAGGGCCGCGCCTTCGCCGCGTCCGCCGCCGACGTCGTCTTCACCCGGCACAGCACCTTGGCGGCGGGCCGCGCCTTCTACGCCGACGTCAAGGGCCGGCTGGCGGCGTACGGCCGGGAACCCGACGCGCTGAAGATCATGCCCGGCGTCACCGTGGTGCTCGGCGACAGCGACGCCGAAGCCCGGGAACGGGCGGCCGGGATCCGCCTCCAGCAGGTCTCCCCCCAGGGCGCGCTGCTGGCCCTGGAACAGGTCTGGGGCCGCGACCTCTCCTCCTACGACCCCGACGGGCCGCTCCCCGACATCGACCCGGACCCCGGGGCCACGCTCGCCCGGGGCCGGGTGACGCACGGCGACCCCCTGGAGACGGCGGCCCGTTGGCGCGCGCTGTCGAAGGAGAAGGGGCTGTCCATCCGTCAGACCGTCGTCGAGGCGACCGGCCGGCAGTCCTTCATCGGCAGCCCGGAGACGGTCGCGGCGGCCCTGACGGAGTTCGTGGCCGAGGACGCCGCCGACGGCTTCATCCTCGTGCCGCATCTCACGCCGGGCGGGCTCGACGACTTCGTCGACCGGGTCGTGCCGCTCCTCCAGGAGCGCGGGGCGTTCCGCACCGAGTACGCCGGCCCCACGCTGCGCTCGCACCTCGGCCTGGCCGCCCCGGACCGCTGAGGGCTGCGGCCGCCCGCGGCGCGGAGGGCGGCGAGGCAGGCGGTGGCGGCCTCGCCGCGGCGGGCGGCAGGGCCGCGCCGCGGCTCGAACTCGTTGACGCGGCGCTCGACGGTGTCGCGTTCGCCGACGGCACACCTTGCCCGACGAGATCCTCGAACCGAACATGGGCCCGGCCCATCCGGCGAGCGGAAATCCGTGCGGAGGGAGAGGACGGGGCCTGCTACGCCGCGCCGGACCTGGTGATCCACTACATCGCGGAGCACCGATACTGCCCACCCGAGGAGTTCTGCCAGGCCGCGGTGCGGGCCGCGGGGTTCGAGACGGTCGAGGTACTGACCCTCGCCGAGTAGCGCACCTCACCGTCATATTCCTTATGGGGCAACGATTTCGCGGGTCTCCGCGGCACCGGGGCAGACCTCCGGGCCGAACGCGTCCGGGCGGTGACGCCCCCTTGCGAAAGAAGTTGACCCCTTGAATACTCCCGTACAGCGCTTGTCAGGAACACGGCATGTCCGTGCCATGGGCGGGCCGTCGTGCGAACGACTGCGCCTCACGGGCCCCACCACCCCACAGGCGGGCCCCCGACTTCCCTCGGGAGGAACGAAAAGTGAGGATCAAGCGCACCACCCCCCTCAACGGCACCACGCCCCTCAGCGGCGCCGGCAGACGCGGCCGGGCCGCAGCGGTCGCCGCGGGCCTCGTCGCCGTCGCGGCCCTCGCGGTCCCCAGCGCCCAGGCCGACCCCGCCCCCACGTTCGGCGCCAGTCAGCTCACCGCCGCGAGCGACGCCGTGCTCAAGGCCGACGTGGCGGGCACCGCCTGGAGCGTCGACCAGAAGAACGGCGACGTGGTGGTCTCCGCGGACAGCACGGTCACCCAGGCCGAGATCAAGCGGATCAAGCAGGCCGCCGGGGCCAACGCGGGGGCCCTGCGGATCGAGCGCACCCCCGGAAAGCTCAGCAAGCTGCTCTCCGGCGGCGACGCGATCTACGCCCCCGGCTGGCGCTGCTCGCTCGGCTTCAACGTCCGCAGCGGCAGCACCTACTACTTCCTGACCGCCGGTCACTGCACCGACGGCAACCCGCCCTGGTACACCAGCTCCTCCCAGACGACCAAAATCGGCGCCACGGTCGGCTCCAGCTTCCCGACCAACGACTACGGCCTGGTGCGCTACGACAACACCTCGGTTCCCCACGACGGCACCGTGGGCGGCGTCGACATCACCGGCGCGGCCAACGCCACGGTCGGCATGTCCGTCACCCGCCGCGGCTCCACCACGGGCATCCACAGCGGGTCCGTCACGGGCCTCAACGCCACGGTCAACTACGGCAACGGCGAGATCGTGTACGGCCTGATCAAGACCAATGTGTGCGCGGAGCCCGGCGACTCCGGCGGCCCGCTCTACTCCGGCTCCAACGCCATCGGTCTCACCTCGGGCGGCAGCGGCGACTGCACCTTCGGCGGCACCACGTACTTCCAGCCGGTCACCGAGGCGCTCAGCGCGTACGGCGTCAGCGTCTACTGACCGCGAGGGCGTGATCGCGAGGGCCTGATCGCGTACGGGCCCGCGCCCGGCGGTTTCCGCACTCATGACCGACTGTCGAACGCCCGTTGGTCACATCCTCGGTCGACAGCCTGAAAAGAGACGGAGCCCCTGCCCGAATGCTGGGCAGGGGCTCCCGTTCGCCCGGCGGCTTTTGAGAGGATGTGGGGCAGGTCGGTCATGCAGGAGCAAACGGGGGCGGATGCAGTGCCTCCCGGGGGAGGCCCTCCGGAGCCCCCGGCAGAGACCCCAGGGGGTTGCGGAGCCGTGAATCGCATCGGAGTGACCGGTCACCGCAGCATCCCGCAGGAGGCCCACGCGTATGTGCTGGCAGGGCTGGAGGCGGCCCTCCGCGGCCTCGAAGGCTCCCTGGAGGCGCTGTCCAGCCTGGCGGTCGGCGCCGACCAGCTCTTCGCCGACCTCGCCCTGGCCCACGGCGCGGAGCTGACCGCGGTGGTCCCCAGCGGCGACTACGAGTCCTGCTTCGCGGACGCGCTCGAACTCGCCCGCTACCGGGCCCTCAAGAACCGGGCGTCCCGCGAGGTGCGGCTGGACTTCGCGCACTCCACCGACGAGGCGTACTACGCGGCGGGCGCGTACATCGTGGACCACTGCGACCGGCTGCTCGCCGTGTGGGACGGCCGGCCCGCCCGCGGCCTCGGCGGCACGGGCGACATCGTGACGTACGCCCGCAGCCTGGGCCGCCCGGTCACCGTGATCTGGCGCGAGGGCGTGGAGCGCGGCTGACCGCCGGCGCCGCGGCGGGCGGGAACGGGCCCCGCGCTCACATCTGGTGCCGG
This sequence comes from Streptomyces tyrfis, assembly GCF_037034285.1. Taxonomy (NCBI): domain Bacteria; kingdom Bacillati; phylum Actinomycetota; class Actinomycetes; order Kitasatosporales; family Streptomycetaceae; genus Streptomyces; species Streptomyces tyrfis. The sequence continues at coordinate 67,530 of NZ_JBAGJZ010000024.1, read as the reverse complement.
GCCAGCCAGTCGGTGTGCTGCGGGGAGACGATGCGCTCGGTCTCGAACACGGCCCGCGGCCACTGCCGTTCGGTCAGCGTGGTCTCCATCGCCACCTGCATCGACTCCAGGTCCTGCTCCACCAGCGAGTGGGCAGAGATCAGCGGGTGGTGACGGCGGATCTCGTTCCACGCCAGACAGGCCGCGGCGGCGGCCGACAGCACCCCGGTCAGGGCGAAGGACTGAGTGACGGAGAACGTCCGCAGCAGGGCCGACAGCAGGGCCAGCGCGGTCAGCACGGCGATCGTGCTCGACCAGAGCAGGGTGGCCCGGCGCGACACCTCCTGGCGCCTGCGGTACCACGTGCGCTGCTCGATCAGCCGGTCGCGCACATAGGTCTCCTTGCGGACGGTGAACGCCTTGTTCCGCAGCTTGCGCATGGACTCCGTGATCAGCCCGCCCGAATCCGCCGTCAGCTCGCGCGGGTCGGCCCAGCCCACCTTGCGCAGCTCCTGGAGTCCCTCCTCCAGACGGTTGGCGAACACCGCCTCGGGGTGCTCGACACCGGAGTCGAAGGGCGCCCCGTGCACCGAGTAGCGCCAGCACATCGACTTGATGAACTCGGCCGCGGAGCGGTTGAGCTGCCAATGCGACTTCGCCCGGCGTCGGGTGGCGGCATAGGTCGTGATCAGCACCCCCGCGTAGGACAGCACGCCCACGGCGTCGGCGAGCTGGAAGGCGTCGCCCAGTCGTGCGTGCCAGGGCAGCGCCGCCGGAATCGTGCCGACGACCAGCAGGATCAGCTGGATCCGGGTGGTGTTCACCGCCTCCCGCTGGCTCGCGATGGCGATCGTGTCCGTGTGATGGAAGAGCTCCGGCAGGTCAGCGTTCCTGAACACCATGCTCTGGAGTGGTCCGGGAATCGCCGTCATGTTCGCTCCCGTCTGCGGTTGTGGGGGCATGAGGGTAGGCGGCGGCGTCGGGGGCGGCAACGGATCCGACGCGACAACGGCTGTTTTCGGTCCTGCTCGGCCGATTCCGGTCCTGGCCGATTCCGGTCCCCGCCGCGCCCGGGGCGGGACGTTGTGAGCGCCTAGTCCAACTGGCAGTATTTTAAGGCAAGTTACCGAGAGTTCACCCTGCGGCTGCGAGTGGGGGCGCGACGACGGACCGGGCGGGTCGGGGTGCGGGCCGAGCGGCCGGGGCTGCCGCCCCACGGCGCCGATGCGCCGGGCGGGCGACGGCCCGCTCCCGGGACCCCGGTCCGGGCGTCTCGGGATCTCGACCCGGACGTCTCGGGGCCTCGACTCGAACGCCGATGCCGTCTTCGGATTTCTCTGCGGATTTGGCTGGTCGCGGGAGGGGGCCCGGGCGACTCCCGTGACGCCCGGGCCTCGCTGTATGCCACTCGTGTGACGAGTGGATCTCCGCAGTTGCCAAGGCTGTTGAGGGGAGTAAAGTCATTCCGCCGGGCACTGTGATGACGCGGAAACCGGCTGCTTTGTCCATGATCCGGAACTCTCCCCTCAAGGATGACCCGTGAAGATCACTGAATCCCCCCGTGCCCTCGCCCGCGCGAAGAACGGCCGCGCGTCGCTGACCGAGATCGACGCCCGCGGCGCCGAAGCCGCCCGCAAGCTCGGCCGAGTGTTCTCGGCCCCCGCCGACCGCCACACCCAGGCGTCCACCTTCAATTCCGCGCTCTGACCGCGTCGCATGCTGGCTAGACTGAGGGAATGACAGGACCCCTGGTCCCATTCCGCGAAATCGTGCTCAAAGTGCACAGCAGGTGCGATCTCGCCTGCGACCATTGCTACGTCTACGAACATGCAGATCAGAGTTGGCGTACCCGCCCCAGAACAATCTCTGACGACGTCATTTTCCGGACAGCTCAGCGCCTGGCCGAGCATGCCGCAGCGCATGCGTTGCCCTCCGTGTCAGTGATCCTGCACGGAGGGGAGCCCCTGCTGGCGGGTCCCGCCCGACTGCGACGCGTCTGCGAGGCACTCGTCTCCGCCCTCGACGGCATCACGGAGCTCGACCTCCGCGTCCACACCAACGGCACCCAGCTCAGCCCGCGCTATCTCGACCTCTTCGACGAGTTCGGCGTCAGGGTCGGCATCTCCCTCGACGGCGACCGGGCCGCCAACGACCGCCACCGCCGCTACGCCGACGGACGCAGCAGCCACCCCCTGGTGCTCAAGGCCGTCGAACTGCTCCACCAGGAGCGCTACCGCCACCTCGATCTCGGCCTGCTGTGCACCGTCGACGTCCGGAACGACCCGCACGCGGTCCTCGACGCGCTCGTCGACCTCGAACCGCCGCTCATCGACTTCCTGCTGCCGCACGCCACCTGGGACGAGCCGCCCCTTCGCCCGGACGGGTCGCCCACCGCCTACGCCGACTGGCTCCTCGCGGTCTTCGACCGCTGGCAGGAGCGGGGGCGTCCGGTGCCGGTGCGGATGTTCTCCTCGCTGCTGTCCACCCTGGGCGGCGGCCCCAGCCTCACCGAGTCCCTGGGACTCGCCCCCACCGACCTCGTCGTGGTGGAGACCGACGGCCGGCTGGAGCAGGTCGACTCGCTCAAGAGCGCCTACGAGGGCGCGGCGGCCACCGGGTTCGACGTCTTCGACCACGCCTTCGACGAGGTGGCGGCCCATCCCGGCGTGCGCGCCCGCCAACTCGGGCTGGCCGGGGTGAGCGAGACCTGCCGGAGCTGCCCGGTCGTCCGTTCCTGCGGAGGCGGCCTCTACACCCACCGCTACGACTCCGTGTCGCCGTCCGACGCGTTCGACAACCCCTCCGTGTACTGCGCCGACCTGGCGGCCCTGGTGCGCGGCGTCGAGGCGCGCACGGCGCACACCCTCGTCGCGCCCGCGGTGACCGACCCCGCCGAGCTGGCCGCCGCCCAGCAGGACCTCACCCGCACCCTGCTCGCCCGGCTGAACGCCGACATCGGCCGGCGCGGCGGCGCGGAGTGGGCCGCCGCCTGGGAGCTGGCCGCCGCCCTCGACGGCTCCGACGAGGGGGCCCGCGGCCTGGACGAGGTGCTGGCCCTGCCCTACACCCGCGGCTGGCTGCTCCACGCGCTGGAGACGGCCCACGACCCGTCCGGGGCCGCGCGCGCGGCGCGGCGGCTGCCGGCGTACCTGGCGGCGGCCGCGGTCCGGGCCGGACTCGATCTGCCCGTCCGGGTGACGTTCACGGACGGACGACTCCTCCTGCCCGGTCTCGGCGCGCTGCGGCTCGCGGACGCGGGGGAGAGCGGCACGGCCGTGGTGCGGGGCGCCGGGGACGGCTTCCTGGTCCGGCGGGAGGGGGGCGGTGCGGCCGGGACGAGGACCGTCCGGCCGGAGGAGCCCGGCCCCGGCTGGCGGCCGCTGCGACGGATCGCCGTGCCCGGCGCGGCGACCGGCCCGGTGCTCGACGACACCGACCCGTACCGCGACTGCTTCGGGCTTCCGCCGGCCGACGCCCTCGGCGACCGCGCCGCCGCCGCTCTCGCGGCCCGGGTCGGCGAGGCATGGGCGTTGATCGAGGCGAAGGCGCCCGCCCGCGCCCGGGAGATGGCGGGCTTCCTCACCACCCTCACCCCGCTGTCCGGAGCGGCCCCCGCGGAGCCCGCCGTCGGACGGCACGGGCCCGGCGCGCTGGGCGTCCCCGTGGACGGCACCGCCGAGGAGCTGGCGTTCGTCCTGCTCCGGGGCTTCCGGCGGGCCCGGTTGCGGGCGCTTCGCGATGTCACGGATCTTTACGCGGCAGACGGCTCCTGGGAGCATCGAATTCCCTGGCAGGAAGAGCCGGTTCCGTTTTCCCGGCTGCTGGCCGAGACCTATGAGCGGATGGCATTGGGTGCTTTCGGGCCGCAATGGCTGGAAGGCGTGGGGCAGGCTCTTGACACGCTGGAGGGGGCGGCCGAGCTGACCGTCCATGGAAAGCGCCTGTTGGACCTGATGCGAAAAGAGACCTGAGAGGTATTCGATTCCCTTATTCCGTTTCGGCCGGACGCCGCCGAACACGGGACAACCGGGAATAAAGGCCGCAGACCGAATTCGATCAAGGGAACGATCGGCTCGTTCCGGGAACGTATGACTGGAAACCGGCGTTGAATGACCGAACGCCATGGGGGTGGAGCAGCGTCCGCTCCGGAATGATGAATTCGCCCGCATTCACTTCACGCCTCGGATGCGGGTGCTCACACAGGACGGGGGTCGTGTGCACGCAACAACGCAACAGCGAGCGGCGGACCATCGGCCGTACTTCTTCTTGAGCTATGCCCACACACCGGGGTACGGCGGTGGAACGGACCCCGACATGTGGGTCGAGCGGCTCTTCCACGATCTCTGCGGCCATGTGATGGCCATGACCGATCTGCCCGCGGGCGCGCCCGCCGGGTTCATCGACCGGGAGATACGCTCCGGCGAGGGCTGGTCGGAGCGGCTGGGCGAGGTGCTCGCCACCTGCCGGGTGTTCGTTCCGCTGTTCTCGCCGCGCTACTTCGCCAGTGAGATGTGCGGCAAGGAGTGGTACGCCTTCGCGCAGCGCGCCATCCATCATCGCGCCCGCTCGAATCAGCGGGCCGAGGCGATCGTCCCGGCGCTCTGGGTGCCGGTGCCGCCGAGTCAACTCCCGGGCCCCGCAGAGCGATTGCAGTTCAATCACCGCGATTTCGGGGACCGCTACGTCAGCGACGGACTCTATGGACTCATCAAACTCCGGCTCTTCGCCGAGGAGTACGAGCGCGCCGTCTACGAACTCGCCAAACGCATAGTCAATGTGGCGGACACGATCCGGCTCGGCACCGGCCGCCCCGTCGACTACCGCATGGCCCCCAGCGCCTTCGGCCCGCCCAACAGCACGGTCTCCCCGCGCCCGATGCAGGTGACCATCGCCGCGCCCACCCGGCACGAACTGCCCGAGGGCCGCAGCGACGAGTACTACGGCGACACCCCGCAGGACTGGAACCCGTACCATCCGGCCGCCGTCCGCCCGCTGGCCTATGTGGCCGAAGACCTGGTCCGGTCCCTCAACTACCAGGCGACCATCGCCTCCTTCGACGAGGAGTCCGGGCATCCCGAGGGCAAGCAGACGCCCAGCAGGCCGGAGATCCTGCTCGTCGACCGCTGGGCCCTCCAGGACGAGGAGCGGCGGCAGCGGCTCGCCGCCTTCGACGCCGAGGACCGCCCCTGGGTGACGATGGTCGTGCCGTGGAACCGGGAGGACCTGGAGAACAGGGTGGCCGAGGCCGAACTCACCGAGAAGCTCGAACAGACCATGCCGGCCAAGATGCGCCAGGGACGGGCCTTCTGCCGGGCCGCCGCCAAGGGCGTGCCCAGCATGGAGGCGTTCGGGCAGATCCTGCCGCAGGTGGTCGAGGTGGCGGCCCAGCAGTACCTGAGGCACGCGACGGTCTACCCGCCCGCCGGCGGCGGACACACCGAACGGACACGCTTGACGGGGCCGATGGCGCAGACGGACCACCTCCCCGAGACACACGACCCTGCGACGGATGCGGAGGACACGGATGACCACCGGTCGTGACGGGCGCATCGTCACCTTCTACTCGTACAAGGGCGGCACCGGGCGCACCATGGCCCTGGCCAACACCGCCTGGATACTCGCCGCCAACGGAAAACGGGTGCTGGCCGTCGACTGGGACCTGGAGGCGCCGGGACTCCACCGGTTCTTCCACCCGTTCCTCGACCCCTCCACGCTCGGCGCCACCACCGGCGTCATCGACCTGATCACCGAGTACGCGTGGGCCGCGACCAGCCCCGCCCGGCGCCCCGACGACTGGCACCGCGACTACGCCCGCATCCAGCCGCACGCCGTCTCCCTCACCCCCGAGACGTTCGGCTGGCAGTTCCCGCAGGGCGGCACCCTCGACTTCGTCTCCGCGGGGCGCCAGAACCGTGAGTACTCCGCGACCGTCTCCACCTTCGACTGGGACAACTTCTACGACCGGCTCGGCGGCGGCCACTTCTTCGACGCCCTGCGCGACGACATGAAGGCCAACTACGACTACGTCCTGATCGACAGCCGGACCGGCCTCAGCGACATCGCCGACATCTGCACCGTCCATCTGCCCGACGTCCTCGTCGACTGCTTCACCCTCAGCGACCAGTCCATCGACGGCGCCGCCTCCGTCGCCCGGCAGATCTCCGAGCGCTACACCGGCCGCCCCATCGCGATCTACCCCGTCCCCATGCGCATCGACGAGGGCGAGAAGGAGAAGGCCGACGCCGGACGGGCCCTGGCCCGGCTGAAGTTCGACCGGCTGCCGCGCGACCTCTCCGGCGACGAGCTCACCGCCTACTGGGGCGCGGTGGAGATCCCGTACCGCCCCTACTACGCGTACGAGGAGACCCTCGCCACCTTCGGCGACGAAGCCGGTCTGAGCAACTCGCTGCTCTCCGCCTTCGAACGGCTCACCGCGTTCATCACCGACCGGCGGATCACCTCGATGCCCCCGGTCGGCGAGGAGGTGCGGCTGCGCATCCGGGACGCGTTCACCCGGCGCCGGCCCACCCTGCCCGCCGATCTCTTCCTCAGCTACGTGGCGGAGAACCGGATGTGGGCCGACTGGATCGAATCCGTGCTCACCCGGGCCGGATTCCGCGTCGTGCCGCGCGACGTGTCCGTCGAGCGGGAGGGTACGGAGCAGACGGCCACCGCGGAGAACGCGGCCCGCACCGTGGTCCTGCTCTCCAACGCCTACCTCAAGTCGCAGCGCGCGGTCGGCGCCTGGAACCGGGCCGCGTCCGACGACCCCGGCGGCGGCCGGCGCCAGCTGCTGCCGGTCAGGGTCGGCGACGTGCGCCTGTCGGCGTCCTACATCGACCGCAACCCCGTGGACCTCTTCCGGCTCGACGAGGCGCACGCCACCGCCGCGCTGCTGCGCGCCCTGGACCGGCCGGTGCAGCCGACCGACGGGGTGCCGCCCGGCCCGCGCTTCCCGGGCACCGTCCCCCGGATCTGGAACGCGCCGCCGCGCAACCCCGGCTTCACCGGCCGCTCCACGGTCCTGGAGCGGATGCGCGACCAGCTCGGCGGCGGCATGGCCGTCGTCCTGCCCCAGCCGCAGACCCTGTACGGCCTCGGCGGCGTCGGCAAGACCCAGGTGGCGCTGGAGTACGTGCACCGCTTCATGGCCGACTACGACCTGGTCTGGTGGATCGCGTCGGAGCAGACCGACGACGTGGTGGCCTCGCTCGCGGAGCTGGCCGTGCAGATCGGCGCCCAGGGCGGCGACGACATGGTGGCCGCCTCCCGGGAGGCGGTGGACCTGCTGCGGCGCGGTGTGCCCACGGACCGCTGGCTGCTGGTCTTCGACAACGCCGACGACCCCGAACGGCTCAAGCGGTACTTCCCGCAGAGCGGTTCCGGGCACATCCTGGTCACCTCCCGGAACCAGTCGTGGTCGCAGCACGGCGACGCGCTGCCCGTCGACGTGTTCCTGCGCGAGGAGTCCGTCGAGCACCTCCAGCGCCGGGCGCCGGGGCTGAGCGCCGAGGACGCCGACCAGGTGGCCATGGCGGTCGGCGACCTGCCGCTGGCCGTGGAGCAGGCGGCGGCGTGGATCGCGGAGACCGCCACCCCGATCGACACGTACCTGGAACAGCTGGCCCAGCAGGCCCCCGAGGTGCTGGCGCTCAACCAGCCGGCCGGCTATCCGCAGCCGGTCGCCGCGACCTGGAACATCTCCATAGAACGGCTCAAGGAGCGCTCGCCCGCCGCGGTGCGGCTGCTCCAGCTCTGCGCCTTCTTCGCCCCGGAGCCGATCTCGGGCAATCTCCTCTACAGCAAGGAGATGATCGAGGCGCTGAAGCCGTACGACCCCGCGCTCCAGGAGAAGCTGGTGCTGGGCCGGGTCATCCGGGAGATCGGCCGGTTCGCCCTGGCCAAGGTCGACCAGGTGTCCAACTCCATCCAGGTGCACCGCCTCGTCCAGGCCGTCATCCGGGCGCAGCTCAGCGAGGAGGAGCGGCGGGACGCCCGGCACGCCGTCCACCGCATCCTGGCGGGCGCCCGGCCCGACGACGACGAGCCCATCGACAACCCCGCGACCTGGCCGCAGTTCGCCACCATCTGGCCGCACCTCGCCCCCTCCGACGCCCGCAACTGCAAGGAGCCGGAGGCCCGCAGGCTGCTGATCGACCGGGTCCGCTACCTCTGGAAGCGCGGCGAGTTCAGGACCGCCGGGGCGCTCTGCGAGGAGCTGCGCGCCATCTGGAAGGAGACGCTCGGCGAGCGGGACATCCAGTACCTCTACCTCTGCTTCCACCTCGCCAACATCTACCGCTCGCGCGGCCGTTACGTGGAGGCGCGGGAGCTGGACGAGATCACTCTGGCGGTGCAGCAGGAGGTGCTGGGCCCGGAGCACCCGCACACCTACATGAGCATCAGCAGCCTGGCGACGGACCTGGGCACGCTGGGCGAGTACACCAGGGCGATCGAGCTGGCGACGGAGGCCACCGACGGGTTCAACCAGATCTTCCACGACTCGCACCCCAGGACCCTGGCGGCGGCGAACAACCTGGCGTTCACCCTGCGGTCCATCGGGCAGTACGCCCGGGCCCGCGAGATCGACCAGGACGTCTTCGACCGAAGGGTCGAGGTGCTGGGGGAGGAGCACCCCTACAGCCTGTCCTCGGCCATGAACCTGGCCCGCGACCTGCGCGACGTCGGCCGGTACGAGGACTCCGTCGCCATCCTCAGCCGCACATACGACAGCTACAAGGCCACCCTCGGGCGGGCCTTCCCCGGCACGCTGAGCGCCGCCAAGAGCCTGGCGGTCTCGTTGCGCAGGGCGGGCAGGCTGGAGGAAGCCCGCCGGCTCACGGTGGCCACGCTCGGCCGTTACCGGGCCAAGTACACGGCGGCCAACCCGGAATGGCTCGCCTGCGAGCTCAACCTGGCGGCCGACCTGTACGCGGCGGGCGAGCTCACCGAGGCCAGGGACACCGCGCAGCAGGTCGTCGACCAGTACATGAAGGTGCCGGGGGAGAAGCACCCGACCACTCTGGCCGCGCTGAACAACCTCGCCGTCTACCACCTGGGCGTCGGCGATGTGGAGGAGTCGGAGCGGGTGCTGACCCGGGTGGTCGCATCGATGCGGGAGATGTACGGGCAGGAGCACCCCAACACGCTGTTCTGCGCCATGAACCTCGCCAACGCGACGGCCGAACGGGGCGATCTCGACCTCGTGCTGAGGACCGAGCGGAGACTGGCCGGGCAGTTGCGGCACGCCCTCGGGTCGCATCACCCGGAGACCCTGGCCATGACGTCGAACATGGCGGTCACACTGGACGCGATGGGACGCGAGGAGGAGGCGGCGCGGCTGCGGGCGGAAACGGGCGACGAACTGGCCCGGCAGCTCGGCGAGGACCACCCGATGACCCGGATCGCCCGGGACGAGCGCCGCTTCGAGCGCGAGCTGGAGCCGATGGGGGCGTGACCGGCCGGGGGCGGGTCCGCCATCCGGCCGGCCCGCCCCGACCGCCCCGGCGGGGCACTCGTCCCGCCCGGCGGCGTCGCCCGTACCCGTGTCCGCGCCCGGGGCCTCAGCCGGCGGTCGGTTCCAGCAGCCAGTTGAGGATCCTGGGCAGGGCGTGCAGGGCGTCGAAGTGCGCGGCCGTCGGGTCCACCACCACGGTCGAGTTCGGGATGCGGTCGGCCAGCCAGCGGGAATGGCCCACCGGCGAGAACACGTCCTTCTCGCCGTGCCACAGCAGCACCGGACCGGGAATGTCCGAGGGGTCGAACCCCCAAGGGCGGCTGAACGCGATCGCGTCGTCGATCCATCCCCATGCCGAAGTGCGCAGCCCCTCGCTGTAGTTGCGCAGCAGCATGGTGCGGACCCCCGCGTCGTTGACCACCATCCGGTCGGATTCGGTCAGCTCCCGGCGCAGGTCGTCGATGAGTCGGACCGGATTCTTCCTGATCACCGCGGACCGCGAGATGAAGGACTCCGCGAGCCCGTCCGGGTCGGTCGCCGCGGTGGAGTACGCCAGCACATTGGAGGCGGCCATCCCCTCGAACCAGTCGAGCCCGTCGGCGCCCCAGGGCGCCAGCCCGACCAGGGCGGCCGTACGGGTCACCCGCTCGGGCATCAACGCCGCGCAGGCCAGCGCGTGCGGCGCGCCGCCGGACCGGCCCACCACCGCGAACCGTTCGAGGCCGAGATGGTCCGCGATGGCCCGCACGTCCTGCACGGCGTCGGCGACGCAGCGGCCCGGCAGCCGGTCGGAGTGCCCGTAGCCCGGCCGGTCGTAGGCGATCAGTTGTGTCTTGCGCTGGTACAGCACCATGCCGCGCGGGGCTGGGCCGAGCCTGCTGCCGGGCATCCCGTGCAGCAGGAAGACCGGTCTGCCGCGCGGATCGCCCAGACGCTCCACCATCAGATGCCGCCCGTCCTCCGCGCGCACCCGGCTTCGCACTCCGTGCCTCCTCCGTCGTGGTGCGGGCACGGCGTGCCCGGCTTCCCCGCCCCCAAATGATGATGACTCATCAGAGCCCTTATAGGGACGGCGTGTTGAGAAAGGAGGAGGTGTTCAAGGGGCGCGATCGTGGTGCCGCCCGGGCCCCTCGCCAGGACTACCCGCGTGCGAACGCGACGAATGCCGCCCATTCGCCGAGGCCGATCCGGAGCGCCGGCCCGTCGCCCCGGGCCTTGGTGTCCCGTACGCGTACGGCGTTGTGGTCGGCGGCCACTTCCACGCAGTCGCCGCCGTCCGATCCGCTGTAGCTGCTCTTGAACCAGTGCAGCTCGTCGGCGTTCCCCGCAACTTGCTCCATGCTCATGTCTCTCCCCGCAGCTGTTCGATGAACCGAGCAGACCCCTACACGTTCAGGGTTGTCGGTCGGGGCGCTCGTAACCCGGCCGGTCGTAGGCGATCAGTTGGCACCCGGCTTCGTGCTCCGTGCCACCTCCGTCGTGGTGCGGGCGCGGCGCGCCCGACTCGCTCGGTCTCACATGATGATGACGTGGAGTCAGACGGCGCCGGCGAGGAAAGCGGTCCAGGCGGCGGGCGCGACGGTGAGCATGGGACCGTCGGCGGTCTTGGAGTCGCGGACGTGGACGGCGGCGGGACGGGCGGCCACCTCGACGCAGTCGCCGCCCTCGCTGCCGCTGTGGCTGGACTTGCGCCAGTCATAGGCGACCTCGACGCAGTTGCCGCCTTCGCTGCCACTGTGACTGGACTTGGACCAGATGAGTGCGAGGTCGTGGTCGGGGTGTGCTGCGGAAGTCATGACTCTCCAAGCAAGTCGTCCAAGAGGCGCATGCTCTGCTCGGGAGGGAGCGCCTGAGAGCGCAGCATCCCATATTTCCGATGGAAGACGCTGACCTCGTCGAGGTCGTCGACCAGGAAGCTGACGCGCTGCCCCTCGATATAGGCCATCTGATCGTGATCGGGGGTCTCCAGCAGCACCATCGGGCCGTCCAGGGCCGCGTGCATCTCGCGGTCGGTCGGCACGATCTGCAGTCCCAGGAAAGGGAGTCCGGCGCATCGTCGCAGGTGCAGAAGCTGTTCGCGGAGCACCCGGCGGCCCCCGATCGGACGGTGCAGAATGCTCTCCTCCAGCAGGAAGTTGGCCATCGGCCTGGGCTTCCGGTCGAAGATCCTCTGCCGGTCGATCCGCGACGCGACCCGTTCCTCGATCTGCTCCTCCTCCAACGGCGGATAGAGGGAGGCGAAGACCGCGCGTGCGTACTCCGGGGTCTGCAACTGTCTTTTTCGAACAAGCGGACAGTATCCCGAGGCGGGGGCTCAGCGAGCGGCGGTACGCCTTCATGCCCGGGCGAGGCGGCCTCGACGCCTCCTCGAAGCCGAAGGAGGGAGCATGGGCCACGAGGATGGCCCATGGGCTGGGAAGTGATGCCGTTTCCCAAGCCCGACTGCGTCCAGGTCGTCGAGTGACTGCGTGGCCCGACGCACGACGCGGCGAACCGCGGCGCGTGAGCCGGGGTCCCCCTCTCCGCGGTCGGCTTCGGGAGCAGCCGCTGCTCGGGTTCGGGGGCCCCGGACGCGAAGAGTGGGGTCAGTCGTCGACCACCGAGCCGAGCGGCGGCCGGGCCTCGGCGAGCTCCTGCGGGGTGCGGCGCAGGGCGGCCAGGAAGGTGACGAGCGTGCCCGCCGCCGCCCAGGCGGACAGCACCAGCAGCGGCCCGGTGATCGCGTTGCCCTTGAAGTAGGCGATCGAACGGGCCACCCAGGTGCCGGCCCCCGGCGGCAGCGCCGGGCCGATCGCCCGCCAGAAGTCCGGGAGCATCGGCAGCGGGAAGGCGCCGCCGGCGCTCGGGTTTCCCGCGATCACCACGATCAGGACGGCCAGGCCGATGCCCACGATGCCGGTGAGCGCCTGGAGGGCGAGGGTGAGCATGCCGACCGCGAAGACGGTCAGCGCCCCCAGCCCCGACAGGCCCCAGAAGCTTCCGGGCAGCGCGCCGAGAACCGGGCCGATGATGAGCGCGCCGCCGATTCCGCCCACCACCGAATACAGCGCCATGACGCCGGTCCGGATCAGCGCGCGCTGCCGGTTGGCGGGCTTGGCGCCGGCGCTGATCGCCAGGATCGAGGCGCAGAGATAGCCGCCCACGCACCAGCCGACCACCAGGTAGAAGGACGAGATCCCGTTGAAGTCCTGGGCGGACGCGGGGGCCAGGTCCACCGGCCGCACCGTGCGCTGCTGGGCCTCCTCCGCCTTCGTGAGGATCTTGGTCAGGGTGTCGGCCATGGCGGTGCCGCCGCCGGAGGCGACGAGGACGGTGTCCGTGGTGCCGGTGGGGTCGACCACCAGGGCGCCGTCGATCTCGCGGTTCAGGATCTGCTCGCGGGCGGTGGCCTCGTCGGCGACCGCGCGGGCGTCCAGCGGGCCGCCCGGGAGGTTCTTCAGTTCGGTCAGGAGCTGCGCGGACATCTGCTGGGGCGCGACGACCCCGAAGGGGACGTCCGTCGGTTTCGGCTTGTGCAGGGCTCCGACATAGGAAGTGATGAACAGCAGTTGCAGGGCGAGCACCCCGATGACGAGTACCGCGGCTCGTGGGGTGACGGAGTTCTTCACTTCATCGACGAAATTCATTCCGCCCATGGTGGGGGGTGTCGGTCGTTTGTGCAGAAATGACTAGGCCGAATGGGTGAATCGAGCGCGGCTGGGGGCGTGCATGCGAGGTGACCTGCCGCAGTGAGGGCTGAGCGATTCTCGGCGAAGGTCGAGTGATCGATCTCCGCTGGTGTGCCGAGCCGCGGGAGCCGGCGCCTGGCCGCGCTGGTCGACGTCGCCCTCGCCGGCTTCATCGCCTCGCTCGTCCATGCCAAGATTCGAGGGTGGATATGACCGACGTCACGCGTGCGATCGCGGCTGCGACTTCGGTCGCCGCATCGCTCGGCCTGCCGGCCGACGACGCAACCGTTCTTCACAACTCGAACAAGCTGGCACTGCGGCTGACGCCATGCGACGTCTTCGCCCGGGTCGCCCCCGTGGGACAAGAGGTCGCACAGTTCGAAGTCGATCTCGCCCAGCGGCTCACTGAGGCCGGATGCCCGGTGTGTCCCTTGGAGCCTCGGGCGGACCCGCGTGTGTACACGCGCGATGGTTTCGCGGTGACGCTGTGGACCTACTACGAGCCCGTGACACCTCGCACCTCACCAGTCGACTACGCCAAGGCGCTGGAGCGGCTGCACGACGGCATGCGCGAGGTCGACGTGCCGAGCCCGAGGTTCACGGACCGGATCACGGAGGCGGAAGAAGTCGTCGCCGACCCGGATCGCTCGCCGGAGCTCGCCGACGCGGACCGCGTGTTCCTCGGCGGCAGGCTGGCAAGCCTGCGACGGGCGATCGACGACCGCGGCGCCGTGGAGCAGCTGCTCCACGGCGAGCCGCATCCGGGCAATGTGCTCAGCACGAAGGACGGCCCGTTGTTCATCGACCTCGAGACGTGCTGCCGTGGACCCGTCGAGTTCGATCTCGCCCATGTTCCCGAGGCGGTCTGCGAGCACTATCCAAGCGTTGACCAAGGGCTGCTGGACGAGTGTCGGCAGCTCGTTATCGCGATGGTCGCCGCGTGGCGTTGGGAGCTCGGCGACCAGTTTCCGAATGGGAGGCGGTTCGGAGAGGAATTCCTGCGCCTGCTGCGCGCGGGTCCTCCTTGGCCGACGCTCGACACGGTGACCAGGCGACTGGACGGTCTGTAGAAATCGCCGAAGGCCACGTGAAAGCGGCGAGGGATCAGAGGGATCAAGCGACGAGACTGTCGCCGTTGCATCCCCATGCGCGCCGGCCTCGCTGCCGCGCTGAGCCATGGCGCCGGTGTCAACAGATGCGGCAATTCATTACAGCCGCCAGCCGCCAGCCGCCGGCCGCCAGTCGCCGCAGATTCGCCATGAACGCCGGATCCGGCACCCCGGCGTGCACGAACTCCCAGCCCGGCGCCGAACAGGCCCGCCCGGTCGCGGCGCATGCCTCCGCAGCCCGTTCGTCGACGCGGTCCTCGACGTGGAGATCGACGATCCGGGCGCGACCGTCGGCCGGCCGTACGAAGTAGTCGGGCGGCTGCCGTCGCTTCGCGTCGCCGCCGCGCCAGTGCGATCAGAACGGCTGGGAGGCGATCCCCACCACGTCCTCACGCGCCCCGGCCTCTGCCGCCACTCAACCTTCGCTGAGAGAACCTGGCGGTCGCCAGGCTTCGCCGGCAACGCTCGACCTTCGCTGCGAGGGGCCCGCGAGGCGTGGCGTCCGGTCGGCTCCGGGCGCCCCGGCCCTGCCCGCTTCGTATATCGTACGAACGTTCGAAACCTGGTCTATGGTGGAGACGAGGGGGTGAATGAGCGACGGAACGGTCCAGGAGGTGCGGATGCCAGGGTTCACGCATCTGCATACCGTCTCCGGGTTCTCCCTGCGGTACGGGGCCTCGCACCCGGACCGGCTGGTGGAGCGCGCCGCGGAGCGGGGGATGGACGCGCTCGCGCTGACCGACCGCGACACGCTCGCGGGAGCGGTCCGGTTCGCCAAGGCGTGCGAGCGGTCCGGGGTGCGGCCGCTCTTCGGAGTGGACCTCGCGATGGGGCCCGCCGCGGGGATCGCGGGGGCGGAGCGCACGAGAGAGGGCGCGGGCGCGCATCGGCTGCGGACCCCGGTCCGGGGCGGCGCCTTTGTCGATGAATCGGCCCCACGGGTCACCTTTCTCGCCCGGGACGGCGCGCGGGGCTGGGCGGAACTGTGCCGCCTCGTGACCGCCGCGCACGCCGGCGCCGGGCCGCGCACCGCGACTGCGGGGGGCGCGTACGCCGGCGCGGGAGCCGCGCCCGGTGCGAGGGCCGGCGTGGGCGCCGGTACGGGGGCGGCGGGGCAGCCCCTGCTCGACCGGTCCGCGCTGCCCGGTGACGGGCTCGTCGTCCTGCTCGGCCCCGCCTCCGACGTCGGCAGGGCGCTGGCCGCCGGCCGCCCGGACCGGGCCGCCGAGCTGCTCGCCGCCTGGCGGGAGATCCACGGCGACGACCTGCGCCTCGAAGCCGTCCACCACGGGCGCGAGGGCACCGGTCCCGGATCGCTGCGGCTCGCCGCCCGTACCGTCGGCTTCGCCGCCGAGCAGGGGGTGCGGGCCGTGCTGACCAACGCCGTCCGGTACGCCGACCCCGGGCAGGGCCCGGTCGCCGATGTGCTCGACGCCGCGCGCCGGCTGGTCCCCCTCGACCCCCGCCGGGCCCCGCTGGACGGCGGCGAGCGCTGGCTGAAGGCCCCCCGCGCGATGGCGGAGACGGCCGAACGGATCGCCTCCGCCGCCGGGCTCGGCCGGGGCACCGGGGCGCGGCTGCTGGCGGAGACCCGGCGCACCGCCGACGCCTGTGTCGTCGACCCCCGGAGCGACCTCGGTCTCGGCGCCGTCCACTTCCCCGAACCGCACCTGGTCGGCGCCGCCCACCGCACCGCCCAGCGGGTGCTGGCCTCCCGCGCCGCCGCCGGCATGGTGCTGCACGGCTACGACCGCAGGCGCGACTACTGGGAGCGGATGCGCCGGGAACTGGACATCATCGCCTACCACGGCTTCGCCTCCTACTTTCTGACGGTCGCTCAAGTCGTCGACGACGTACGGGCGATGAAGGTGCGCGTGGCCGCACGGGGGTCCGGTGCGGGCTCCCTGGTCAACCATCTCCTCGGGATCGCGCACGCCGACCCGGTCGCACACGGGCTGCTGATGGAGCGCTTCCTGTCCACGCGCCGGCCCGTGCTGCCCGACATCGACATCGACGTCGAATCCGCCCGCCGGCTCGACGTCTACCGCGCGATCATCGAACGCTTCGGCGCCGAACGGGTCGCGACCGTCGCCATGCCCGAGACCTACCGGGTGCGCCACGCCATCCGGGACGTCGGCGCCGCGCTCTCCATGGACCCGGCCGAGACCGACCGGCTCGCCAAGGCGTTCCCGCACATCCGGGCCCGCGACGCCCGCGCGGCCCTGGCCGAACTGCCCGAACTGCGCGACGTGGCACGGGAGAAGGACCGCTACGGGCGGCTCTGGGAACTGGTCGAGGCGCTGGACGCGCTGCCGCGCGGCGTCGCCATGCACCCGTGCGGGGTGCTGCTCTCGGACGCCTCCCTGACGTACCGGACGCCCGTCGTCCCCACCAGCGGGGAGCACTTCCCGATGGCGCAGTTCGACAAGGACGACGTGGAGGACCTGGGGCTGCTCAAGCTCGACGTGCTCGGCGTGCGGATGCAGTCGGCGATGGCGCACGCGGTCGCCGAGGTCGAGAGGGCCTCGGGGCGGGCCGTGGACCTGGACGCCCTGCCGCCGGGCGACCCCGAGACGTACCGGCTGATCAGGAGCGCCGAGACGCTGGGCTGCTTCCAGATCGAGTCGCCCGGCCAGCGCGACCTGGTCGGACGGCTCCAGCCCGCCGACTTCCACGACCTGGTGGTCGACATCTCGCTGTTCCGACCCGGACCGGTCGCCGCCGACATGGTGCGGCCGTTCATCGAGGCCCGGCACGGCCGGACGCCCGCCCGCTACCCGCACCCGGACCTGGAGGGCCCGCTGCGCGAGACGTACGGGGTGGTCGTCTTCCATGAACAGATCATCGAGATGCTCGACATCATGACCGGCTGCGGCCGGGGCGAGGCCGACCGGGTGCGGCGAGGGCTCTCCGACCCCGAATCGCAGGACCGGATCAGGGTGTGGTTCGCGCGGCGGGCGGCGGAACGGAAGTACGACGCCGAGGTGATCGCCCGCACCTGGGAGATCATCGAGGCGTTCGGCAGCTACGGCTTCTGCAAGGCGCACGCGGTCGCCTTCGCCGTGCCGACGTACCAGTCGGCGTGGCTCAAGGCGCACCACCCGGCGGCCTTCTACGCCGGGCTGCTCACCCACGACCCGGGCATGTACCCGAAGCGGCTGCTGCTCGCGGACGCGCGGCGGCGCGGGGTGCCGGTGCTGGGACTGGACGTGAACCGCTCGGCCGCCACTCATCGAATCGAACTGGTGTCCAGTGATGGGGGCGGGACCGGGACCTCCGGGAAGGACTTTGGGGAGGGCTCCGGGGTCTGGGGAGTGCGGCTCGCGCTCTCGGACGTCCACGGCATCAGCGGGGCCGAGGTCGCCCGGATCGAGGCCGGGCAGCCCTACACCTCGCTGCGGGACTTCTGGCAGCGGGCCAGGCCGGGCCGGCCGGTCGCCGAACGGCTGGCCCAGGTCGGCGCGTTGGACGCGTTCGGCGCCAACCGCCGCGATCTGCTGCTGCACCTGTCAGAGCTGCGCCGCACCCAGCGGGGCGCCTCCTCCGTCGCCGGTGAGCAGCTTCCGCTCGGCGGCGGCCGCCGGACCGGCGCCGTCGGGCTGCCCGACTTCAACGAGGCCGAACGCCTCAGCGCCGAACTGGGCGTCCTGAGCATGGACGTCTCCCACCATCTGATGGAAGATCACCACGCCTTCCTGAAGGAGCTGGGCGCGGTCTCCGCCAGGCGGCTGCGCGAGGCGCGGCACGGCCAGACCGTGCTGGTCGCGGGCGCCAAGGCGGCCACCCAGACCCCGCCGGTCCGCTCCGGCCGCCGGGTCGTCTTCACCACCCTGGACGACGGCACCGGCCTGGTCGACCTGGCCTTCTTCGACGACAGTCACGCCGCCTGCGCGCACACGGTCTTCCACTCCTGGCTGCTGCTGGTGCGCGGAGTGGTGCAGCGGCGCGGGGCGCGGAGCCTGAGCGTGGTCGGCTCGGCCGCCTGGAACCTGGCCGAACTGGCCGAACTGCGGCGCACCGGCGGCCTGGACGCGGTCGCCGCCCGGCTGGCCGAGGAACCCCGGGCCGAGGAGCCCCGGGCAGGGGAATCCCCGGCCCGGGAGCCCTCGACCGCCGACGGCACGCCGCCCGGGACGCCCGCCGCCGGGACCCCCGCGCCCACCGGCGACGGCCGTCGCGTCCGGCTGCCGACGGGGTACGAGATGAACCCCTGGTCCGACCTCCAGCCGCCGGGCGAGGGCGTCGCCACCGGCCGGAAACTGTGGCACCAGAGCCCGGGGAGCGCGGGATGAGCGGCATCGACCGGAACCTGCCGGGAACACCAGGAACACCGGAATCACCGGGAACACCGGAATCACCGGGAACACCGGAATCACCGGGAACGTGGGGCCCGCCGGAAAAGCCAGCAGGAACACCGGAAAAGTCGGAGACACCGGAAACACCGGAGGCCGACCCGCCGGGCATCCTGTACCTGCGGTTCCGCACGGTCGGCGGCGATCCCCCGGACAGCGTCCGCTACGAGGAACTGCTCGCCCTGCTCGGCACGTTCACCCCGTCGGTCGAGGCGGTCCGGCCCGACGCGGCGCTCGCCGACGTGCGCGGCGCGCTGCGCTACTTCGGCCGGGACGCGAGAGGACTGGCCTCGGTGATCCGGGTCCGGGCGCTCGCGCTGCACGGCGTGGACTGCGTGATCGGGGCGGGGGAGAACCCGATGCTGGCCCGGATGGCGGCCCGCCGGGCGGCCCCCGGAACGACCTTCGTGGTACCCCGGGGCGCGGCGGCCGGGTTCCTCGCCGCCGAGCCGGCCACGGCGCTGGACGGCGTCGGCGCG
Source organism: Streptomyces tyrfis (assembly GCF_037034285.1). Taxonomy (NCBI): domain Bacteria; kingdom Bacillati; phylum Actinomycetota; class Actinomycetes; order Kitasatosporales; family Streptomycetaceae; genus Streptomyces; species Streptomyces tyrfis. The sequence goes on along the minus strand of NZ_JBAGJZ010000024.1, from coordinate 48,486 downwards.
GCGACGGCCCGCACCCTGCGCGGCTACGGGCTCGACTCCGTCGGCCGGATCGCGGCGACCCCGCTCGGCACCCTGCAACGGATCGTCGGCGCGCGGACCGGGCGGGAGCTGTGGGAGCGGTCGCACGGCATCGACCGCACGGCGGTGGCGCCGGGCGCTCCCGCCCGGTCGATCGCCGCCGAACGAACCTTCCCGTACGACGAGTTGGACCCGGAACGGCAGCGCCGCGCACTCCTGTCGCTCACCGAGGAGCTGGGCGCCCGGATGCGTCGGGACGGGCAGGTGTGCCGGGAGCTCACCGTCCTCGTGCGCCACGCCTCCCGGACCGGGTACGCCACCCTCAGCCGCACCCGCGTCCTCCCGGAACCCACCGCCCACTCCGCGGCGCTCACCGGCCTCGCGTACCGGATCCATGACTCGTTCGGACTGCAACGGGCCCGGGTCCGGGGGATCGCGCTGCGCGCGGAGGGCCTGATGGACGACGAACGGGCCGCGCATCAGCTGTCGTTCGACCCGGCGGACGAACGGGCGCGCCGGATCGAGGCGGTGGCGGACCGGCTGCGCGACAAGTACGGCCCGCAGGCCGTGATGCCGGGACGCCTCGCGCCCCACTGAGCCCGCCCTTGCCTTGCCCTTCGGTGTTTTGACGCGCCATCAGTTTTTACCGACGCGTAACTTCCCATGCCACCCTACCCGTGCGTAATTTGGTCTGACACACAGCAGGACAGCCATCAGAACTTGTGGTCCGGGCCGCAGGGCGTACCCCCGACGCAACTCCCTCGAGCCGCAAGGAGACCACACGATGCTGCCCCGGATACGCGCGCCGCGCGTCCGCCGCGCCCGGAGAACCCTCGCCGCGCTGCTCCTCGCCTTCGCCGCCGCGGCCACCCCCGCGGCCGCGGCCGCCGCCGAACCCGCTGCGGCCGCCCCCACCGCCGCCGCGGCCACCTCGCGCGGCTGGAACGACTACTCCTGCAAGCCCTCCACGGCCCACCCCCGGCCCGTCGTCCTGGTCCACGGAACCTTCGGGAACTCGATCGACAACTGGCTGGCCCTCGCCCCCTACCTCGTCAACCGCGGATACTGCGTCTACTCCCTGGACTACGGGCAGCTGCCCGGCGTACCGCTCTTCAACGGCCTCGGCCCGATCGACAAGTCGGCCGGCCAGCTCGCCGCCTTCGTCGACAAGGTGCTCACCGCCACCGGAGCGCCCGAGGCCGACCTCGTCGGCCACTCGCAGGGCGGGATGATGCCGAACTACTACCTGAAGTTCCTCGGCGGAGCCGCGAAGGTGAACGCCCTGGTCGGGATAGCCCCCGACAACCACGGCACCACCCTTCTCGGCCTCACGAGGCTCCTGCCCTACTTCCCCGGCGTGGAGCACCTGCTGAACACCGACACCCCCGCCCTCGCCGACCAGGTGGCGGGCTCCCCCTTCCTCACCAAGCTCAACGCGGGCGGCGACACCGTGCCCGGAGTCCGGTACACGGTCATCGCGACCAAGTACGACGAGGTCGTGACCCCGTACCGCACGCAGTTCCTGGACGGCCCGAACGTCCGCAACGTCCTGCTCCAGGACCTGTGCCCGCTCGACCTCTCCGAGCACGTGGCGGTCGGTCTCCTCGACCGGATCGCCTACCACGAGGTGGCCAACGCCCTCGACCCCGCCCACGCCACCCCGACCACCTGCGCCTCGGTCGTCGGCTGAATCAAACAGGGCCGGAGCATTTCCGAGGACGGGGTAAGCGCCGATCCGGGCCGATGCGGCAGGTCGGCGCCGGTGCCTTCGTTCTGTGCCTGCGAGTCCGCAGGTTCCGACAGAATCGCCTATGAGTATCCATGTCAGTGGCGGATGGCACGATCGACCCATGACGACGATCGACTGGGACTCCGCGGCCGACTCCTTCGACGAGGAGCCCGGCCACGGGCTGCTCGACCCGGTGGTCCGGCACGCCTGGGCGCGGCGGCTGGAGGACTGGCTGCCCGGTGCGCGCTCCGAGGTGCTCGACCTCGGGTGCGGCACCGGGAGTCTCGCGGTGCTCGCCGCCGGGCAGGGGCACCGGGTGACCGCGGTCGACCGGTCGCCGCGCATGGTGGAGCGGGCGCGGGCCAAGCTCGCCGGGACCGGCGCCGAGGTGCTGGTGGGGGACGCGGTCCGGCCCCCGGTCGGCGGGCAGCGGTTCGACGTGGTCCTGGTCCGGCACGTGCTCCCGCTGCTGCCCGATCCGGCGGCGGCCCTGCGCCGGTGGTTCGGTCTGCTGCGGCCCGGCGGCCGGCTGGTCCTGATCGAGGGCGCCCGGGACGGGGCCGGCCTGCCGGCGGAGCGGCTGACCGGGCTGCTCGCGGAGTTCACCGACCGCGTCCACCACGAACGCCTCTCCGGCGACCCGGACCTGTGGGGCGGCCCGGTCGACGACGAGCGCTACGCCCTGGTGGCCCGCGCCGAGCCGCCCCGGCGGCACACCGAGGTCGTCGACGTGCACCTGATCCTCCGCCGAGGGGCCGACGTCCTGCTCGCCCGCCGGTCCGGCACGGGATACGCGGACGGGCTGCTGCACTGCCCGTCCGGACACGTCGAGGACGGCGAGGACGTCCGCGAGGCGGTGATCCGCGAGGCCGCGGAGGAGACCGGGATCGAACTCGGCCCCGACGAGCTGCGGGTCGCGCTGGTCATGCAGCACCGGGGCCCCGGCGGCAGCCCCAGAACGGGCTGGTTCTTCGAGGCCGAGCACGACCCCGCCCGGCCTCCGTACAACCGTGAGCCGGAGAAGTGCTCCGAGCTGGCGTGGTTCCCGCTGAACGCGCTCCCGGACGACGTCGTCGCCTACTGCCGGGCCGGGCTCGACGGCTACCGGGCGGGGGAGCGCTTCCTGATCCACTGGCACGAGGACGGCGACCCGGTGGCGTACGAGCCGCACGGCGTCCGCCGCGCCGTCCCGCTGCCGGTCGCGGAGGACGGCACCGGCGGGGTGCACCACATCGAGCTGTGGGTGCCCGACCTGCCGGCGGCCGAGCGGGGATGGGGGTGGCTGCTCGGTCGGCTGGGCCATGTCCCGTACCAGCACTGGGAGCACGGGCGCAGCTGGCGGCGCGGCGACGCCTATGTGGTGGTGGAGCAGTCGCCCGATCTGACGGGGGAGACCCACGACCGGCGCCGCCCCGGGCTCAATCACCTGGCGTTCCACGTCCGGGACCGGGCCGCTCTGGACGCCCTGGTGGCCGAGGCCCCGGAGCACGGCTGGCGGCAGCTCTTCCCGGACCGCTACCCGCACGCGGGCGGGGACGAGCACGTCGCCGCCTACCTGGAGGACGCGGCGGGGTACGAGGTGGAGCTGGTCGCCGGGGCCGGACGCGCCCGCCCGGCCCCGCGGGAGCCGGAGCCGTACACCGATGTGCGGGAACGCGCCCGGGACTGACGGATGCCCGCCGGGGCGCGGCCCCGGCGGGCATCGGGAGAGCGGTCACCGGCCGGGGACGTCACCCCTGCCGGTGGCGTGGCGGGCTCTCGGTCACAGGGTCCGTTCGAGGCGGTCGGCCATCAGCCGGACGAAGCGCGAGGGGTCGTTCAGCTCCCCGCCCTCGGCCAGCAGCGCCAGGTCGTGGAGGAGCTCGGCCGTCTCCTCCAGGCCGGTGGCGTCCTTCTCGCCGCGTTCGGCGTACGCCCGGTTGAGGCCGCCGACCAGCGGGTGCCCCGGGTTGAGTTCGAGGATGCGCTTGACCTGCGGGACGGGCTGGCCCATGGCGCGGTACATGTTCTCCAGGGCGGGCGTCACGTCGTGCGCGTCCGAGACGACGCAGGCGGGCGAGACGGTGAGGCGCGAGGACAGCCGCACCTCCTTGACGGTCTCGCCGAGCCGCTCCGTCATCCAGGAGAGCAGGTCCGCGTACTCCTGCCGCTGGTTCTCCCGCTCGGCCGCCGCCTCCTTCCTCTCCTCCTCGGTGCCGAGGTCGACCTCGCCCTTGGCGATGGACCGCAGCTGCCTGCCGTCGAACTCGGGCTCCGCCTCGACCCACACCTCGTCGACCGGGTCGGTCAGCAGCAGCACCTCGACGCCCTTGGCCCGGAAGGCCTCCATGTGCGGGGAGTTCTCGATGGCCTGCCGGGACTCGCCCGTGAGGTAGTAGATGTGCTCCTGCCCCTCCTTCATCCGCTCCACGTACTGCGCGAGCGTGGTCGGCGCGTCCTCGTCGTGGGTCGTGGCGAAGGAGGCGATCCTCAGGATGGCGTCGCGGTTCTCGAAGTCGCTGAGCAGCCCCTCCTTGACGACCCGGCCGAACTCCCGCCAGAACGTGGCGTAGCGGTCCGGGTCGGCGGTCATCATGTCCTTGACCGTCGACAGCACCTTCTTCGTGAGGCGCCGGTGCATCATCTGGATCTGGCGGTCCTGCTGGAGGATCTCGCGCGACACGTTGAGCGACAGGTCCTGCGCGTCCACGACGCCCTTGACGAACCGCAGGTACGGAGGCATCAGCGCCTCGCAGTCGTCCATGATGAAGACGCGCTTCACATAGAGCTGCACGCCGCGCTTGTACCCCTGCATGAAGAGGTCGTGGGGCGCGTGCGACGGGATGAAGAGCAGCGCCTGGTACTCGAAGGTGCCCTCCGCCTGGAGCCGGACGGTCTCGAGCGGGTCGATCCAGTCATGGCTGATGTGCTTGTACAGCTCGTGGTACTCGTCGTCCGAGACCTCGTCGCGCGAGCGCGCCCAGAGGGCCTTCATCGAGTTGAGGGTCTCGGGCTCGCGCGGGGCGTCGTCGGAGCCCTTCTCGGAGTCCGGCGCGTCGTCGGCGGTCTCCGGGGCCATCCGGATGGGCCAGGTGATGAAGTCCGAGTACCGCTTGACGATCTCCCTGATCTTCCACGGGGAGGCGTAGTCGTAGAGCCGGTCCTCGGCGTCCTCCGGCTTGAGCCGGAGCGTCACCGAGGTGCCCTGCGGGGCGCCGTCGACGGTCTCGACCGTGTACGTGCCCTCGCCCGTCGACGTCCAGCGGGTGCCCTCGGTCTCGCCCGCGCGCCGGGTCAGCAGCGTGACCTCGTCGGCCACCATGAAGCTGGAGTAGAAGCCGACCCCGAACTGCCCGATCAGCCCCTCGGCCGCGGCGGAGTCCCCGGACTCCTTGGCCTCCTTGAGCTCCCGCAGGAACGTCGCGGTGCCCGAGTTCGCGATCGTCCCGATGAGCTGGACCACTTCGTCGTGCGACATGCCGATGCCGTTGTCCCGCACGGTCAGGGTGCGGGCCTCCCGGTCGGTCTCGATGCCGATGTGGAGGTCGGACACGTCCGCGCCGAGCGAGTCGTCGCGCAGTGCTTCGAGCCGGAGCTTGTCGAGCGCGTCGGAGGCGTTGGAGACGAGTTCGCGCAGGAACACGTCCTTGTTCGAGTAGATCGAGTGGATCATCATCTGCAGAAGCTGGCGCGCTTCCACCTGAAACTCGAACGTCTCAGTGGGCATAATCCGTGATTCCTTCTCAGGTCACCAGGTGGGGAACTGACCTGAGCACTGTAGATCAGCGGCTGATCACGGACGCGGTGTTCCCCCGATCGGGTCCCGGACACCGCCGCCCCGCGCCGGGTGCACGTCCCCGCCGGCCGCCGCCCCGGCCCGGGGAGCCGGAGCGGGCGGTCCGTGTCCCGGAGCGTCAGGCCAGCAGAGCCGCGAGACCCTCCGTACGGGCCAGCAGCTCCAGCTCGTCCAGCGCCCGCCGGGCCGCGTCGGCGGCCGCCGGATCGCGCGCGGCGAGACCGCTCTCCTCGAACTCGTCCTCGTCCAGCCGCAGCACGGAAGACCCGTCGGCCGACACCCACAGGTCGAGGTCCAGGTCCTCCACCACCAGCTCGTCGTCCCGCAGCACGGCGGGGCGGGTGATGTCGCAGTACCACCCCTTGAGCACGCCCGCGCCGGTCCGGACCTCCTTCACGGCGAACCAGCGGTCGCGCCAGTAGTGCTCGGTGAACACGTCGCCGGGCTCGAAGCGCACGAAGCCGAAGTCGCGCACCCCCGGGGCCGCCCAGGGCGCCCGCACGGTGATCCGGACGCCGTCGTCGCGGACCGGGGCCGCCGGATACCTGATCTTGGTCCGGCCGGCCTTCACCAGGGCGATCACGAGCGAGGACTCAGCCGAGCTCACGGACATACCGCACCTCCTCGGCGCAGATCTCGTAGCCGAACCACCGGTTGACGGCCAGCATCGGGCCGTTGCCCGCGTCGTTGCCGGTGTACGCGTCCGTGTACCCGGCCGCGCGCGCCCGGCTCAGCGACTCATGCTTGGCGAGCTTCGCCAGCCCCCGGCCGCGGAACGCGCGACGGGTGCCGGTCATCCCCGACATGTAGCGGGTCCGGCCGTCGGTCCGGGCCGCGGAGAACGCCGCCACCTCTCCGTCCACCGTCACGACCGACGTGAGCTCGCGGTCGAACAGGGGGTGGTGCCAGGTCTGCCGGAGCCAGTCGTCGTACGCGGACAGTTCGGCCGGGGTGTCGCTGGGCTCGTCGGCCGTGGTCTCGGCGTCCGCCTCGAAGAGCGGTCGCGGGTCGTCCGCGAAGTCCGCCGCCGTGCGCAGCTCGACGCCCGCCGGGACGGCCGGGCGGGGCGGCAGTTCGACGCCCGCCAGATCGAGGCGGAGGAAGTGCGACGAACGGCTCGGCGTGTAGCCGCGCCGTTCCGCGAAGGCGCGGTTCGACGGCGTGTCGAGCACCCAGGAGCAGACGGTGTGCGCCCCCTGCAGCGCGAGGTGCTCCTCGGCCGTCCGCAGCAGCAGTCCGCCCGCGCCGCGTCCGGTGCGGTCCGGGTGGGTGAAGGGGTCGCAGAACGCCAGGCCGGGCTCCGGGCTGTCGGGCACGAGGCCGGCCCGGGCGATCGCGATGATCTCCCCGTCCTCCTCGGCGACCAGCAGCCGACGGTGTTCCTCGGGCCGTGCGGAGGCCAGGTCGAAGACGGCGTGTTCGGGGGTGGTCACGATGTACGGCATCGCGGCATGCCCGACGCGCGCCCAGGCAGCGGCGTCTGCGGGCAGGAAGTCGCGGACGAGGACAGTCATGGGCGGGACGCTACGTGGGAGGTACGGGGACCGCCTCTGATTTTCCGTCGGCGGGACGGCGGCGGACGCCGGCGATGCGGGAGAATCGGCGCGTGACTCTCAAGATCGTCCTTGACCCGGACTCCGGCGCCGCCCCGTACGAGCAACTGCGCACCCAGATCTCCGAACTGGCCCGCTCCGGCGCGCTGCCCGTCGGTTTCAGACTCCCGACCGTACGCGGCTTCGCCGAGGAGCTCGGCCTCGCCGCGAACACCGTCGCCAAGGCGTACCGGGTGCTGGAGGCCGACGGGGTGATCGAGACCCGCGGCCGCAACGGCACGTTCATCGCCCCGGCCGGTGAGGCGGCGGACCGTCACGCGGCGGCCGCCGCACGGGAGTACGCCGAGCAGGCCCGGCGGCTCGGGCTGTCCCGGGCCGAGGCGCTGGCCCTGGCCGAGGACGCGGTGCGGGCGGCGTATCCGGAGCGCTGAGCCGGCGCGCGGCCGGCCCGTCGCCCGGATCCGGCGCGGGGGCGGGCGCCGTCGCGGCCCCGGGGGCCGCCGGGGCCGTCCTCGCCGCTCGCCGGGGCGCACCCGGCGGCCGCAGGATCAGAGGTACAGGCCCGCGTCCGCGCCGGAGTCCTGCCGCGGCACCGACGCGGGACCGCCGCCGCGCCGCAGCGCGTACAGCTCGGCGAGCGTGGCGCCGTCGCGGCCGAGTCCCTCCTCGGCGCCCAGCCAGCCCACCGCCTCCTGACGGGTCAGCGGGCCCACCTCGATCCTGGCGAGGCAGCGGCCGGGCCGGACCACGGCCGGGTGGAGCCGTTCCAGATCCTCGTTGGTGGTGACGCCGACCAGCACGTTGCGGCCCTGGCCCAGCAGTCCGTCGGTGAGGTTCAGCAGCCGGGAGAGCGCCTGGCCCGCCGTGTGCCTGGCCTCGCCGCGGATCAGCTCGTCGCAGTCCTCCAGGAGCAGCAGCCGCCACCGGCCCTTCGCCGTGCCCTCGTCCTCGCCGATCGCGATGTCCATCAGATAGCCCACGTCGTTGAAGAGCCGCTCCGGATCGAGCACGCAGTCGACCTGGCACCACTCCCGCCAGGAACGCGCGAGCGTGCGCAGCGCGGAGGTCTTGCCGGTGCCGGGCGGGCCGTGCAGCAGGAGCAGCCGGCCCGCGATGTCGTCGGGGGTCACCTTCATCAGCCGGTCCAGGGCGTCGGCCACCGGGGCCGTGTAGTTGCCGCGGACCTCGTCCCAGGAGCCGGCGGCGATCTGCCGGGTGGTGCGGTACGGGCCGCGGCGCGGCGACACGTACCAGAAGCCCATCGTCACGTTCTCGGGCTGGGGTTCGGGTTCGTCCCGCACTCCGTCCGTGGCCCGGGCGAGGATCTCGCGCGCCAGCTCGGGGCTGGTCGCGGTGACCGTGACGTCCGCGCCGCGGCTCCACCGGGAGACGAGCAGGGTCCAGCCCTCGCCCTCGGCGAGCGTGGCGCTGCGGTCGTCGTCCCGGGTGGCGCGCAGCACCGTGGCGGACGGCGGCAGCAGCGTGGCGTCGGGCTTGACCCGTTCGAGGGTGGCGGCGTGCGCGTAGGGCTGCTCGCCCGTCGCGAAGCGGCCGAGGAACAGGGCGTCCACGACATCCGACGGCGAATCGCCGTCGTCGAGGGTGAGCCGGATCGGGAGCGCGGACTCAGGGGTGGCGGACATGGCGCCCATGATCCGGCACGGGAAGTCCCGGCGCACCCGGGTTTCGCCGCCTTTCTCCCCGCCCGGACAGGTGTTCGCGGACATGACACGACATCAGGGGGGCGCGCGGAAGAACTCCTTGAAGCAACTTGGCATGCACACTTCCGGACAGGGTGCGGGTGCTGCTACCACGGACTCGGCAGACCGCGGCGGAGATCCTGCCGGCCGGTCCAACGGAGGTTCCCATGAAGATGTCCAGACTCGCGGCGTTCTCGTCCTCGCTCCTGCTCGGCGCCGTGCTCGCGCTGACCGGAGCGGCCACCGCCTCCGCCGCGCAGTCCGTCCAGGGGGTCGACTACGTGGCTCTCGGCGACTCGTACTCCTCGGGTGTCGGGTCCGGGAGTTACGACAGCGCCAGCGGGGACTGCAAGCGCAGCGCCAAGGCGTACCCCAAGCTCTGGGCCGCCGCCCACTCGCCCGCGTCCTTCGCCTTCGCCGCCTGCTCGGGGGCCCGCACCGGAGACGTGAAGTCCGGTCAGCTCGGGTCCCTGAACTCCTCCACCGACCTCGTCTCGATCTCCATCGGCGGCAACGACGCCGGTTTCGCCGATGTGATGACGACCTGTGTGCTCCAGTCGGAGGCCACCTGCCTCGACCGGATCGCCGCGGCCCGCGGCTACGTCGGCTCGACCCTGCCCGGCAACCTCGACTCGGTGTACTCGGCGATCCGCGCCAAGGCCCCGTCCGCCCGTGTCGTCGTCCTCGGCTACCCGCGCTTCTACAAGATCGGCGGCAGCTGCGTCGTCGGTCTGAGCGACAAGGTGCGGTCCGCGATCAACGACGCCGCCGATTACCTCAACACGACGACCGCGAAGCGCGCCGCCGACCACGGGTTCGCCTTCGTCGACGTGGCCGGGAAGTTCGCCGGGCACGAGATCTGCTCCGGGGACGCCTGGCTGCACAGCGTCAACTGGCTCAACATCGGTGAGTCGTACCACCCCACGGCCGCCGGGCAGTCCGGCGGCTACCTGCCCGCCTTCAACGCGGCGGCCTGATCCCGAGCCATGGCGACACGCCGGGCCCGTCGGCCGGTCCGACGGGCGGGAGGCCCCCGGCGGCAGGGGTCTCCGACCGGCCGCCCGCCGGTACGGGGCGGGCGAGCGGCCGGTCCGGGGCGGGCGGGAACCGTCCCGTTCCGCCCAACTCGCCCTGGAATCGGCCCCATGGGGCTCGTGCCGGCCGGCCGCCGGACGGGCGCGCCCGATCCCGTGGCCGGGATACACGAGTGTCGGCACGGGGGGATAGGGTTAGCCTGCCCGGGCCGGGTGCCCTCGTACGGGTGGGGAGTGACATGGAACAGATAGCGGTCCGCAGCAGGCCACGCGTGCCTGCCATCACATGCGGGAGCGGTGCGACGAGTTCGCGCCTCGACCGCCATCTCGCGGTGCTCGGCGGTCCCGCCGTGCCCCAGCGGGAGGTCGCCGAGGCGACGCTGCTGATGCGCGAGCTGACCTCGCGCGAGGCGGGCCACAGCCGCCGGAGCAGAAGCGCGCGGGTCTCGCTCTTCGCGCCGCTGCGTCGGCTGCGCCGCTCGCTCTTCGGCAACCACCACTGACCCGACGGCCCGTCACCACCGCTCATCGGACCCGCCCGGGCCTCCCGGCCGAGTCCCGCCCCGGGCCCTCCCCGGCCGGGGCCCATGAGCGGGTCCCCGGCCCGGGGTGACCGGGCGTCCGTTCCGTACCGGCCGTACACCGCCGTCCGTCCTCCCGTCATCCCCGGGGCCGCGGCGGCGCTTCGGCGTGTGCGCCGGACGCCCGCTGCCGGACGCCTGAGCGCGGCAGCGGGCTCCCGTTCCCGGCGAGCGGCGGTCCCGGCCCGCCCGGGGGACCGCCGCGCGGCGCGCGGGGTCACTCGCCGCCGCGCGCGTGACGCCGTACGGCCAGCGGCACGAAGACCGCGAGGAGCGCCAGCGACCAGGCGAGCGTCCCGGCCACCGGGTGGGCGACCGGCCAGGCCGCGTCGGCGGCGGGAGACGCGTTGCCGAACAGGGCGCGGGCGGCGGTGGCCATGGCGCTGATCGGATTCCACTCCGCGACCGTGCGCAGCCACCCCGGCAGGTTGTCGGTCGGGATGTACGCGTTCGACAGCAGCGGCAGGACGAAGGTGGCGCTGCCCAGCTGGCCGGCCGCCTCCTCGTCCCGGATCAGCAGGCCCAGCCAGCAGCCCAGCCAGGACGTGGCGAACCGGAGAAGGAGCAGCAGCCCGAAGGCCCCCAGGGCCTCGAACGGGCCGCCCTCGATCCGCCAGCCCACCGCCAGACCGGCCAGGAGCAGCGGGACCATGCCGGCGGCCGTGGTCAGCAGGTCGGCGGCGGTCTGGCCGAACGGCACGGCGAACCGGCTCATCGGCAGTGTGCGGAAACGGTCCATCACCCCGCGGTGGCAGTCCTGCGACGCCTGGAACATCCCGGTCATGACGCCGTTCGCCGCCGTCGCCGCCAGCAGGCCCGGCACCAGGAACGCGCGGTACTCCTGCCCGGGCACGGCGAGGGCGCTGCCGAAGACGTAGCCGAAGAACAGCAGCATCGTGATCGGCATGGTCTGCGTCAGGATCACGACGCCGGGGGCGGCCTTGATCCGTTGGAGGTGGCGGGTCAGGACGGCCAGGGCGCCGGCCGCCGGGGCCGGTGCGAGGCGGTCGGGGGCGGGCGCGGTGGCGGTGCTCATGCTGCCGTCTCCTTCGGGGGCGGGGATGTGCGGGCGGCGCTCCGGCCGGTCAGCCTGAGGAAGACCTCGTCGAGGGTCGGCGGGCGCAGGCTCGCGTCGACCAGGGGCACGCCCGCCGCGTCGAGCGCGCGGACGAGCCGGGGGAGGGTGAGGGTGGTGTCGGTCGTGACCGCGCCGACGGTGCGGCGCTCCCGGTCGAGGGCCGGTTCGGCGCCGGTGAGCCGGTCCAGGACGCCGGCGGCCGGGACGAGCGCCTCCGCGTCGGCGACGACCACCTCGGCGTAGGCGCCGATCAGCGCCTTCAGTTCGGCGGGGGCGCCGCGGTGCGCGGCGCGGCCCCGGTCGATCAGCACGATGTCGTCGGCCAGCTGGTCGGCCTCCTCCAGGTACTGCGTGGTGAGCAGGACGGTCGTCCCCCGGTCGGTGAGGTCCCGGACCGCGGCCCAGATCTGGTTGCGGCTGTGCGGATCGAGCCCGGTGGTCGGCTCGTCCAGGAAGAGCACCCGGGGGCGGGTGAGCAGGCTGGCCGCGAGGTCCAGCCGACGGCGCATGCCGCCCGAATAGGTGCGGGCCGGGCGGTCCGCGGCCTCCGCCAGCTCGAAGCGCTCCAGCAGTTCGTCGGCGCGGGAGCGGACGGCTTCGCCCCGGTATCGGAGCAGCTTCGCGAACAGCCGCAGGTTCTGCCGTCCCGACAGCTCGCCGTCGACCGAGGCGTTCTGCCCGGTGACGCCGATCGCCGCGCGCACCGCGTGCGCCTCGCGCGCCACGTCGTGGCCGGCGACCCGGGCGCTCCCGCCGTCCGGGACCGTCAGCGTGGTGAGCACCCGCACGGCGGTGGTCTTGCCCGCGCCGTTCGGCCCCAGCACCCCGCAGACGGTGCCCTCGGCCACGGCCAGGTCGAGCCCGCGCAGGGCGTGGACCTCGCCGTAGCGCTTCTCCAGACCTTCACTAAGTACAGCGTACGTAGTTGTCATGCGGCCCACCGTACCGCACTACGTACGGTGTACGTAACTACGATGGTGGGAGAGGTGGTGATCGATGGTGGGGCGTCCCGCTGTACCCGAAGTGATCTGGGCGCGCCCCGAGCGTGCGGGCCGCGGCCCCAAGCCCGCGTTCAGCCGTGCCGACATCGCGGCGGCGGCGGTCCGCATCGCGGACGCGGAGGGCCTCGACGCGGTGTCCATGAGGAAGGTGGCGGCGGAACTCGGCTGCGGCACCATGTCGCTCTACAACTACGTGCCGCGCAAGGAGGACTTGTACGAGCTGATGTTCGACGCGGTCAGCGCCGGCTACGCGTACCCGGAGCCCTCCGGCGACTGGCGTGCCGACCTGATCGCGCTGGCCCGTCAGGCGCGCGCGATGATGCACCGCCACACCTGGATGCCCCGGCTGATGTCACCCGTCTACGGCTTCAGCCCCAATGTCCTGCGGTACCTGGAGTACGCGCTCAGCTGCCTGGACGGGGTCGACGCGCGGTTCGGCGAGAAGATGGAACTCATCGCCATGGTCAACGGCGTCGTCACCACCTATGTGTCCAACGAGATCGCCACGGCGGAGCGCAGCCGGTCGCTGCCCTGGTCCGAGGAGCAGGAACACGCCGTGCGCACCGACTACCTGGTCGGCCAGATCGCGAGCGGGAGATATCCGCGGCTGGCGGCCGCTTTCGCCGAGGACCCCGGTCCGATCGATCTGGACGGGGTCTTCGACCGGGCGCTCGACCGGGTGCTGGACTCCTTCGGCCGGTAGCCCCGCGCGGACGGCGGCGTCCGTCGGGGCGGCGGGCCCTCCGGGCGGTCAGAGCAGCGCGAACTGCCCGTCCGGGCCCTCCTCCCGGTGGTCGAGCACCGAAGCGGGCCGGCGGGCCGCGGCGGCGACGGGCAGCACGCCGGCCGCCCGGAGATCGGCCGCGGTGAGATCCGGGCCGTCCGTCAGGCCCTCCTGCCGGGGCCGGAGTTCGGCGAGCAGGGCGAGCACGGTGACCAGCTCCAGCAGCTGCGAGGTCCACTCCTGGGGCCAGACGCGCGGCCGGATCGCCTCCAGACCGTCCGGGCCGTCCGCTCCGTCCGGGCCGTTCGCGCCCTCCGCCCCGGCCGCCGACCGGCGTCCGAACCAGAGCTCCAGCACCCGTACCCCGCCCACCCGGAACTCCCACGCCCCGGCCGGCACCGGCGAGATCCGGCCCGTGCCCAGGACCAGGGCCTCATCGGCCGGGTCGTACTCCAGGGCGGCCGGCACGGGCGGGACCGAGGCCCGCACATAGGGCCGCCGCCCGCCCGGCAGCCGGGGACGCTCCCCGCCCCGGGCCCCGCGCAGTTGCAACCGCAGCAGCTCCTGCCCCAGCTCCACCCCCGCCGACCAGCGCGCCGTGTCGGCGGGCAGCGGCACCACGCACCCGGCGGGGGAGTGGCGGGCCGCCGCGAGGATCCACGCCAGCACGGAACGGGCGGTGACCCCTTCCCCGTGACGCTCCCGCAGCAGGGCGAGCAGCCCGGGCGCCAGGTTGGGTTCGAGCCCGCCGGGACGCCGGTACAGCGGCCGGATCCGGCCAGGCCGCCCGGCGGGCGAGTGGCCGTCCGGCAGCAGCGCCGTCACGGACAGCGCGGGCCCGGTGTCCTGCGGGACGTACCCGTGCTCGACGGCGAAGAGCTGACGTTCGTCGGCGACCCGCCACAGCTCGGGGCGGGCGGCGTCGATCAGCCGGTGGTCGGGGAGCAGCCACTGCTCGTCGAACGGGCCGTGCGCGATCCGCACCGGCTCCGGGCACGGCCCGTCCTCGCGGTCGAACCGGCCGGTGCCGGTGGCCTGCCCCGGCAGGGCCGCCGCCGAGGTGCGCGGCGTACGGGCGCGGGTGACCCGGAACAGCCGCTCGCGCTCCTCGTCCGGCGCCCGCACCAGCCGCTCCCAGCGCGCCCGGAGCGAGGCGGCGTCGGGCGCGGTCACCCAGGCGCGCCCGGTGCGCAACGGCCGCACGGACCAGGGCATCAGATCGTCGAGGAGCGGAGCGCCGTCGCCCCGGGCGTCACCGGAGCCGCCCGCCGCCCGTGCTGTCACCGTGTCGTCCTCCCCGTCGCCACGCCCGACCGCCTCCCCGGCATCGTAGCCGCGCCCGGGGCGGCGGGGCCGGTGCGCCGCCGCCCCGGGCGCCGGCTCCCGTACGGCCGCGGCGGCGGGTCAGTGGGCCTCCACGGTCACCGAGAAGGAGAACCGGTCGCCCCGGTAGCGGATCCGGGCCACGTCCACCACCCGGCCGCCCTCCTCGTACGTCACCCCCGTGTAGAAGAGGATCGGGCTGAGCAGCGGCACCTGGAGGAGCTCGGCGGTGACCGGGTCCGCGAGGCGGGCCTCGACTGTGTCGGTGATGCGCGCGATCCGGACGCCCAGACGGTCGCGCAGCACCTTGGTCATCGGCCAGCGCTCCAGGTCGGTGACGTCGAGCCGGGCCGCCACCTCGGGATGCACCGCGTTCTCGGCCCAGTTGGTGGGCTCGTCGCTGTCGCCGTCGCGGCGCAGCCTGCGGTAGCCGAACACCTCCGCGCAGTCGGGGAAGTGCTCGGTGAGATCGCCGGGCACGGCGACCGGACCGTGGTCCAGGACCGAGGTCCGCTCGCCCGACTGCTGGGCCACGATCGCATCGATCGAGCCCAGCAGCCGGACCGGCGACACCCGGCGGGCGCGCGGCTCGATGAACGTGCCGCGCCGCCGGTGCCTGCTGATCAGCCCCTCCGTCTCCAGCTCCTTGAGGGCCTGGCGCATCGTCAGGACGCTGACGCCGTAGTGCGCGGCGAGCTGCTCCTCGGTCGGCAGCCGCTCCGAGGCGTCCCGCGCGCGCCCGAGTATCGAGGCGCGCAACGACTGCGAGACCTGGTACCACAGCGGCAGCTTGCGGTTCAGGACCAGCGAGTCGGGGGCGAAGGCGGGGCCCTGGGGCCGCTGGGACGGCTGGGACGCCTGGGCCGAGGGAGCGGTCCGGGCCGCCTGATCTGCGTGGGATGTCCGGGGCGTCTGAGGCACCTGAGTCACCTGGTCTCTCCGTACTGCGACGCGGCGGACGCGACGACACGTGGGCCGCGGGCGGCGGTCGCCGCCGCCGGCTACGGCCTGAAGTTGCGGCTCAGACCCTGCCACACGTCGTCGTAGCCGCGCTGCAGATGGCCGGCGCCGGCCGCCTGCGCGGTCGCCGTCACCGGCCAGCGGGTCTCGAACATGAAGGCCAGGCCGTCGTCGATCTTCTGCGGCTTCAGCTCCGCCGCGCTCGCCCGGTCGAAGGTCTCCCGGTCCGGTCCGTGCGCCGACATCATGTTGTGCAGCGAGCCGCCGCCCGGCACGAAACCGCCCTTCCCGGCCGTCTTCGCGTCGTACGCGCCCTCGATCAGGCCCATGTACTCGCTCATCACGTTGCGGTGGAAGTACGGCGGCCGGAAGGTGTCCTCGCCGACCAGCCAGCGGGGCGCGAACACCACGAAGTCGACGCCGGCCAGTCCGGGGGTGTCGGACGGCGAGGTCAGCACCGTGAAGATCGACGGGTCGGGGTGGTCGTAGCTGATCGACCCGATGACGTTGAAGCGCCGCAGGTCGTAGACGTACGGGGTGTGGTTGCCGTGCCAGGCGACCACGTCGAGCGGGGGGTGGTCGTACGTCGCCGACCAGAGGTTCCCGCAGAACTTGTTGACCACCTCCACGGGTCGGTCCTCGTCCTCGTACGCGGCGACGGGGGCGAGGAAGTCCCGGGCGTTCGCCAGGCCGTTGGCCCCGATCGGCCCGAGGTCGGGGAGGACGAAGGGGCGGCCGTAGTTCTCGCAGACATAGCCGCGGGCGGCGGCGTCGAGCAGCTCCACCCGGAAGCGGACCCCCCGGGGGATCAGCGCGACATGGCCCGGTTCGACGCGCAGCAGGCCGAGTTCGGTACGGAGCAGCAGGCCGCCGTGGTCCGGGACGATCAGGAGCTCGCCGTCCGCGTCGCTGAACACCCGGTCGGTCATGGAGGTGTTGGCGTGGTACAGATGCACGGCCATGCCGGCGCGTCGCGCCGCGTCGCCGTTGCCCCCGAGGGTCCACAGACCGGCCAGGAAGTCCGTGCCGGCCGCGGGCTCGGGCAGCGGGTCCCAGCGCAGCCGGTTGGGATCCGGGACGGTCTCGGTGAACGGGGCGGTGCGGATCGTGCCGTTGTCGACGCGGGTGAACGGCGGATGGGCGGCCGAGGGGCGGATCCGGTACAGCCAGGAACGGCGGTTGTGCGCCCGCGGTTCGGTGAAGGCCGAGCCGCTCAGCTGCTCCGCGTAGAGCCCGAGGGGCGCGCGCTGCGGCGAGTTGCGGCCGTGCGGCAGCGCCCCCGGGACCGCCTCCGAGCTGTGCTCGTTGCCGAAGCCGGGCGAGTACTCAAGCCCCTGTGCCGTCTTCCTCGCCTGCTCGATGCCACTCATGCGCGTGCTCCCGGTGCCGAAGGAATCCTATGGACAACCGTAGGAATCAGAGGTGGGCGCGTCAACGCCATCCGGGGAGGCGCCAAGGATTTCAGGACGTGGGCGATGCCCTGCTCTCCCGGGCATGCCGCGCGCGAAGAGTTCCGGACGGGTCCCGGGCGCCCGCCCGCCCCCGCCGTTCCGCCCGCCGTCCGGGAGCGTCGGCCGGCGGCCGTCCGTGCCGAGCCGCCCCGACGCCGGGCCCGGACGCCCCCGACGCGCCGCCGACGGGCCGCCCCGCCCGACGCCCGACGCGGCCCGCGCGTCCGGCGGCCCCGGCTCCCCGGCGAAGGAGACCCACGGCATCATGGAGCCCGTGCCCCAAGCGAACACCGGACTGCGCCGCGCGCCGGTACAACGGCGCAGCGCCGAGCGCCTCGCCCGGATACTCGACGCCTGTGCCGAACTCCTCGACGAGATCGGGTACGAGCGGCTGTCCACCAGGGCCGTGGCCGTCCGCGCGGGGGTGCCCATCGGTTCCGTCTACCGGTTCTTCTCCAACAAGCGCGCCCTGGCCGACGCGCTCGCCCGCCGCAATCTGGACTGTTACGCCGAACGGGTCTCCGGCCGACTCGCCGTCATCCCGGCGGCCGACTGGCGCAGCGCCATCGACGCGGTCCTGGACGAGTACCTGACGACGAAACGCACCGTGGCCGGATTCGCCCTCGTCGACTTCGCCGCCCCCGCCCCCGGCGACGACCCGGCCGACGACGCCAACCACCGGGTGGCCGGCCGCCTCACCGCACTCCTCTCCGGACACCTCGGCCGCGCCCCCGACGCGGACCTGCTCCGCACGGTCCTGGTCTGCGTCGAGGCCGCGGACGCCCTCCTCCGGCTCGCCTTCCGCACCGATCCGTCGGGGGACGACGCCATCGTCGCCGAGACCCGCGTCCTGCTCCGGGCGTACCTGGCCCAGGTCCTGGACTGACACGGGGCCCGCGCGGACCCGGCGCTCCCGGGCGCCCGGCGCCCCGCCCGTCGGCGGGCCGCGGAACGTCCACGGGCACGCGGCGGCCCGGCCGTTGACCTCAAGTCCACTGGAGGTCGTACGTTCTCGCCATGAGCATGGAAGCCACCGCATGGACACAGCTCCACAACGTCATGAACGCGCAAGCGGACCGACGCCCCTTCGACCGGGCCACCCTGCGGCGCATCGCCGCTTTCGCACGCCCGCACCGGCGCCGGGTCGCCCTCTTCGTCACCCTGAGCGTGGCGACGGCGCTGCTCGCGGTCGCCACCCCCGTACTCGCCGGACGCGTCGTCGACGCCATCGTGACCGGCGGGGACACCGGCACCGTCACCCGCCTGGCCCTGCTCATCGCCGCGATCGCCCTCGCGGAGGCGGCACTCGGGCTGCTCGGCCGCTGGCTCTCCGCGAACCTCGGCGAAGGGCTGATCCTCGATCTGCGCACCGCCGTCTTCGACCATGTGCAACGCATGCCGGTCGCCTTCTTCACCCGCACCCGCACCGGCGCGCTCGTCAGCCGCCTCAACAACGACGTCATCGGGGCCCAACGCGCCTTCAGCAACACGCTGTCCGGCGTCGTCGGCAATGTCGTGACACTGCTCCTCACCCTCGCCGTCATGCTCTCCCTCTCCTGGCAGATCACCGCGCTGGCGCTGGTGCTGCTGCCCGTCTTCGTCCTCCCGGCCCGGCGGACGGGCGCCAGGATGGCCGGACTCCAACGGGAGGCCGCGGCCCACAACGCCGCGATGGGCACCCGCATGACCGAACGGTTCTCCGCGCCCGGCGCCACCCTCGTCAAGCTGTTCGGCCGCCCCGCCGACGAGTCCGCCGAGTTCGCCGCCCGGGCGGGCCGGGTGCGCGACATCGGGATCCGCACGGCCATGGCCCAGTCCGCGTTCATCACCGCCCTCACCCTCGTATCCGCGCTGGCGCTGGCCCTGGTCTACGGGCTCGGGGGCTTCTACGCGCTGCGCGGACGGCTGGACGCGGGCGCGGTCGTCGCGCTGGCCCTGCTGCTCACCCGGCTGTACGCGCCGCTCACCTCGCTCGCCGGGGCGCGCGTCGAGGTGATGAGCGCCCTGGTCAGTTTCGAGCGGGTCTTCGAAGTCCTCGACCTCAAGCCCCTGATCGACCAGAAGCCGGACGCGCGGGCGGTCCCGGAGGGCCCGGTCTCCGTGGAGTTCGACCGGGTGCGGTTCGGCTACCCGTCCGCCGACAAGGTCTCCCTCGCCTCGCTGGAGGACGTGGCGGCCCTCGACACCCGGGACGGCGGAGAGGTGCTGCACGGCATCTCGTTCCGCGCCGAGCCGGGGCGGACGGTGGCGCTCGTCGGCTCGTCCGGCGCGGGCAAGTCCACCATCGCGCAACTGCTGCCGCGCCTGTACGACACGGACGAGGGCGCGGTGCGGATCGGGGGCGTCGACGTGCGCGACCTCTCCGCCGAGAGCCTGCGCGACACCCTCGGGATGGTCACCCAGGACGGGCACCTCTTCCACGAGTCGGTCCGCGCCAACCTGCTGCTGGCCCGGCCCGGGGCCACCGAGGAGGAGCTCTGGGACGCGCTGCGCCGCTCACGCCTGGACGGGCTGGTCGCCTCGCTGCCCGACGGGCTCGACACCGTCGTCGGCGAACGCGGCTACCGGCTCTCCGGCGGCGAACGCCAGCGGCTGACCATCGCCCGGCTGCTCCTGGCCCGTCAGCGCGTCGTCATCCTCGACGAGGCCACCGCCCACCTGGACAACACCTCCGAGGCGGCCGTCCAGGAGGCCCTCACCGAGGCGCTCACCGGCCGCACCGCGGTCGTCATCGCCCACCGCCTGTCCACCGTGCGGTCCGCCGACCTCATCCTGGTGGTGGAGGACGGGCGGATCGTGGAGCGGGGCACCCACGACGAACTCCTCGCGGCCGGCGGCCGGTACGAGGAGCTGTACCGCACCCAGTTCGAGGGCTCCGGCGCCGGAGGCGCGCGGCCGGGAGCCGAGGAGCCGCTGGGCAGCGTCTGACCCGTCGCCCGGACGGTCGCCCCGGACCGGCCCGACCGGCCCCGGACCGTCGCGCCCGGCCTCGGGGGGCACGGCCGCCCGGCCTCGGGGCACGGCCGCCCTGAATCCGCCGCGCCGGGCTCGCTGCCGGGGCCGGGAACGACGGTGGCGGGCCCCGCCCGGGTCACCTCACCGGCCCGTGCTCCCTCTGCCGGGGTCCGTGCTCAGCCCGTCCCTGTCCTTGTCCCGACCGTTCCTGTCATTGTCCCGACCGTTCCGGCCCGTGTTCCCCCTGCCGCGGTCCGTGCTCCGCCCGTCCCGTGGCGAGCAGCCGGGCGTTCATCTCACCCCGTTCGAAGAGCCGGGAGGCCGGGCCGACGATCAGCGGGTCCGGCTCCCCGACGACGTCCGCGTCCTTGTCCGGGTAGTCGAAGCGGTGCAGCACGTGCCGGATCGCCTCCAGCCGAGCCCGCTTCTTGTCGTTGCTCTTCACCACCGTCCAGGGGGCGTCCGCCGTGTCCGTGTGGAACAGCATCAGCTCCTTGGCCTCGGTGTACGCGTCCCACTTGTCGAGCGAGGCGAGGTCCACCGGGCTCAGCTTCCACTGCCGGACCGGATCGACCTGCCGGATCATGAACCGGTTGCGCTGCTCGTTGCGCGAGACCGAGAACCAGAACTTCACCAGATGGATGCCGTCCCGGGTGAGCATCCGCTCGAACCCCGGCGCCTGGTGCATGAACTCGAGGTACTCGCGCGGCGTGCAGAAGCCCATCACCCGCTCGACCCCGGCCCGGTTGTACCAGGAGCGGTCGAACAGGACGATCTCCCCGGCGGACGGCAGATGGGCCGTGTACCGCTGGAAGTACCACTGGGTGCGCTCGCGTTCGGTGGGCTTCTCCAGCGCCACCACGCGGGCGCCGCGCGGGTTGAGGTGCTCGGTGAAGCGCTTGATCGTGCCGCCCTTGCCGGCCGCGTCGCGCCCCTCGAAGAGGATGACGAGACGCTCGCCGTGCTCCTTCACCCAGTGCTGGAGCTTGAGCAGCTCGATCTGGAGGGAGCGCTTGGACTTCTCGTACGCCTTCCGGCCGAGCTTGTTCGGGTACGGGTAGTCCTCGCGCCAGGCGTCCCGGGCCCGCCCCTCGGGCGTCACCAGGACGGGGTCGTCATCGCCGCTGTCGACCACGCCGAAGCCGCGCAGCCGGGGGCCGCCGTGGCGGGCGGCCTCGGCCAGGCCGTCCGGCGAGGCGTCCCAGGACCCGGCCCCGGCCCCGGATCTGTTCGCTCCGCTCCCCGGCCGCTCACGGCCGCCCGCTTCCCCGGCCGCCTCCTCCGGGGACGCCCCGGGCCGCCTCGCGGTGGGCTCGGCGGGCGGCGGCCCGGCCGACTTCTTCCTGGCCGGCTTCTTACCGGCCCGCCCACGGCCGTGCGGTTCCTTGGCGCTGCGCGTCATCTCGACGTCCCTCCACCGGCCCTGCCGGGTTCTTCCGCGTGGGGCCAGTCTGCGTACGCATCCGGGAGACCGCCACCCCGGCCAGGCAGAGCAGGCCCCCGCCGACGGCGAGCGGCGCCGGGGCCTCGTCCAGCAGCAGCCAGGACAGGGCCACGACCAGGGCGGGCACCGCGTAGGTGGTGGCGCCCATCCGGCCCGCGGTGGTCCGGGCCAGCGCGTAGGCCCAGGTGGTGAAGGCCAGCGCGGTCGGGAAGAGCCCCAGATAGACCATGTTCAGGGTGGCGCCCAGGGGCGCCCGGGCGGCGTCGGAGACCAGCGCCCCGCAGAACGGCAGACAGGCGACGGCGCCCACCAGGCAGCCGAACGCGGTGATCTGCAGCGCCGAACCGTGCCGCAGCGCGGGCTTCTGCCCCACTGCCCCGCCCGCGTACGCCACCGCTGCCAGCAGGCAGAGCGCCACCCCCAGCACCGAGGCGTCCCCGTGCCCCGTCATCGAGAGCCCCACCACGACGGCGCCCGCGAACGACACCCCCATGCCCGCCAGCAGCCTTTTGGGCAGCGCCTCGCCGAGCACCCGGGAACCCAGCAGCGCGATCAGCAGCGGGCCGACGTTCACCACCATCGCCGCCGTGCCCGCGTCCACCAGCCGTTCTGCCTGGTTGAGCACCACGGTGTAGAGCCCGAACCAGAGCAGCCCGGACCACAGGATCCCCGGCCAGGCGGCCCGCGGCGGCAGCCCCTCGCGCCGCAGCAGCAGAAGCGCGCCCAGCGCCAGGGAACCGGCCAGCAGCCGGCCGAGCGCCAGCGCGCCGGGGGAGTAGGCCGCGCCGGCGCTGCGGATGGAGACGAAGGCGGAGGCCCACAGCAGCACGGTCACGCAGGCCGCGGCGGGCGCCCGCCAGTCACGGAGGGGCGCGGGGCGCGCCGAGGGGGAGGGGGAAGCGGTCATGGATCCGACCCTAGGATCGTGACCGTTCGGCCTCTACCGAAGGATGGACGGCTCGATGCCGAGGCACTCGCGCAGCGCCCGTTCCCCCTCGGCCGTCGCCCGCACCGCGCGGCCGGACCCGATCCGTACGCACCACCCGGCGTCCAGCGCGTGCCGGCACAGCGCCGCGCCCGCGAGGCCCGCCAGATGCGGCCTGCGCTCGGTCCAGTCCAGACAGCCGCGGACGAGCGGACGCCGTGACCGGGCGTCCAGCGCGATGCCCAGCGATCCGAACCAGCGGACGCCGTCGGCGGTCAGGGCGAAACCCGTGTCCTGCTCCAGCAGCCCCCGCGCGGTCATCGCGTCCGCGATCGCGATGCCGATCCGCCCGGCGAGATGGTCGTAGCAGGTGCGGCCGCGGGCCAGCGCGCTGCCGGCGCTCGCCGCGCCCAGGGTGCGCGGCCGGCCGGCCGCCGCGTCGGGGGCGACCCGGGCCGCCAGGTCCTCGACCAGGTGCGCGGCGCGCTCGTCGGCGAGCCGCAGATAGCGGTGGCGGCCCTGCCGCTCCTCGGCCAGCAGCCCGCCCGCGACGAGCTTGCCGAGATGCTCGCTGGCGGTGGACGGCGCCACCGAGGCGTACCGGGCCAGCTCGCCCGCGGTCCAGGCGCGGCCGTCGAGCAGGGCCAGGCAGAAGGCCGCCCGGGTCTCGTCGGCGAGGAGGGCGGCCAGGGCGGCGAGCAGGGGCGCGGCCGGATCGGGATGTGCCATGCGTGCCATGTCCTCCAGGATGCGCCCGGGACGCTTCGACGGCCGCCGAAACGTTCCCGCGCACCGGGGACGGTACGGGCGCGGCCGGAAGAAGGGGGCCGGGGGCGCCCCCGAAGTCGGCCTAAGCGCTTGCTCAGGTTCGCGGTATGGTGTTCGTCCTGCTGACGAGAGGGGCGAGTGATCATGAGCACGGCGGAGGAGACCGACGGCGACGGCGCGCCGTGGGCCGAGGTGACGCCCGAGGCGGCCCGGCGGCTCCTCGTCGCCGCCGTGGACGCCTTCGCCGAGCGCGGCTACCACGCCACCACCACGCGCGACATCGCGGGCCGGGCGGGGATGAGCCCCGCCGCGCTCTACATCCACTTCAAGACGAAGGAAGAGCTCCTCCACCGGATCAGCCGGATCGGCCACGACCGCGCCCTCGCCGTCCTGGAGGCCGCCGCCGACGCGGACGGCACCGCCGCGGAACGGCTCGCGGAGGCCGTGCGGTCCTTCGTCCGCTGGCACGCCGAGCGGCACACCACGGCCCGCGTGGTGCAGTACGAACTCGACGCGCTCGGCGAGGAGCACCGAACCGAGATCGTCGAACTGCGCCGCAGGACCGACGCGGTGGTGCGGCGGATCATCAACGAGGGCGTACGAGCGGGGGAGTTCGACGTCGCCGACGTCCCCGGCACCACGCTCGCGGTGCTCTCGCTCTGCATCGACGTGGCGCGCTGGTTCAACACGCGCGGCAGCCGGACGCCGGACGAGGTCGGCGAACTCTACGCCGGTCTCGTGCTGCGCATGGTCGGCGCCGAGCGCTAGGGGTGTCTGATGAATGAGTGCGGGAGAAGGAGCGGGGGCCGGTGCGTGCGATCGCAGGCGCCGGAGCGTCTGCGTGGCGGAGCCATGTGGGCGGTTCGGCAACGCCGCGAGCGTGCGTGCCGGACCCCGCGACACCGCAGGTATGTGTCAGACACCCCCTAGCTAGGGCCTGTCTCCGGGCTGCCGCCTGCCGTGCGGCGCCCGGGAAGCGTCAGACGCCGCACCGCCCGGTCTCCGGCCGAACGACGGCACTTCGAGGGCAGGGCCTGGCGGCGGGCGGGACCCGGCCGGGAACGGGCGCGCCGGAACCGGCGCGGATCCGGCGCCCGTCCGGCCGGGACGAACGCGCCGGTCAGAAGTAGTAGCGCGACACCGATTCGGCCACGCACACCGGCTTGTCGCCGCCCTCGCGCTCGACCGTGACGAGTGCCGTGACCTGGACCCCGCCCCCGGCCTCCTCGACGCGCTTCAGCACGGCCGTCGCGCGCAGCCGGGAGCCGACGGGCACGATGGCCGGGAAGCGGACCTTGTCGGTGCCGTAGTTGATCCCCATCTTCATGCCCTCGACCCGCATGACCTGCGGCACCAGGGCCGGCAGCAGCGAGAGTGTGAGGTAGCCGTGCGCGATCGTCGTGCCGAACGGCCCGGCCGCGGCTCGCTCCGGGTCCACGTGGATCCACTGGTGGTCGCCGGTCGCGTCGGCGAACAGGTCGATCCTCTTCTGGTCGACCGCCAGCCAGTCGCTGTACCCCAGCTGCTCGTCCACCGCCTCGCGCAGCTCCTGCGCGGACGTGAAGATCCTCGGCTCTGCCATGTCCCTGGTACCTGCCCTTCCCGCTCTCGGTCGTCCGCCGTCGCGCGCCCGCGGAGGGGAACCGGCCCGACGGGCGGCGCCCTCCGGCCCGGCCTGTCCAAGCGCTTGCTCAGCATCGTTGGCGGGTGCGTTCCTGTCAACGACGGTCCGGCGCGACGGTCCGGCGCCGCGGCCCTTCCCGGGAGACCCCTCGTGCACCGAGCGCCGCGCGGCCCGCGTCCGCCCCGGCGGCGGCGGTTCGGCGGCCGGTCCCGGGTGCGTGCTCGGCGTCGGGGCCCAGGGGTGCGACAGCCCTTAGGGTTGGAGGGGTGCCCCAGATCCCACACACACTTCAGGAACTCACGGTCGGCCAGCTCTCCGCGCGCAGCGGCGCCGCCGTCTCGGCCCTGCATTTCTACGAGGCCAAGGGCCTGATCAGGAGCCGCCGCACCAGTGGCAATCAGCGCCGCTACACCAGGGACGCGCTGCGCAGGGTGGCGTTCGTCCGCGCGGCGCAGCGGGTGGGCATTCCGCTCGCCACGATCAGGGCCGCCCTCGCCGAGCTGCCGGACGAACGCACCCCGACCCGTGACGACTGGGCGCGGCTCTCGGCGGCCTGGCGCTCCGAACTCGACGAAAGAATCGAGCAGTTGGGGCGGCTGCGGGATCATCTCACCGACTGCATCGCCTGCGGCTGCCTGTCCCTGGAGACCTGTGTGCTCTCCAACCCGGACGACGTCTCCGGCCGGCGGATCAGCGGCTCGCGCCTGATGCCGGAGCGCCCGGCGGCCGGAGGCCGGCGGACCGGAGAGCCGCGGAAGGACGGCGGGGCGTAGGGGCCGGGCCCGCGGCGGGTCGCCCCGCGCCGGTCACGCCGCCGACGCGAGGTCCCGGGGCCGCGAGCTCCGGGCCCGCGCCAGCGTGCCCGGCGTGAGCACCGGCCGGGGCACCAGGATGCCGCACCCCGCGCAGACCGGGCCGGTCCACTGCTCGCACACCGGGTCCGGCCGCCACACGATGTCCGCGCACCCGCACACCGGGCAGCCCGTGCCCGGCCCCGACTCCAGGGCCGCGATCAGCCTGCCGACGACCTCGGCCAGCGGCGCCGAGGGGTGCACGGCCGGATCCGCGCACCGCGCGACCCCGTAACCGCCCCAGGCGCGCCGGTGCCAGTCGTCGAAAGCACCAGGTCTGCGCAGCCCGTCGTGCTTCTCCCGCCTGCGGCGCTCCGCGAAGGACGCCTCGTAGTCGAGCCAGACGGCCCGCGCCGCCTCCAGCTCCTCCAGCGCGCCCACCAGCCGCGCCGGATCCGGGGACCTGTCCTCCGGCTCGATGCCGTGCCGCGTGCACAGATGATCCCAGGTCGCCCGGTGCCCGTACGGGGCGAACCGCTCCAGGCACTTGCGCAGCGAATACCGCCGCAGCGCCAGGTCTCCCAGCGGATCGCGGACCTGTCTCGCAAGACTCCGGAATCCGGCCACTGCGCCACCACCTCCGTCGCTCGTACTTCGGCGTCAAGAGATAGACGAACGGGCACCCGATTCCGATCCCGGGACGCGCAAGAGTGTCCGGAAAGTGAGATGACTGGCAGTCAGGCGGGCGGCCGATCCAGGACATGTGACGATTCGGAGAAGGTGACCGTTGTTCACCTTACCGACGGGTCGTACCGCCGGTAACCTCCGGCGCATCGGCCACTCGGAGGAGCCCGTATGCCCCCACGCACCGTCATGTCCAGAGCCGCCGCGGCGGCGGCGGTCCTCGCTCTCGGCACCACTCTGCTGGCCGCGGCGCCGCAGTCCGGCGCCGCGGCGGCGGAACCTACGCCCGTCACCGACCACTGCCAGGGGCAGTGCGACGACATCCTGCCGCCCGGCGAGAACGGCAACGCCACGCTCGTCGAGATCCTCGGCAACAAGGCGTTCGGCACGCATCCCGCCCACAGCGACGACCAACTCGACCGCTACAACGGCCTGGTGGCCGGCTACGGCGGTCTCACCGACAAGAAGCTGACCGACTTCTTCGGCGACGCCTCGTTCGGCGTCCCGAAGGACCAGGTCGAATCCGTCACCTCGCCGCGCGACGACGTCACCATCACCCGCGACAAGGCGACCGGCGTCCCGCACATCAAGGGCACCACCCGCTACGGGACCGAGTTCGGCGCCGGATACGCCGCCGGCCAGGACCGGCTCTGGCTGATGGACCTCTTCCGGCACATCGGGCGCGGCGAACTGACCTCCTTCGCCGGTGGCGCGCTCGCCAACCAGGGCCTGGAGCAGCAGTTCTGGCCGCAGGCCCCGTACACCGAGGCCGACCTCGAAGCCCAGGTCGACCACATCCGCACGCACGAGGGCGCCCGCGGCGAGCAGGCCATGGCCGATGCCCAGGCGTACGTCGACGGCATCAACGCCTACCGCGAGAAGTCCAAGAACGGCCGCTACTTCCCCGGCGAGTACGTGCTCACCGGGAAGATCGACGCCATCACCAACGTCGGCGAGATACAGCCGTTCAAGCTGACCGACCTGATCTCGATCGCCTCCGTGGTCGGCGGGCAGTTCGGCGGCGGTGGCGGCGGCGAGGTGCAGGCGGCGCTCTCGCTGCTCGCCGCCCAGCAGAAGTACGGGGTGGCCGAGGGAACCAGGGTCTGGGAGTCGTTCCGCCAGCGCGAGGACCCCGAGGCGGTCCTCACCGTCCACGACGGCACCAGGTTCCCGTACGCCGGGAAGCCCGACCAGGCGCGCGGCACCGCACTGCCCGACGCCGGTTCCGTCACGGCCGAGCAGCTGATCCACGACCGCACCGGCTCCGCCGGCACCGACCGCAAGGCTCCCGTCAAGGCACCCGCGAACCTCGAGAAGGCCCAGGGGATCTTCGACGACGGCGTCATCCCCGAGGGCTCGCTGCCCGGCTCCGGCCCCGGCGCCCAGAAGCGCGGGATGTCCAACGCCCTGCTGGTCTCCGGCGCGCACACCGCGAGCGGGAACCCGATCGCCGTCTTCGGCCCGCAGACCGGATACTTCGCCCCGCAGCTGATGATGCTCCAGGAGCTCCAGGGGCCGGGCATCAGCGCCCGCGGCGTCTCCTTCGCGGGCGTCGGCATGTACGTCCAGATGGGCCGCGGCCAGGATTATGCCTGGAGCGCCACCTCGGCCGGCCAGGACATCACCGACACCTACGCCGTCGAGCTGTGCGAGCCCGACGGCTCGACGCCCGCCAAGGACTCCACGCACTACCTCTACCGCGGCGCCTGCACCGTCATGGAGACGCTGGAGCGCGCCAACTCCTGGACGCCGACCGTCGCCGACTCGACGGCGAAGGGGTCCTACCGGATGCAGGTCCGGCGCACCCACTACGGCATCGTCACCCACCGCGCCACCGTCGGCGGCAAGCCCGTCGCGTACACCTCGCTGCGCAGCACCTACCGCCACGAGGCCGACTCGATCATCGGCTTCCAGATGCTCAACGATCCGGACTACGTCAAGGACGCCGCCTCGTTCCAGCGCGCGGCGAGCAACATCGACTACGCGTTCAACTGGTTCTACGCCGACTCCCGCACCGCCGCCTACTACAACAGCGGCATGAACCCGGTGCGCGCGGCGGGCGTCGACCCGGCGCTGCCGGTGCGGGCCGAGCGGGCCTACGAGTGGAAGGACTTCGACCCGGCGGCCAACACCGCCGCGTACACCCCCTTCGCCGAGCACCCGAACTCCAGCGGCCAGGACTACTACGTCTCCTGGAACAACAAGCAGGCCGAGGGCTACGCCGCGGCGGGCTTCGGGCTCAGCGCGGTGCACCGGGGCGATCTGCTGGACGACCGGGTGGCGAAGCTGGTCGACCAGGGCGGGGTGACCCGGGCCTCCCTGACCCGGGCCATGGCCGAGGCGGCGGTCACCGACCTGCGCGGCGAGCAGCTGCTGCCGGAGCTGCTGAAGGTGATCCGGTCCCGGCCGGTCACCGATCCCGAACTGAACGGCGTGGTCCAGCAGCTGGAGTCCTGGCGGGCGTCGGGCTCGCAGCGCCGGGAGGGCGCCGCCGGCTCGCACGCCTACCCGCACGCCGACGCCGTACGGATCATGGACGCGTGGTGGCCCGCGCTGGTCGAGGCCGAGTTCCGGCCCGGCCTCGGCGACGGCCTGTACCAGGCGCTGACCGCGAGCCTCGCCACCGACGAGTCGCCGTCGGCCGCGCACGGCGCCAGCGGCGCGCACAGCGGATCGGCGTTCCAGTACGGCTGGTGGGGCTTCGTGGACAAGGACCTGCGCCAGGTGCTGGGACAGCCGGTCAAGGGTCCGCTGGCGAAGACCTACTGCGGCGGCGGCGACCTCGACGGCTGCCGCGACGTGCTGCTGAGCTCGCTGAAGCAGGCGGCGGCGAAGCCGGCCGCGGAGGTCTACCCCGGCGACGACACCTGCAAGGCCGGCGACCAGTGGTGCGCGGACTCGATCGTGCACCGGCCGCTCGGCGGGATCTCCCAGAAGTCCCTCCACTGGCAGAACCGGCCGACGTACCAGCAGGTCGTGGAGTTCCCCTCCCACCGGTGAGCCCCCGCCCCGGCCGGCGAGCGCCGGCCGGGGCGTCACCGGCACCTCCGCCCGGCCCCCGGGCGACCGGACCGGCGTGCCGGGACGGGTCCCGCGGTCACGGACCCGCCCCGGCACGCGGTCAGCGGTACCTCACCGGTACTGGAGGTACCGCCCGCGGACGGCCCGGAACGCGGCGAGGTCCGCCGACCAGGCCGCCACCACCTCGTCGGTCCCGGCCCCCGCGTCGATCATGGTGCGCACCCGGGTGTTGCCGGTGAGCTTGTCGATCCAGTTGTCGGAGCGCCACTCGAAGCCGCTCCAGACCCGCTTCGCCGTCACCAGCAGCCCGATGCCGGTGCGCACCGGGTCGAAGGCGGCGCGGTCGTGCACGTGCAGCTGCACCCCGCCGACCGTCCGCCCCTCGAACTTGGAGAAGGTCGGCGCGAAGTACGCCTCGCGGAACGCGACCCCCGGCAGCTCCAGCGCGTTCGCCGCGTCCGCCCAGCGGTGGTCGACGCCCTCCGCGCCCAGCAGCTCGAACGGCCGGGTCGTGCCCCGCCCCTCGGAGAGGTTCGTGCCCTCGAACAGGCAGGTGCCCGAGTAGACCAGCGCGGTGTCCGGCGTCGGCATGTTGGGGCTCGGCGGCACCCACGGCAGGCCGGTGGCGTCGAAGAAGTCCGAGCGCTCCCACCCCGACATCTTCACGATCCGCAGGTCCACCGGCCGGTCCAGGAACTCCGCGTTGAACAGCAGCGCCAGCTCGGCGACGGTCATGCCGTGCGCCTGCGCGATCTCCCGGCGGCCCACGAAGGTGGCGAACGCCCGGTCCAGGACCGGGCCCAGCGCCGCCCGCCCGGTCACCGGGTTCGGCCGGTCCAGCACCACGAACCGCTTGCCCGCGAGGGCCGCCGCCTCCATGCAGTCGTACAGGGTCCAGATGTACGTGTAGAAGCGGGCGCCCGCGTCCTGGATGTCGAAGACGACCGTGTCCACGCCGGACGCGGTGAAGACGTCCGCGAGCGGCTGCCCGCTCTTCAGATACGTGTCGTAGACGGGCAGTCCGGTCGCCGGGTCGTCGTACCGCCCCTCCGAGCCGCCCGCCTGCGCGGTGCCGCGGAAGCCGTGCTCGGGGCCGAAGACCGCGACCAGGTCCACCCGGCGGTCCGCGTGCATCACGTCGACGATGTGGCGCACCGCCCGTGCCCCGGAGCCGTTCCGGGAGGGGGCGTCCATGGTGATCCCGGTCGGGTTGGTGACGACCCCGACGCGGCGGCCCTTCAGCAGGGCGTAGCCGTCCGCCGCCAGCCGGTCGAAACCGGTGCGGACCGGCCCGCGGCCGTTGCCGTGCCCCTTGCCGGGCGCGGGGGCGGCGGCCGCGGCCCCGCTGCCGGCGCCCGTCGCCGTGAGGGCGCCCACCGCGCCGCCGGCGGCCAGCAAACCACGTCTGGACAGGCTCATTCGGCTACCTCCATGATCGCGACCACTGTCATGGGCACGCACGCTAGCGCGCGATCAGGCCGTACGGAACGAGTCGGACGTGACGGGTGTGACGACGGCGGCCCTCGGGCGACGGGGACGAGGGGGAGACGGCGGCGACGGCCCCGTACGACCGGCGGGGCTGCGGTGGCGTTCCCCCCACGCGACGCGACGCGACGTGACGGGGCGGGGGCGCCCCCGCATGGGGACGGCCCTCTTTCGCTCCGGCATACCGACTGGTTAGTCTGTCGGGGCGACCGGTGGAGAGAGGCGGGGACCGATGGGCGGCACGGTGCGGGGCGCGGGCGTGGTGGTCACGGGGGCCGGAGGAGGCATCGGGGCAGCGCTGGCCCGCCGTTTCGCCGCGGAGGGCGCGCGGGTCGTGGTCAACGACCTGGACGGGGCCCGGATCGCGAAGCTGGCCGAGGAGACCGGGGCCGTCGCGGTCGCCGGCGACGCCTCGCTGACCCTGGACGCCGCCCGCGACGCGCTGGACGGCGTCGTCGACGTCTACTGCGCCAACGCGGGCCTGGCCTCGCCCGGCGACGCCTTCGCCGACGAGGAGGTCTGGGCCGCCGCCTGGGACGTCAACGTCATGGCCCAGGTCCGCGCGGCCCGGGCGCTGCTGCCCGACTGGTTGGAACGCGGCGGCGGCCGGTTCGTCTCGACGGCCTCCGCGGCCGGGCTGCTGACGATGATCGGCGCCGCGCCGTACAGCGTGACCAAGCACGGCGCCGTCGCCTTCGCGGAGTGGCTCTCGCTCACCTACCGCCACCGCGGCGTCAAGGTCCACGCCATCTGCCCGCAGGGCGTGCGCACGGACATGCTGACCGCCGCCGGATCGGCCGGCGAACTCGTGCTGGCGCCCACCGCCATCGAGCCGGAGGCAGTCGCCGACGCGCTCTTCGCCGCCATGGCCGAGGACCGCTTCCTCGTGCTGCCGCACCCCGAGGTGGCCGGCTTCCACCAGGCTCGTGCCGGGGACCCCGACCGCTGGCTCGGCAGCATGAACCACCTGCAACGGAAGTGGGAGGAGACCGGCGGCGCCTGAGGGCCGTTCGGCGCCTCCTATACCACGGGCCGGCCCCGTCGGGGGTCCGGGCGGGGCCCCGGGGCGGCGGGTGGGAAGATCCTCGGGCGGGAACCGCGTTCCCTCCGGTAGACCGCTTCACGCGCGGCGCGGACCCGCGCACGGCACGGAAAGGAAGGTGGCGGTCATGGCCAAGGTGACGGACGGGGAACCGGAGGAGCCGGCCCCCGTGCCCCAGCGGCTGCTCGCCGCCGCCACCCGGCTCTTCGCCGAGCGGGGCTACGACCGCACCTCCGTCCAGGAGATCGTCGAGGCCGCGGGCGTCACCAAGGGCGCGCTCTACCACTACTTCGGCTCCAAGGAGGACCTCCTCCAGGAGGTGTACGCCCGGGTGCTCCGGCTCCAGCAGGAGCGCCTCGACGCCTTCGCGGACGCCGACGCCCCGGTGGAGAAGCGCCTGCGCGACGCCGCCGCGGACGTGGTCGTCACCACCATCGAGAATCTCGACGACGCCGCGATCTTCTTCCGCTCCATGCACCACCTGAGCCCCGAGAAGAACAAGCGGGTACGGGCCGAACGGCGCCGTTACCACGAGCGCTTCCGCGCCCTGGTCGAGGAGGGGCAGCGTGCAGGCGTGTTCTCCACGGCCACCCCCGCCGACCTGATAGTCGACTACCACTTCGGGTCGGTCCACCACCTGTCCACCTGGTACCGGCCCGACGGTCCGCTCGGCAAGCAGGAGGTCGCGGACCACCTGGCCGACCTGCTGCTCCGCGCCCTGCGTCCCTGAACGCCCGCCGCCCGCGTCCGCCGCCCCCGCCCGCCGTCCCGGGCGTCCCGCGCACCCGGATGGCCCCGGTGCGGTCGCCCCGCGCGGGCCCGGGGCCCACGCTGTACACCGTGGCGGAGACGCCGCCGGTTTCCGCCACCGCGCCGCGCGGTGCGGCGACGGCCCGCACCAGGACGAAAGGTGACAGCCATGGCGGACATTCCCAGTGGTGCGCGACGCGATGTGACAGGGTCCAGGCACGGCGGAGTGCCGGCCGCGGCGGCGAGGTTCGTGGGCGTGGCACTGGTCCTCAGCGGGGTGCTGAGCGTTCTCCAGGGCATCACCGGCATCGCCCGCGACACCCTCTACGGCGTGCCGAGGCACTACGAGTACCGGTTCGACCTCACCACCTGGGGCTGGATCCACCTGGTCGTGGGGATCGCGCTGCTGGTCGGCGGCCTCGGCGTGCTGGGGGCCAGGAGCTGGGGCCGTTCGGCCGGTGTGGGGCTCGCCGCGATCAGCCTGGTCACCCAGTTCATGTTCATTCCGTACTACCCGCTGTGGGCGATCAGCGTGATGACGCTGGACCTGGTCATCATCTGGGCGCTGATCAGGCTGGTCGTCGTCTGAGCGGGCGCCCCGGGAGAGGCCCGGACGTCCGCACCGTGCCGTCCGGGAGCGGCGGCCGGCCGTTCGGCGAGGGCCCCGGCCGCCGGACCGCGGGGGCGCGGCGGGAACCGACGACGTCGGCGAGGGGCACGGGCCGCACCGGCTCCCGCCCCGCGCCAATCCAATGGCAGCCCCGGAAACACCGTCGTTAGCATCCGACGGTGAGGACGCTGACCGACGCACAGATCCACGACGCCGTACGGCGTGGCGACACCGACCGCCTGACCGGACTCCTGGACGCCGGGCGCCGCGAACCCGCCGTGCTGGGACGCCTGATCCGGCACGAGGACCCGGACCTCCGGGGGACCGGGCTGGTGCTGCTCGACGAGCACCTCGCGTCCGGCGGCCCGTTCGACGACGCGGAGGGCGGGCGGCTCGCCGCCCTGCTGCCCGGGACGCTGACGGGGCGGGCGGAGCCGGATCTGCTGCTCGCCGGGCTGTACGAGCGCCTCGCCCCGTATCTGCGCGACCGCCCCCGTCCGGCATGGCGCACGGCCGCCCTGCCGGCCCGGGTGAGGATCGCCTGGCTGCGCGCGGACCTCCTCCACGAACCGTCCGTGATCCGCCACGAACCGCGCGGCGAACTCCTCTACCAGGCGATACGGGACACCGAGCTCACCCGCGCGCCCCGGCCCGCCCGGCTCGTGGAGGAACTCGCCGGGAGCGGCGACCCGGTGCTCCGGGCCGAGGCACTCCGGCTCGCCCGCCAGGGACTGCGCGCCGGCTTCCTGGCGCCCGCCCGGGTGCGGCGGACGCTCACCGCCCTGCTCGGCGCGGACGGCGACCCGGTCGTCGCCGACGCCCTGCGCGAACTCGGCGAGCCCTGGGCGGCGACGGAACCCCTGCCGCCGGAACGCCTGGCCCCGTTCCTCGCCGCCGACCCGTCGCACGGGCCCGGCACGGCCGAGGCCGCACTGACGGCGGCCGCCCGCCACGGCCACCAGGAGCTGCTGTGGCGAGCCCTCGACACCCCGGAACTCGCGCCGGACACACGCCGACGGGCGATGGAACTGCTCGGCGAGTCGGCGGACCGCGACGCCGTCGGCGCCCTGACGACGCTCGCCGCGAGCGATCCGCTGCTCCTCGGCGGACCCGCGGTGACCTGCCTGCGCGGCCTCCACCGCCGCGGGCACTTCGTGACCGGACCGCACGTGCCGGCCGTCGTCGGCCTGGCCCTGGCCGACCACGCGATACCGGCCGACGAGGTCACGACGGTCCTGTACACCTGCCGGGAGGAGGCGCTGCGGGAACTGACGGACGCGGCCCCCGACGCCCCTTCCTGGCCGCGACGGCTCGACCTGCTGGTGTCGCTGGCCCGGCAGGGGGTGGGCGGACTCCCGATCGGGGCGGCGGTCATCCGGCTGCTCCCGTCGGCCCCCGCCCCCGGCCCGTTCCTGCGCGCGATCCGCGCACTGCGCCCCACCGGGGCGGAGGAGGCCGTGCTCGCGCTGCTGCCCTCGGCCCCCGCCCCGGCCCTGGACGCCCTGGAGGCCGTCGGCGGGGAACGGACGGCACGCGCCCTGCGCGCCGGGCTGGGCCTGACCGGGGCCCCGGCCGCCCCCCACCTGTACGCCGTACGACACCGCGCGCTCGACCTGCTCTGGCAGCTGACGACCGATCCGCAGCAGCGGCAGGACCTGCTGGCCCGGCTCGACCCGCTCGATCTGCCGCCCCGCCTGGCGGCCGGGCTCGGCGCCCCGGACGCGCGGGAACTGGCCGTGCTGGGCGCCCGTGCGGACCCGGGCGACCCGGTGGCGACCCTGTGCCGCACGGCCGCCCACGGCGCCGCGGACTCCCTGCCCGCCATCGCCGACCTGCTGCTGCGCGTGGTGGCCGACCTGGCGGACGCCCGGGAGCGTCCTTCGGCCCCCGGCGCCGGGCGGCGGGAGGACGCGTGGCCCGGTGGCCCGGCCGGAGCGCACGTCGCGGACGGGCGGGGCGCCGAGCCGGTGGTGCCCCGGCCGGTCCTGGACTCCCTCCACGGCCTGGGGCGCCGACTGTACGAACGGGGCGCGATCCGGCCGGTCTGCCTGCTCGACGCGGAGGACGCGGAGCAGGCGGGCCACGCCCTCGTCGCGACCACGGTCCTCGACCTGCTGGACCGGCCCGGGCTCGCCGACGAGGAGCGGGCGATCCTGCTCGAAGCACTGCTCAGGGCGCCCTGGCCCGGCACCCGGTCCCGGGTCCACCGACTGCTGCGCCACCGCGACCGGCACGTGCGCAAGCACGTCATCGCCCTGCTCGCCCGCGACGCCGGCGGCGAGGACGCCCAGGCGCTGTCGGCCACCCTGATCGCCCTGACCGCCGCCCCGGACATCCAGACCGTCCGGCAGGCCCTGCTCGCCCTGGACCATGCCGGGGCGCACTGGGCGTCCGGGGCGATCGCCGCCCGCCTCGACCACCCCAACATGAACGTCCGCAAGACGGCCGCCCGGGCCCTGGTCCGCGCGGGCGCCCCGGACGCCGTGCCCCGTCTGCTGTTCCAGCTCGGGCGCCACGACAACCCCGGGCTGCGCGACTCCCTCGTCGCCGCCCTGCGCGCCGTCCTCGGCGACGCGTACGCCGCGACCCTCCTCGCCGCCGCCGAGCGGTCCCCGGACGACCGGACCCGCGCACGGCTCCTGGAGGGGCTCCACGGCATCCTCGCGGCGCGCGCCGTCCTCGCCCTGGACGACCAGGCGTCCCCGGCGGCGGCGCCGCTGCTCGAACTGATCGCGGCCCGCCGGGTGGCCCTGGCCTCCGGTACGGCGGCGGATCTGGCGCCGGCCCTGGCCCGGCACGGGATCGCGCCCCCGGCCGACGCCGAGGGGCGGTCGGCGGACGACGAGGCCGCACGCGACGTCGAGTCCCTCGCGGTGCGCGGCTGGGACCCCGAGACCGCGTCGCGCGTCGCCGCGCGCCCCGGTCCGCTCGGCCCCGGACAGGCGGAACGGCTGCGCCCCCTGCTCGGCGACTGGCTCCGCCTGGCCGCCGAGCGCCCCGCGTCCCGGACGCGGGTGGTGCGGCTGGTGCTCCGGGTCTGCCCCGCGCCCCGGACGGCCGACGAGCTGACGGCGTGCGCCCGGTCCGTGCCGGTCCTGCTCGACGCCCTGGCCGCCGCGCGGGACCGGGACCGGCACGACCTGATCGCGCTGCTCGAAGAGGCCGCCCCGGCACTGCCGGCGGTCGGCGGGCCGGCCGCCGTCGCCGCGGTACGGGCCCTGCGCCCCGCACCCTCGACGCCGCACCGGTCCACCCTGACGCTGCTGCGCCGCCTCGGGGCCGTGCTGCTCCGCGCCGACCTCGACCGGGCACTCGCGTCGGCCCGGCTCGGCGCCGACCCCTGGCGGGCCGTGACCGCGGTGCTGCACGAGGCGTTCGGAGCCCCGGACCCCGCCGCGCCCCCGTCCGCCGGGGGCCGGGCCTGGCGGGAGGCGCTGCGCGACGCGGTCGGCGCCGCGGGCGCGCTGGCGGACTTCCGCCGACGGGACGACGGCACGGTCGGCTCGCGGGAACGGCTGACCGCGCTGATCGACGCCCACCGCGGCGCCGGCCCCGGGGTCCGGGACGCCCTGCTCGACTGGATGGAGGAGCTCCAGCCGCTCGACGCGCCGCCGTGGACCCTCGCCGAGGCCGCCCGCGCCCCGGTCCCGGAGCCCCGGCGCGTCCGCCCCGACGACCTCGACCAGCCCCGCTCCGCGCCGCTGCGGGAACGTCTGCTGGCCATGCTGGAGTCGCCCGCCGCCGACCGCAGGGACACCGCCGCCCGCGCCCTGGCGACCTGGCCCGGCCCCGGGGAGCGGCTCGCGGTGCTCCACGCGTTCCTCCGCGGACGCGTCGACCTCCCCGTCGACGGCGATCTCGCCCACGCGCTGACCGCCATGGACCCGGCGGAACTGCGCGGCGACGGCATCCTGCGCGAGCGGGTGGCCCGCGCGGCCCGGAAGCTCGACCCGACCGCACGGGAAGCGCTGCTGCCGCTGCTGTTGGAGTGGTGGGAGCAGGCCTCGCCCGCGGAGCGGCCCGCGCTCGCCGACGCCCTGCGCGCCCATCCCGCCGACGCCCTCGCGAGGGCCGTCGAGGACCGGCTCGACGCCGGGTCCCTGGGCTGCCTCGACCTGCTCCTCGGCCGCAGGCTGCTGCGCACCCCCGCGCTGACCCGCGCCCGTGAGCGGCTGCGCGCCGAAGGACGCGACGCGCTCGCCGACCGGCTCGTCCTCGTCGACGGCCCGCTGCGCGGCCCCGACGCGGTACGGCGGGACGCGGCACGGGAGGACCTGCGCGCCCGTACCCCCGCCGCGGCTCCGCACCGCCCGTCCCGGCCCGCGCTGCTGGACCTGGCCCGCACCGGGACACCGGACCAGGCCTGCCGGGCCCTGAAGGAACTCGCCGAGACGCACCCGGGCCCGGAGCCCGACCGGGACCCGGCCCTGCGCGCCCTGCTCGGCGAACTGCTGCTCCACCCCCGGGGCGAGGTCCGGCTGCGCGCCCACCGGACCTCACGCGCGACGCTGGACCGCGCCGCCCATCTGCACCACACCGCGCTCCTGTTGGACGACCCCCGGCCCGACGTGGTGCGGATGGCCGTCCGCACGCTCTGCCGGGCGGGCTGGACGCCCGCGGTCCCGGCCGTGACCGCGCTGCTCGCGCACGCCCACCCCCTCGTGCGCGGGGCCGCCGCCGAGGGGCTCGTCGCGCTGGGCCCGGCGGCGGTCCCGGCCCTCCGCCGGGCCGCCGACCACGCCCGCCCCGACCGGCGCGCCCGCTACACCTCGGTGCTCGACCGGATCACCGCCGGCCGGGCGGCGGAGCGGCCCGGCCCCTGAGGGCGCGACGGCGGCGGACCGCGTGTCCCGACGGGTCCCGCACCGGAGCGCGCGGTCCCGCGGACCTACAGGTACCGCTTGATCTCCCGCCGCGCCAGCGACCGCTGGTGCACCTCGTCCGGCCCGTCCGCCAGGCGCAACGTCCGCGCCGCCGCCCACAGCTCGGCCAGCGGGAAGTCCTGGCCGACCCCGCCGGCGCCGAACAGCTGCACCGCCTGGTCGAGGATCCCGGTCACCGCGCGCGGGGTGGCGATCTTGATGGCCTGGATCTCCGTGTGCGCGCCCCGGTTGCCCACCGTGTCCATCAGCCACGCCGTCTTCAGCACCAGCAGCCGCAACTGCTCCACCGTCACCCG
Organism: Streptomyces tyrfis; assembly: GCF_037034285.1. Taxonomy (NCBI): domain Bacteria; kingdom Bacillati; phylum Actinomycetota; class Actinomycetes; order Kitasatosporales; family Streptomycetaceae; genus Streptomyces; species Streptomyces tyrfis. Next base: position 10,281 of record NZ_JBAGJZ010000024.1, on the reverse strand, counting down.
GGCGTCCGCGATCCAGTTCTGCACGACGCCCTGCCGGGCCAGCGGCTTGCCGAAGGCCGTACGGGACACCGCCCGCCGGCACATCAGCTCGATCGCCCGCTCGGCCATGCCGATCAGCCGCATGCAGTGGTGGATGCGGCCCGGACCCAGCCGCGCCTGGGCGATCGCGAAGCCGCCGCCCTCCTCGCCGATCAGGTTCGCCACGGGCACCCGCACGTTCTCGAACACGACCTCGGCGTGCCCGCCGTGGGAGTGGTCCTCGTAGCCGTACACCCGCATGGCGCGCCGCACGTCGAGGCCGGGGGCGTCGCGCGGGACCAGGACCATGGACTGCTGGCGGCGCACGTCGGAGCCGTCGGGATCGGTCTTGCCCATCACGATGAAGATCGCGCAGTCCGGGTTCATCGCCCCGGAGATGTACCACTTGCGGCCGTTGACGACGTAGTGGTCGCCGTCCCGGTCGATCCGCGTCTCGATGTTCGTCGCGTCCGACGAGGCGACCTCGGGCTCGGTCATCGCGAACGCCGAGCGGATCTCCCCGGCGAGCAGCGGTTCCAGCCAGCGCTTCTTCTGCTCGTCGGAGCCGAACTGGTGCAGCACCTCCATGTTCCCGGTGTCCGGGGCCGCGCAGTTGAGCGCGGTCGGCGCCAACTGCGGCGAGCGGCCGGTGATCTCGGCGAGCGGCGCGTACTGGAGGTTGGTCAGCCCGGCTCCGTACGCGGCGTCGGGCAGGAAGAGGTTCCACAGCCCCTGCCTGCGCGCCTCGGCCTTCAGCTCCTCGACGACCCGCGGAGTCTCCCAGGGGGACGACAGGAGCGCGCGCTGCTCCTCGGCGGTCCGCTCGGCCGGGTACACGTGCTCGTCCATGAAGGCGAGCAGCCTGCCGCGCAGTTCCTCGGTGCGCGCGTCGAACGCGAAGTCCATGGGTCAGCCTTCCTGGAGGGTGGTGAGGCCGTGCTCGATGAAGACGGGCACGAGGTCGCCGATCCGGTCGAAACCGGCGCCGACCGTCTGGCCCAGGGTGTAGCGGTAGTGGATGCCCTCCAGGATCACGGCGAGCTTGAACCAGGCGAACGCGGTGTACCAGGAGAGGGCGGAGACGTCCCGTCCCGACCGGGCGGCGTACCGCTCGATCAGCTCGGCGGGGGCGGGGTGGCCCGGGGCGCCGCTGGTGGTGGAGACCGGGGAGTCCGCGAGGCCGAGGTCGGAGCTGTACATCACCAGCAGACCGAGATCGGTCAGCGGGTCTCCGAGCGTCGACATCTCCCAGTCGAGCACGGCCGTGATCCGGTCGTCGGCGCCGATCAGCACGTTGTCCAGCCGGTAGTCGCCGTGCACGACGGTGGGCGCGGGGGAGTCGGGCAGCGCGCGGCCGAGCGCGGAGTGCAGTTCGTCGACGCCGGGCAGCTCGCGGTCGCGGGAGGCCGCCAACTGCTTGCCCCAGCGGCGCAGCTGCCGGTCGAGGAAGCCGTCGGGCCGTCCGAAGTCGCCGAGCCCCACGGCCTCCGGGGCCACCGCGTGGAGTTCGACGAGGGTGTCCACCAGGCCGAGCACGGCCGCCCGGGTGCGCTCGGGGCCCAGCGGAGCGAGCTGTTCGGCGGTGCGGTACGGGGTGCCCTCGACGTACTCCATCACATAGAAGGGCGCGCCGATCACCGCGTCGTCCTCGCAGAGCAGCAGCGGTCCGGGCACCGGGACGGCGGTCGGGTGCAGGGCGCTGATCACCCGGTGCTCGCGCCTCATGTCGTGCGCCGTCGCCAGCACGTGCCCCAGTGGGGGCCTGCGCACGACCCAGCGGCCGGCGCCGTCCGTCACGAGATACGTCAGATTCGACCGGCCGCCCTCCACCAGCCGGGCTTCGAGCGGCCCGCTCACCAGCCCCGGCCGCTCGCGGTCGAGGTGTCCGCGCAGCCGTTCGAGGTCGAGGCCGGGCGGGTGGACTGGGCTCATGGTGCGCACCTCCGGGTGAGAGACGATCGGTGTCTCATGATGCCGACCAGTCGGTATGTCGTCCAGTGGGCCGCCGGAATCCGGTGCGCGGGGGACCGGTGCGGGCCGACGGTCACGGAGTGACGTCGGCCCGGGGGAGGGGAGGAAGACGGTCGAGCGGGCGCGCCGCGTCACCGGCCCGGCCCGGCCGATGCGGACGAGGCGGTGTACGAGCGCGCCGCGCGTACGCGGTGCGCGGTGCGCGGACGCGAAGGCGTGGCGCGCGAGCGGCGGCCGGGGCTCACGAGCCCGGTGGCCGGGCTCTACGAACGTGGCGGCCGGGCTCACGAGGGCGGCGGCCGGGGGCTCGGAAGATCTCAGAAGATCATGGCCGCGGCGAACACCGCCAGGGCGATCACGCACGCCGACGCGGCCAGCGCGCCCCGCGCCGACAGCGGGCCCGGCCGGGCCGCCGCCATCCCGGTCACCCGCCGCTGCGCCACCAGCAGGAAGCCCAGCCAGGCCAGCGCGCTCAGCGCCACGGCGACGAGCGCCGCCGGTCCCGGCTTCCCGCCGTGCACGGCCTGGCGGACCGCCAGCAGCGCCGCCACCGTGCAGGAGAGGGTGGTGCGCCGCCACGCCAGCCTGGTCCGCTCCGGTTGCAGGCCGGGGTCGCGCGCACCGGTCGTCACCGGCTCTCCCAGCCGAAGAGGACCACCAGCACCATCGCCACCGCGACCACGGCGACCGCGAGTCCGAGCAGCGTCGGGAACCGGGAGACCGGCAGGTCCTCACCGCGCCGCATCGCCCGCTCGCACCGCACCCAGTGGTTGACCGCCCGCAGCGCGCACAGGACCCCCGCCGCCAGCAGCGCCAGCGCCAGACCCGCCCGGACGGCCCACGCCAGCTCCGGGAGGAACTGGTCGACCGCGAAACCGCCTCCGATCAGCGCGAGGGCCGTCCGGAGCCAGGCGAGGAAGGTCCGCTCGTTGGCGAGCGAGAACCGGTAGTCGGGGGTCTCGCCCTCCTCGCGGACGCGCTGCGGCGCGAACCAAAGCCGCAGCGCCCGTACGAAATCGTTCACGCCTGAAACCCGTTCGCCGTTCTTCCGTCCATCGCCGTTCCGCCGCTCGCCCCTCCTCCGCCGGGGCATCCGGTCACCGGTCACCGGTCACCGGTCCCTCCGCCGAGGCCGTGCCGGCCGTCGGCCGGGCTCAGCGGGCCGCGTCGCCCGCGCGGAGGGCGCGCAGCCGGTGGTACGCCTCCAGGCCGTCCGGCACCCACTCCCACTCGCCGAGCCGGCGTTCCACCTCCGCGTCGGTGAGGAAGGCGTGCCAGGCGACCTCCTCCGCCTGCGGATCCACCGGCAGTTCGCACCGTACCCGGTACACCCGGCTCCACCAGGAATGCTCGGCGTCGGCGTAGAGGAACTTGAACAGCGGCTCGGGGCGCGGCAGCCCGCGTACCCCCAGCTCCTCCTCGGCCTCCCGCAGCGCCGCCTCGTCGTAGGACTCGCCCGCCCCGACGACCCCGCCGACGAACATGTCGTAGTGGGACGGGAAGACCAGCTTGGCCGGGGTCCTGCGGTGCACGAACAGCCGGCCCGCCGCGTCCCTGACCTCGATGAACACACAGCGATGGCGCAGGCCCCGCGCGGTCGCCTCACCGCGCGGGGCCTGCCCCACGACCACGTCGTTCTCGTCGACGACGTCCAGGATCTCGTCAGAAGGAGTCATGCCCCTCATCCAACAACAGGCCGTCCGGCCGCGGACCGCCGCCGCCGCCGACGGCGACGGCGACCGGGCCCGTGACGTACTTCGGTGATCACCGACCCGTGACGTACCTCGGTGATCACCGACCCGTGACGTACCTCGGTGATCACTGGCCCATGACGTACTTCACGGTCGGTCCCGTCGTCCAGCCGCCGTCCACGGCCAGCTCGGCGCCGGTGATGTACGAGGCGGCGTCCGACAGCAGGAAGACCACCGCCTCCCCGATCTCCCGGGCCTCGCCGACCCGGCCCATCGGGGTGTTCGGGTAGTCGCCCGCGCCCGGCCGGATGCCCGTGGTCGCGGTCATCGGCGTGTAGGTCATGCCGGGGTGGACGGAGTTCACCCGTATTCCGGCCGTGCCCAGTTCCACCGCGCCGATCTTGGTCAGTCCGCGCACGCCCCACTTCGACGCGCCGTAGCTGGAGGTCATGGCCAGGCCCATCGGCCCGGCGGCCGAGGAGATGTTGACGACCGAGCCGCCGTTCTCCGAGGGCCGCCGGTCAGTTCGGCTGGAGGCGTCTGTGCCGGTGCCTGCCCACCCGCCCCTCCGGCATGGCCGGATGCAGCCCCAGCAGCACGATCCCGACGACGATCGCCGCGAGCCCCGACGCCTGCCAGGCCAGCGCGACCGCGTCGGTCCGCAGCCGGTCGCCGAGGAAGCCCACCCCGCAGGCGATCCCGGCCAGCGGCTGGGCGGCGGTCAGCGGCGGGAGCGAGACCCGCAGCGGGCCCGTCTCGAACGCGCTCTGCACCAGCAGCAGCCCCGTCACGCCCAGCACCACCACCCCGTACGGCTGCCACGTCGTCGCCGCGGCCATGACCCCGTCGGCGGAGATCCGCTGACCGGTGAGCCGGGTGAGCGCGTCCTGCAGGCCGTACAGCAGTCCGGCGGCCACCGCGAGCAGCGCCGGGGCCGCCCCGGATCTGTGACGCTTGGCGAACGCGGTGAGCAGCAGGGCGACGCCCACGACCACGCCGATGACCAGCCAGTGCCGCAGCGGGTCCGTGACCGCCTCGCCGCCCCGGGGCTCGCCCGCCACCAGGAAGGCGGTGACCCCGCCGGCCAGCAGCCAGAGCCCGGCCCAGCCCTGCCGGCCCAGCCGCTGCCCGGTGCGGTGGCGCGACAGGGCCAGAGCGAAGAGCAGATTGGTGGCGAGCAGCGGCTCGACGACGGACAACTCCCCCCGGCCCAGGGCCAGCGCCCCCAGCACCATGCCGCAGACCATCAGCCCGATCCCGGCCAGCCAGCTGCGCACCCGCATCAGGTCGAGCAGCAGCCTGGGGGAGAGGTAGTCGCTCCTCGGGGCGTGCGAAGCGGCGGCCTGCTGGAGGACGAAGCCGAATCCCAGGCAGCAGGCGGCACTCACGGCGAGTACGACGACCAGCACCGACACGCTTCTACCTCGAGACAGGCCAGAAGTGGGTGATGTGTTCCGACGATAGCGCCTGCCTCCGGCGGACGCGGCCGAAGCGCCGCCGACCGGGCGGTTGACGTCGCGGCGGCCGGTGCGGAGGATCTGACGCGCGGGTAACTTCCGGCCCTCGCGCCGGACCGCCACCCTGCCAGGCCGGAGCTCTCCGACAAGGACGGAACCCATGGCGTACGACGCTGACGTGATCGTGATCGGGGCGGGACTCGCGGGTCTGGTCGCCACCGCCGAACTGGTCGACGCGGGCCGGTCGGTGATCCTGCTCGACCAGGAGCCCGAGCAGTCGATCGGCGGCCAGGCGCACTGGTCCTTCGGCGGGCTCTTCCTCGTCGACTCGCCCGAACAGCGTCGGCTGCGGGTCAGGGACAGCCATGAGCTGGCCCTCCAGGACTGGCTCGGCACGGCCGGCTTCGACCGCGAGGAGGACCGCTGGCCGCGCCGCTGGGCCGAGGCGTACGTCGACTTCGCGGCCGGTGAGAAGCGGTCCTGGCTCCATGCCCAGGGGCTGCGGCTCTTCCCGGTCGTCGGCTGGGCGGAGCGCGGCGGCTACGACGCGAACGGCCACGGGAACTCCGTGCCCCGCTTCCACATCACCTGGGGCACCGGCCCCGGCGTCGTCGCCCCCTTCGAGCGCCGCGTCCGCGCGGGCGCGGCCCGGGGCCTCGTCCGGTTCCGCTTCCGCCACCGGGTCACCGGACTGGGCCGCACCGGGGGCGTCGTCGACACGGTGACCGGCGAGATCCTGGAGCCCAGCGCTGCGGTCCGCGGCACCGCGAGCAGCCGGACCGCGACCGGCGCGTTCGAACTGCGGGCCCAGGCGGTGATCATCACCTCCGGGGGCATCGGCGGCAACCACGACCTGGTGCGCGAGCAGTGGCCGCGGCGGCTCGGCTCCCCGCCCGCGAAGCTGATCTCCGGCGTTCCCGCCCATGTGGACGGGCTGATGCTCGGCGTCGCGGAGAAGGCGGGAGCCCACCACATCAACCGCGACCGGATGTGGCACTACACCGAGGGCATCGAGAACTGGAACCCGATCTGGGACAAGCACGCCATCCGGATCCTGCCCGGCCCGTCCTCGCTCTGGCTGGACGCCCGCGGCAAGCGGCTGCCCGTTCCGCTCTTCCCGGGCTTCGACACGCTGGGCACCCTCGAACACATCATGAGGACCGGCTACGAGCACACCTGGTTCGTCCTCGACCGGAAGATCATCGGCAAGGAGTTCGCGCTCTCCGGCTCCGAGCAGAACCCCGACCTGACCGGGAAGTCGATCCGCGGCGTGATCGGCCGGGCGCGTGCGGACGTACCGGCGCCGGTGAAGGCGTTCATGGACCACGGGGTGGACTTCGTCGTCGAGAAGGACCTGTCCGCGCTGGTCCGCGGGATGAACGCGCTCACCGGCGAGCCGCTGATCGACGAGGCCGCGCTGCGCCGCGAGATCATCGCCCGCGACCGCGAGATCGCCAACCCCTTCACCAAGGACCTCCAGGTCACCGCGATCCGCGGGGCCCGGGCGTACCTCGGCGACCGGTTGATCCGGACGGCCGCGCCGCACCGCATCCTCGACCCTGCGGCCGGTCCGCTGATCGCCGTGCGGCTGAACATCCTGACCCGCAAATCGCTCGGCGGGCTGGAGACGGACCTGTCCTCCCGGGTCCTCACCGAGGACGGCGACCCGCTGCCCGGCGTGTACGCGGCGGGGGAGGCGGCCGGGTTCGGCGGCGGCGGGGTGCACGGCTACCGCTCGCTGGAGGGGACCTTCCTCGGCGGCTGCATGTTCTCCGGCCGGGCCGCGGGACGGGCGGCGGCGAAGGCCGTCGGATAGCGGGCCCCGCCGGAGCCCGGCGGGGCGCGGGGCGCGCGGGATGAGCGGTACGGGGCGCGCGGGATGAGCGGTACGGGGCGCGCGGGATGAGCGGTACGGGGCGCGGAGCGCGTCGCCGGTGCGGGCCGCCGGTCCGCCGTGCCGTTCCCGGCCGCGGCCGGGCCGTTTCCCGCCGCCGCAGCGCCGTGCTGTCCGGTTCCCGGGCGGGCCCGGCTCGGTCCGTGACCGCGGCGGCCCCGGCCCGATTCGTCGGAAGCCTCCCGTCCGGTGAACCGGCGGACGGCGCGGATAGAGTCGGGGCGTGAAGATTCCGCGCCTCCTCGACGGGCGGCTGAAGTTCCGCCACCTGGTCCTCGTCGACGCGCTGTCCCGGCAGGGCAGCGTCGTCGGGGCCGCCGCGGAGCTGCACGTCACCCAGCCGGCCGCAACCCGCAGCCTGCACGAGCTGGAGGACATCCTCGGCGTCCCGCTGTACGAGCGCGGCCCCCGGGGCGTCACCGCCACCGTCTTCGGCGAGGCGTTCACCGAGCACGCCCGGGCGGTGCTGGCCCAGCTGGCGCAGGCCGGGCGCCATGTGGTGGAGCTCGCCGACGCCGACCGCGGCACCGTGATCGTCGGCACCCACCTGGCCGGGTCCAACGTGCTCCTCCCGAGGGCCATCGCCGAGATCAAGAAGGAGCGCCCCTGTCTCACGGTGATCGTCCGGGAGGCGTCGCCGGAGGCGCTGCTCCTGGACCTGGAGGCCGGCCGCATCGACTTCGTCGTCGGCCGGCTCACCGTCCCCTCCGACGAGCGGATCGTGCGGCGCAAGCTCTACGACGAGTCGGTCGAGCTCGTGGTCTCCGCCGCGCACCCGCTCGCCGGGCGGGACACCGTGGAACTGGCCGACCTGGCGGACTACCCATGGATCCTGCCGGGCGCCGAGACCGCGCTGCGGCGGGAGATGGAGGAGTTCTTCGCCCGGCACGGGATGCCGCTGCCGATGAACCGGGTCGAGACCACCTCGTTCCTGACGGTACGTCAACTCCTTTTGGAGACGGACGTCGTGGCGGCGCTTCCCGGACTGATCGTGCGCGACGACCCCCGGATCACGCGTCTGGCGGTGCCGCTGGACCCGATCGGCCACAGCGTCGGACTGACCCTGTCGGCCGCCCGCGCGCTGGGCCCCTCGGCACAGGCGCTGATCCGGAACCTGGAGGACATCGCCGCCCAGATGGCCCGTCACGACGTGTCCCCGCAGGAGGCGGACGGCGACGATCCGCGCTGAGGGCCGGTCCGTCCTCGCCGGCGGGCGCCCCTCCCCTCGCGGGCGGTCCCGGGGCCGTGCCGTCACGCCGCCGCCTGCGGTGCGGCCGGACGGCGGCGTGACGGCACGACCCCGGGCCGGTCGGCCGGGCTCTCAGCGCGGCGGCAGGACGCCCTCGAAGGCCTCGGGCCGGTTGATCGGGTGGTCGAGGAGGACCTCGTCCATCGCGGCGAATCCGTCGACGAGGGTCACGGCCTCGGGGACGAGGTCCTCGACGGCGTCCTCGGCCGCGTCGGGCAGCCGCCTCACCTGGTCACCGGTGAGATATCCCTCCGCGAGCAGGTCCCCGCCGTGAGCCACGACGCGCCGCAGGGCGAACAGACGGTGCAGCAGGGTCAGCTGACGCCGGGCCTCGGGGTGGTCGGTGTCGGCCGCCGCGTCCAGGAGGGCCTGGGCGGCCTGGCGGTGCGCGTAGGCGTCGACCAGCTCCAGCGCCGGGGTGACGGCGGCGTTCCACCGGTTGAGGGGATTGCCGGCCGCCGCGCCGCGCAGGCGGGTACGGGCGCGCAGGTGCCAGACGCGCTCGATGTCCGCCAGCAGCTCCTGGAGGAAGGCCGGGTCATCGAGGTCGCGGGACTCCGGCGGCGCGTCACTCCGTTCCTCCGGGGTGAAGTGGCCGAGGAGCATCTCGCCGGCTGCCTTGACCCAGACGACGAGGTTGTCGCCCTCCGCCGTGATGGTCCCCTCGTTGGCCGCCAGCTGCCCCGCGATCCCGTTGGCCAGGAACAGGCCCTGCGCGCCGCAGCGTTCGCGGCACTCGGTCATCACCTCGCGGGCCCGCCAGGTGATCCACCCCTTGGCCACCGCCGCGAACCGCTCGGCGTTCTCCTGCTCGGACTCCGTCGCCCGCGCCCACCGCCGCACCGCGGCGCGGTGCAGGAACGTCGCGGCGTAGGTGGTGGCGATGGCGTCGACGAGCGGGGTGTGGTGGCTGCGGTGGGCGAACAGCGGGACGCTCCCGCCGGCCGTCACGCCGGAGGTCCGCCTGGTGTGGGAGTGCCGTACGGCCACGGCGAGGGCGTGGCGCGTGACCCCGAGGCTGTAGCCGCTCATGCAGAGCTTGCCGGGGGTGACCCGGCCGATGGAGTGCAGGAACCGCTTGCGGGGACTGCCCACCGAGCTGCTGAAGTCGCCCTCCGGGGTGAGCCGGCCGTGATCGGACTGCAGCAGCGCCTCGTAGGGCAGCCGGACCCGGTCGAAGGAGGTGACGCAGTGGTCGACGGGCGCGGTGGCCGTCTGCGGCAGCCTGCGTATCCCCACGCCCGGCGTGGGAACGCCGTTCTCGTCGCCGAGCGGGGTGAGGAAGAGGAAGACGCCCCGGTCCTCGCCGTCCGTGATGAGGCGGGCCGCGACGACGGCGGTCTTGGGGCCGCCGGCGGGGCTGGTGTTCGGCATGAACTTGCGGGCGCCCGGATGGGGGGTGTGCAGCACGAACTCCCGCGCGGCGGGGTCGTAGACCGCGGTGGTCTCCAGCTGCCCGGCGCTGTTGCCGTGACCGGCCTCCGTGCACAGGAAGGTGCCGATACGCCTTAATCCGGCGAACTCGCGCAGATCGCGCTCGGGCCCCGCGGCGTGGTCGAGGAGGCTGCCGAGGAAGAGGTTGTAGTGGATGCTCGCCACGGTCCCCAGCCCCGCGTCCACCGGCCCGACCCACTCGTGCAGGGCCGTGAGCCGCTCCACGTCGGCCACGAACTCCTCGGGGCTGTCGAGGGCCTCGTTGATCAGGCGCAGCCGCTCGTAGGAGAGCGCGGCCCGTTCGTCGGGCGAGAGGCCTTCTCGGAACCGGAACGGCTCCGTGCCGAAGAGTTTGCGCCAGGGCTCGTGGAGACCCTCCAGCTGTTCGCCGAAGAGCGCCCGTGTCAGTGCCGCCGCGGTGGGAGCGGCCTGGTCGAGAGGGGGCGAGATGTTGATCATGCCCCGGAACGCTAGCTCATACGTTCGGTGAACACAGTGTGATGATCATGACGATTGAGAGCGCTTCGAGGGCGGTAGTAAGTCGTATTGAGCTGCGGGCGAGCCCCC
>NZ_JBAGJZ010000023.1:0-135590 GCF_037034285.1 Streptomyces tyrfis | reverse complement strand
TCTACTCTCGGACCATGCGCTACGAACTGGTCATCTTCGACAACGACGGAGTGCTCGTCGACAGCGAGCCGCTCTCCAACACGATCCTGTCCGAGTACCTCACCGAACTCGGGCACCCCACCTCGTACCAGGAGAGCCTGCGGGACTACATGGGGGCCGCCGTCCATCGCGTGCATGATCTCGTCGAGGAGCGGACCGGCGCGAAACTGCCCGACGACTTCGACGAGACGTTTCACGCCCGTGTGTTCACTGCGTTCCGGCAGGAGCTGGAACCGGTGCCGGGCGTCGAGGACGTGCTGGCGCGGTTCGTCGCCGAAGGAGTGGCCTACTGCGTGGCGTCGTCCAGCAGCCACGAGCGGATCCGCGTCGGACACCACAAGACCGGGCTGGACCAGTGGTTCGAAGAGGACTGGATCTTCAGCGTCGACGACGTCGGCCGCGGCAAGCCGGCGCCCGACCTGTTCCTGTACGCCGCCGAGCGGATGGGCGTCGCCCCCGAACGGTGCGTCGTCATCGAGGACAGCCCGCTCGGCGTGGAAGCGGCACGGGCCGCCGGGATGGACGTGTACGGATTCACCTCTATGATGCCCGCGGACCGGCTCCCCGGAGTGACCGGGCTCTTCTCCGACATGAGTCAACTCCCGGAAATGCTCGCGTGATCCATCTACCCATGGGTAGAGACTGGCCCTACGCTCGCGGCCATGACTGTGGCCATGACAGACGCGCGTCTGCGGCACGGCAGGGCCTCCCTCACGCTGAGCTTCTTCGTCCAGGGGGTCACCTTCGCCCTGCTGGTGACGCGGATCCCCGCGATCCAGGACCGGTACGGGATATCCGACGGGCTGCTGCCGGTCTTCCTCGCCGCGGTGCCGATCCTGGCCGGTGCGGGGAGCGTGGTCACCGAGAAGGTGGTCGCCCGGGTGCGGCCGGGCGTCGTGCTGCGGTGGGCGCAGCCCCTGGTGATGCTCGCGCTGCTCGGCGCCGGAGCCGGTGACGCGCTGTGGGAGGCGGCCCTCGCGCTCGGGGCGTTCGGGATCGCCGTCGGGGCGCTCGACGCCTCCATGAACATGATCGGGGTCAGTCTCCAGCGGGCGTACGGGCGTTCCATCATGCTCGGCTTCCACGCCGCGTACAGCCTGGGCGGGATCGCCGGCGCCTCCATGGCCTGGGCCGGGGCGCACTGGAACCTCTCGCTGCTGATGTCGTACCTGCCCGCGGTGGTCGTGCTGCTGCCCGCGGCATTCGTCGGCAGCCGGTGGTACGTCGAGGGGCCGGCCGCGGACGCGGGCCGGGACGCGGCGGGTGGGAAGAAGGGGACGGACGGCGGCAAGGGGGCCGCCTCGGTCCCCTTCGGGCTGCTGATGCCGCTCTGCCTGGTGATGAGCTTCACCTACATCGGGGACTCGACGGTCTCCAACTGGAGCGCCAAGTACCTCCAGGACGTGCTGGGGAGCTCGGAGCAGCTGGCGACCGTTCCGTACAACGTCTACATGGTGACGACGCTGCTGGGGCGGACCGTCGGGGACTTCGGGGTGCGGCGGTTCGGGGCCGTCGCGGTGGTGCGGGCGGGGACCGTGGTGGCGGCCGCCGGGTTCGCCGTGGTGGCTTTGGCCGGCGGGGCGTGGACCGGGATGCTCGGGTTCACCATGCTGGGGTTCGGGCTGTCCGTCATCGTGCCGCAGACCTTCGCCGCCGCCGGGCGGATGTTCCCCGGGGTCAGTGACACGGCCATCGCCCGGCTCAATGTCTTCAACTACGTCGGGTTCCTGGTCGGTTCGCCGCTCGTGGGGGCGCTGGGCGACGCCTGGAGCTACCGGGGGGCGATGCTCGTGCCGATGGCCCTGGTGCTGGCGACGCTCGTGTACGCCAAGTCGTTCGACGCGGCGCCCGCCCGATACGGTGACGGGCATGAGCGGCCGCGCACAGCTGATGTGGGATGACGCAGTAACGGGATACGACTTCGGGGAGAGCCACCCGATGGACCCCGTACGACTCGCCCTGACGATGGGGCTGGTGCGGGCGTTCGGGCTCGACCGGGCCGTGGACGTGGTGGCGGCCAAGCCCGCCGGGGACTCCACGCTGCGGCTGGTGCACCGGGAGGACTACGTGTCCGCCGTGCGCGCCGCGTCCGCCGATCCGGGGCGGGCCGACCAGAACTACGGGCTGGGGACGGTCGACGACCCCGCGTTCGCGGGGATGCACGAGGCGTCCGCGCTGATCGCCGGTCAGTCGGTGGCCGCGGCCGAGGCCCTGTGGCGCGGCGAGACCGCGCACGCCGTGAACTTCGCCGGCGGGCTGCACCACGCCATGCCCGGCGGCGCGGCCGGGTTCTGCGTCTACAACGACGCGGCGCTCGCCATCGCGCGGATGCTGGAGCTGGGCGCCGAGCGGATCGCCTACATCGACGTCGACGTGCACCACGGGGACGGCGTGCAGGCGGCGTTCAACGAGGACCCCCGGGTGCTGACGGTGTCGCTGCACGAGCACCCGCGCACCCTGTTCCCGCAGACCGGCTGGCCGCAGGAGACCGGTTCGGGGGCCGGTGAGGGCAGCGCGGTGAACGTGGCGCTGCCCGCCGGCACCGGGGACTCGGGATGGCTGCGGGCCTTCCACGCGGTGGTGCCGGAGCTGCTGGCGGACTTCCGGCCGCAGGTGCTGGTCACCCAGCACGGGGCCGACACGCACATCGAGGACCCGCTCGCCCACTTCGCGGTGACGGTGGACGCGCAGCGCGCGGTGATGACGGCCTGTCACGACCTCGCGCACGCCCACGCGGAGGGCGGGCGGTGGCTGGCGCTCGGCGGCGGCGGGTACGCGGTGGTCGACGTGGTCCCGCGGTCCTGGACGCACCTGGTGGGGATCGCCGCGCACGCCCCGATCGACCCGGAGACGGTGATCCCGGCGTCGTGGCGGGACGAGGTCTACGCCCGGACCCGGCAGCTGGGCCCGGGCCGGATGACCGACGGGCGCACCCCCTCCTGGAGGTCCTGGGAGGAGGGGTACGACCCGGCGGACCGGCTCGACCAGGCGGTGCTGGCGACCCGGCGGGCCGCGTTCCCGCTGCGGGGGCTGCTGGCCTGACAGCGCGTCGGCTCGGGCAGGACCGGTTCGGCTGATTCGGCCGGCTCGGTCGGCTGAGCTGGTTCGGCGGGGCCGGCCGGTTCGTTCGGGCTCTGGTCCGGCCGGTTCGGCGCGGATTCGTGGGGCAGGGGTCCGCTCCCGGTGCCGGTGGGGCCGTCGTTACGCCGACCGTGGGGCGCGACCGGGCTTTTCGGCCCCTCGTCCGGGTGAGTGGGGAAGCATCGGCGGGGTGTTGAGCACCGGAGCGCTGCGTGCGCATCTGCTGACGGCCCGGCTGGCCGGGCCCGTGGCCACGCCGAGGGAGACGAACCTGCGGAGTTACCGGCTCTTCGCCGCCCGGGACCCGCGGATGACGCTCGGCCTCGCCCCCGAGGGCGACTGGGACGCACGCGCCCTGCTGCGGCTGATGGCCGAGAAGTGCGGGGTCTCCGGCGACCCCGCCCATGTCTCGGGCCCCGACGCGATCGATCCCGAGCGGACCCTGGCGCGCCTGGACGCGTTCGCCGGGCGGCTGTCGGCCGCCGCGGCGCGGCGGTCGCCGGTGCTGTTCGGGACGGGGCACCCGCATCGGCTGCTCGGTTTCTACGCCGGGCTGGCAGACGCCCTGTCGGCGGCGGGATGTCCCGTACTCACTCCCGCGCAGGGGAGATGTATCGACATAACGACCCGGTTCGGGGTACGCACGTGCGTCCTCGACTACGTACGGGGAGTCGCGATGGTGCGCGAGCCGGGCGCGCGGTCCTCCGGCGTCGGCACCGGCGCACACACGCATTCGCCGCTGCCGGTGAGGGTCGTGCTGGAGGCGGCCGCGGAGGGGCGCGGGCGGCTTCCGGAGCTGGTCGTGGGGGACCACGGATGGGTCTGCGGGGCAGGTCAGCTGGGCATCGAGGCGATCGGGCCGGCGGACACGAACGACCCCGCGCTGTTCGTCGGGGAGGCCGAGGGGCGGGTGTCGGTCGCCGTGCCGCTCGACGACGCCGTGCCGTCCGCGTACTACCTGCCGCTCACTCGCTATGTACTCAATCGGGCGTGTCTGTCACAGTAGGCGGCCGATCATCTCTCCTCTTCCCCACTCGCATCACCCGCCCCTAATCTGGGGAGTGAGCGCACAACGACGAAGAGTCACCGGAGGGGAAGCCGGTGCGCGTCTCGTGCGGAAGGTACAGGTGGGTCATGGCTGCTGGCAGCGAAAGGCCTCTCAACGAGGTCAAGTTTCTGACCGTGGCGGAAGTCGCCGCGGTCATGAGGGTGTCGAAGATGACCGTGTACCGTTTGGTGCACAGCGGTCATCTGCCGGCGATCCGGGTGGGCAGGTCCTTCCGGGTTCCGGAGCAAGCGGTTCACGAGTATCTCCGCGAGTCGTTCGTGGGAGTGGAATCCGCCTGAGGGCCGGGTGGGGTCCGCCTGATGTTCGCCTCGGATTACGTCCCTCACTCGGTGGCGGGTAGGCTAGGCCGACGTAGGTCGTGTGGGCCCAGACGCCCCGCACCGATCCCCGCTGGCGTGGGGATGTTCCGAGAAGTGAGCGAGGGTAGTCGTGGGCTCTGTTATCAAGAAGCGGCGTAAGCGGATGGCCAAGAAGAAGCACCGCAAGCTGCTCAAGCGCACGCGCGTTCAGCGTCGCAACAAGAAGTAAGCGAACGCGGTTCGTGTTTCCGCAGCCCTCCCGTCGAACTGGCGGGAGGGCTGCGGCGCGTTGCGGGGAGGTGCCCGCATTCGGGCCAAGAGTCGGCGGGAGCCGGTCGTGAGGCCGTCACGCGGCCCCTTCCACCCGCTACGGTGACGGCCAGGGGAAACCTTTCGACGGAGGGCGCTGATCTTGGGGAAGGTCGTGCTGGTCACGGGAGCGGCCCGGCAGCTGGGCGGCCGTTTCGTGCGCCGCATCCAGCGTGATCCGGAAGTGGAGCGGGTGATCGCCGTCGACGCGGTCCCGCCCGTACACCCGCTGGGCGAGGCCCGGTTCGTGGCGGCGGACATCCGCCAGCCCGCGATCGCCCGGGTGCTCGCGGAGCACGCGGTCGACACCGTCGTCCATCTGGACGTCTCCGCGAGGACGGCCGGCGCGGGCGGCCGGACGGCCGCCAAGGAGACCAACGTCATCGGCACCATGCAGCTGCTCGGCGCCTGCCAGAAGGCGCCGAGCGTGCGGCGGCTGGTCGTCAAGTCCAGTACGAACGTGTACGGCTCGGCGCCCCGCGACCCGGCCGTCTTCACCGAGACCACCCCGCCCAAGTCCCTGCCCAGCGGGGGCTTCGCGAAGGACGTGGTGGAGGTCGAGGGGTATGTGCGCGGCTTCGCCCGCCGCCGGCCGGACGTCGCCGTGTGCGTGCTCAGGTTCGCGAACATCCTGGCCCCCCGGGCGGATTCGCCGCTCGCCGACTATCTGGCGCTGCCGGTCCTGCCGACGGTGTTCGGCTACGACCCGAGACTCCAGTTCGTGCACGAGGACGACGTCCTCGACGTGCTGGGCATCGCCTCGCGCGAGCCGAGGCGCTCCACGCTGAACAGCGGCACCTTCAACATCGCCGGGGACGGTGTGCTGCTGCTCTCGCAGTGCGCGCGGCGGCTGGGGCGGCCGACGATGCCGTTGCTGATGCCCGCCGTCACCTGGGTCGGCCGGGCGTTGCGCCGGGTCGGCATGACGGACTTCTCGCCGGAGCAGATCCGGCTGCTGACCCACGGCCGGGTGGTCTCGACCGCGCAGACGCGCGAGATCCTGGGCTTCCATCCACGGTTCACCACCGCGGAGACGTTCGCCGAGTTCGTGCGCGGTCAGGGGCCGGGGCTGCTGCCCCCGGAGGCGATGGGCAGAGCGGTCGACCGGCTGGCCGCCGCGCCGTTCCTCGGGGCGGCGGCCGGTGAGGCGGCGCGGATCAACGGAGACCGTGGGGCGGGCGGCACGTCCGCGGTCCCCGGCGGCGGCAGGTAGAGGAGCACAGCGACGATGGCGGACGCCAAGGTCATTCCGTTCGACGACGACCGTTCGCGGTCGGGCGGCCCACCGCGCCCCGCGCGACGCCGTACCGCCGGGCCCGCGGGGACCCCGGAGACCCCGGGGGCTTCCCCGGCCCCGGTGGCGTCCCCGGCTTCCGGGCCCGCCGCCCCCGGGGCCTCGGGGGCCGGTACCGCGTCCGTCAGCGCCCTTCCCGGGCGGCGGGACGCCGGACCGTCGCGGGAGGAGCCCCGGGGCGCCGTGCGGGACGCCGGGAACGCCCGCGACGCCCGGGACGCGGAGGAGGCCGGGGAGGCCGACCGCGGTCGGGACGGCTGGGAGCGGCGGATCGCGGGCGGGCTCGCGTTTCTGCGGCGGCGGGTCACCGGCGAGTACGACGTCGACGAGTTCGGCTACGACGAGGAGCTGACCGACCAGGTCCTCATGTCGATGCTGCGGCCGTTGTACGAGAAGTACTTCCGGGTCGAGGTGAAGGGCATCGAGAACATCCCGTCCGAGGGCGGCGCCCTCATCGTGTCCAACCACTCGGGCACGCTTCCGCTCGACGCGCTGATGCTCCAGGTCGCCGTGCACGACAAGCATCCGGCGGGGCGGCATCTGCGGCTGCTCGCCGCCGACCTCGTCTTCATGCTGCCGGTGGTGAACGAGCTGGTCCGCAAGGCCGGTCACACGCTGGCCTGTACGGAGGACGCGGAGCGGCTGCTGGGCCGGGGCGAGATCGTCGGGGTGATGCCGGAGGGCTTCAAGGGCATCGGCAAGCCGTTCGGCGAACGGTACAAGCTCCAGCGCTTCGGACGGGGCGGCTTCGTCTCCACGGCGCTGCGGGCGGGGGCCCCGATCATTCCGTGCTCGATCGTCGGGGCGGAGGAGATCTACCCGATGATCGGCAATTCGAAGACGCTGGCCCGGCTCCTCGGCTTCCCGTACTTCCCGATCACGCCGACGTTCCCCTGGCTCGGGCCGCTGGGGACGGTGCCGCTGCCGACGAAGTGGACCATCCAGTTCGGGGAGCCGATCTCCACACGCGGGTACCCGATCGAGGCGGCGGACGACCCGATGCTGATGTTCAACCTGACGGATCAGGTGCGGGAGCAGATCCAGCACACGCTGTACAAACTGCTGGTGCAGCGCAGGTCGGTGTTCTTCTGACGCCCCGCCGCTTCTGGAACCCCTCGTCCGACGCCACGCCCCCTCGATCGCCGGGCCGGCTCGGGACGGCCGGTGACCGAGGGGGCGGCGGGTCAGGTCATTCGTTCGCGTTCTCGCTGTTGATTCCCAGGCCCGGGAGCAGACCGGGGAGGAGCGGGGGCAGGGTCACGTCCGGGGCCGGCGGCGGGCTGACCCGGCCGTCGTCGGCGGACGGCGCCGAGCCCGGGGGCGGGGTGCCGAACAGCCCGTCCGCGCCACCGAGCAGGCCGTCGGACGGGGCGCCGCCGGGGGCGCCGGACGGATGCGGCGTGGCGCTGTCGCCCGTGCGGTTGTGCGTGGCGCCCGGCGACGAGGGCGCGACGTGGCCCGTACGCGACGGGGCCGTGCCGTGTTCCCCGGCGTGCGAACGCTTGGCGTCGTCGCTTCTGCCCGGAGTGCGGGGCAGCAGCGACTGGAGCGGGCCGACCTCTTCGTCTATGGCGTCGAACACCGAGCTGACCTGCTCGCCGATGTCGGTGAGTTGCAGCGGCAGCCGGTCGCGCAGGCTGCTCCAGGTGTCGCGGTGCGAGCGGGAGAAGGAGTCCAGGGTCTGGATCGGACCGATGGCGCCGTCCCGCTGATAGGCCGCGCGGAGCAGGCGGTGGCCCTCGGTGGCGTCATGGGTCATGCCGTTGAGCGTGCGCCGGATCTCGCCGAGCTGCTCGTGGTCCAGGTGGCCGGAGCGGGCGCGTTCCATCAGGCGGCGGGCCTCGCTCAGCCGGGTGGACGCCTGGTCGAGGTAGACCTCGCCGCGGTCGGTGTCGCCACGGGTCATCCCCAGATGGATGTCCTCCATGCCGCGCTTGAGTCCGTACAGCGAATCACCCGGCAGGGCGTCGGAACTGGCAGCGGCCACTCCGCCGAAGGCCCCCGCCGCGACACCGACGGTGAGCCCGCCTGCCGCGAGGCCCTTCGTCCAGCGCGAGCGCGGACGCAGCCTCCGGAGCGGGGAGGCCCGGCGGCCACTCTTCTTCCGCTGCTCGGGCACCGTAGGGCCCGCGGACGCGTCGCCCTCGGCGAACATGGCCTCCATGGCGGCCAGGAGCTGGGCTCGCTGCGCCACTTTGACCTCGGGATCCAACTCCGGCCGCGGTAGCTCACCGAGGCCGTTCGCCAGGGCCAACAGCGGTCCGTGGTCGGCCGTTTCGGCCGCTTCCTCGGGCTGTGCGGCCGCCTCGTCGTGGGGCGGCTGCTCCTCAAGGGCCTGGGCGAAGGCGTTCGCCCGCCGGTGTGCCGAAACGTTTGCGATCACTGGCGGCACCTCCTCTCGTCATGACGGTCGACTCCCCTGGGTGTCCGGACGGTTGTACACCTTGAGCGCTTCCACACGAACGAGTGAGTGTCAGCGGTCATGGGTGACGACAGGGGGCCTGCAACCGACACAACGAGAGGCGCGGCACTTGGGTTACGCAAGAAGGGTGATCGGGCTGTGCGTGAGGAAGGGGTCGCCGGGAGTGAGCCCGCGAGGGTGAAGGAGACAGCTGTTCGGAGGGGGACGGGGCGGGACGGCGGGGGGGACACATACGGGACGGAGACGGGACACATGCGGGACGGGACGGAGACGGGACACATGCGGGACGGGACGGGGCCGCGACGGGTGTCCGGGGGATCGGTGCGGGACCGGGCGGCGGTCAGCGGGCGTCGTCGGGCAGGAGCCGGGCCAGGGTGCGGACGGCGCGGTACTGCAGGGTCTTGATCGCGCCCTCGTTCTTCCCCATGACGCGGGCGGTCTCGGCGACCGAGAGGCCCTGGAGGAACCGCAGCGTCACGCACTCCTGCTGCTGGGGGTTGAGCCGCCGCACGGCCTGGAGCAGCGCGGCGTTGGAGAGGGACTCCAGCACGGAGTCCTCCGGGCTGCGCTCGACCTCGTTCGCGTCGAGCATCTCGCCGGTGGTCACCTCCAGGCGGAAGCGGCTGGACTTGAAGTGGTCGGCGACCAGGTTGCGGGCGATCGTGACCAGCCAGGCGCCGAAGTCGCGGCCCTGCCAGGTGAACGTCGAGATGCGGCGCAGGGCGCGCAGGAAGGTCTCACTGGTGAGGTCCTCCGCCGTCGCCTTGCCGCCCACGCGGTAGTAGATGTAGCGATAGACGGTGTCGCTGTACTGGTCGTAGAGGCGGCCGAAGGCATCGGCCTCGCCGGCCTGCGCGCGCTCGACGAGATCCATCATGCGGGCGCTGTCGCTGTCGGCGCTGGGACGGCGGACGGTGGACGTGGTCGTTGCGCCGCGGTTGCTGCGTCTTCCGACCGCCGCACCGCGTTCGGCCATGGCGTAGCAGGGGCCGACAGGCGCAGGGGCGGCGAATGCGGGTACGGCGTACGCGGTGGGGACGAAGCCACGCAACCGTTCGGCGACTGTTGCGCGCAGCGTAGCCAGGCCCGAGGCGTCAACCCCGACGTGTGGGTACACGGGACTCCCAGAGGCAGAGCTTCCATCACGTGCAGTGCGAAACCCTCACTCGTCGTAGTGAGTCAGGGGTTCGGAATGCGTCTGAGGAGAATAACGCTTCGTACAGACAGTGCTACACCGAGTTGCTCAAATCATCGATTACGTCGTTTCTGTAGCGACTAAACGATGCATCAAGTAACACATCGTGACCGGTTACTGATCGGATTACTTCAAATCTTGTCCGCGTGCGGGGCAGGTTGTGGCCGAGTGCGAGCAGGCCGACTGGCCGGAGCGGTCGGCGGGCAAGAAAGCACGATCGAAGACCGTGTCCGGATATGCCCGAACGGGCCCGTACCGGTGTTCAGCCGTCGGTGTGTCGGGGCCGGCGGCCGATGGGCGGTGGGAACCGGCCGGGCGAACGGGGTGCGCGCGGGGCGGGGCGTCAGCGGCGGCGGCGGTGCAGGGCGAGGGCGGCCGCCGTTCCGCCCGCGAGGGCGCCGACGCCGGCCGCGGCCGGGATGCCGACCTTGGCCGCCTTGCGGCCGGTCCGGTAGTCCCGCAGCCGCCAGTCGTGGGCGCGGGCGTGCTTGCGGAGCTTGGTGTCCGGGTTGATCGCGTACGGGTGCCCGACCAGGGACAGCATCGGGATGTCGTTGTGCGAGTCGCTGTACGCGGCGCAGCGGTCGAGGTCGAGGCCCTCGGCGGCGGCCAGGGCGCGGACCGCCTCTGCCTTCGCGGGGCCGTGCAGCGGCTCGCCGACCAGGCGGCCGGTGTAGACGCCGTCGACGGACTCCGCGACCGTGCCCAGCGCGCCGGTCAGGCCGAGGCGCCGGGCGATGATCGTGGCGGTCTCGACGGGGGCGGCGGTGACCAGCCAGACCCGCTGGCCGGCGTCCAGATGGGCCTGGGCGAGGGCGCGGGTGCCGGGCCAGATGCGGTCGGCCATGTACTCGTCGTAGATCTCCTCGCCGATCGCCGTCAGCTCGGAGACGCGGTGGCCCTTGACGATGGACAGGGCGCTGTCGCGGGCGTCCTGCATGTGGTCCGGGTCCTCGACGCCGGCCAGCCGGAACCAGGCCTGCTGCCAGGCGAACCGGGCCAGTTCGCGGCGCTGGAAGAACTTCCGCTTGTACAGCCCGCGGCCGAAGTGGAAGAGCGCCGCGCCCTGCATCACGGTGTTGTCGAGGTCGAAGAATGCGGCGGCCCGGTCGTCGCCGGCGACGGGGAAGGGCGGTTCCTCGGCCTTCTTCTCCTTGCCGGGGGCCTTGTCGGCGGCCTTCTCGTCCTTCGCGCCCTTCTCGCGCTTCTCTCCCTTTCCGCCCTTCTCTCCTCCGTCCTTGCCGTGCTTCCTCTTCTCCGCCTTCGCACGGGCGGGGGCGCGGCCGGTGTCGTCGGGGGAGCCGTCGGCGCCGGCGGTGTCGGGGGCGTCGGTGGTGTGGGGGGACGCGGGAGTGGGGGCGGTCCGGTCGTCGTCGGGGTGTGCGCCGCGCAGGGCGGACTTCCGCGCGGCCTCGGCTGCGGCCTCGCCTGCCAGCACGCTCCGTGCTGTGGCGGGGCGCCTACGGGGGGTGAGCCATCGAAGAGCGGCCATATCCGTGAGCATAGCCATGTGCCCGGGCCCTTCCCGACCTGCCGGGATGCCGCGCCGTGAACTCTTGGTCGACGCTTTGTCCGGGGCGGACCCGGACGTGACGGACCGGGGCGGTGACGGAACCGGACACGTGCCGGGCGGCCCGTGGAGGGGCGCCGGCGCGCGCCGGTGTGCGGGGCGGAGCGCGCCGGTGCGGAAAGCCGCTCCCCGGGGGCGGTGCCGGGGCGGGGCGCCGCCGGGGCGCGGCGCAGAATGAAGGCATGAGCGCCTTGTTCCGACGTACGAAGAAGAACCCCGCCGACCGGAAGGTGACCCTGATCGGCAAGCCCGACTGTCACCTCTGCGACGACGCGAGGGAGGTGGTGCGGACGGTGTGCGCCGAGACCGGTGCGTCCTGGGAGGAGAAGGACATCACGCGGGACGAGGAGCTGCACCGGGCGTACTGGGAGCAGATCCCGGTCGTGCTGATCGACGACGAGCAGCACACCTTCTGGCGCGTGGACCCCCGGAGGCTCTGCGACGCGCTGTGTTCATGAGCGAATCCCGGTTACCATCGTGGGCGTTTTGGGTGGTCTCGGGGGAGTCCTTGTGAGGAGTGTGTGCCGCTTTGCTCCCTTCGGGTCTGCAACGGACTGACGCGGTCCATGGTTCCGGGATCGCGCGACGAATGTGCGTGACCCCGGTCACGTTGACCGGACAAAACGGACACTATCTTTGTGCACGCGTTCACAAAGACATAGCCTGCATTCGACGGGGCGGTCATGCGAGACAGGGCCGCCTGCAGCCCCGCTCATACCGCAGGAGCACCGTGGCAACTGGCCGAACTCACCGACCGGCGACCCGTAGCCGAGGGATTCCCGAGGCCACCGTCGCCCGGCTTCCGCTGTATCTGCGCGCGTTGACCGCGCTCTCCGAGCGCTCGGTCCCCACGGTCTCGTCCGAGGAGCTCGCCTCGGCGGCGGGGGTCAACTCCGCCAAGCTGCGCAAGGACTTCAGCTACCTGGGCTCCTACGGGACGCGCGGGGTCGGGTACGACGTCGAGTATCTCGTCTACCAGATCTCCCGCGAACTCGGGCTCACCCAGGACTGGCCGGTCGTCATCGTCGGCATCGGAAACCTCGGCGCCGCGCTCGCCAACTACGGCGGTTTCGCCTCCCGCGGCTTCCGCGTCGCCGCCCTGATCGACGCCGATCCCGCGATGGCGGGGACGCCCGTCGCCGGCATCCCCGTGCAGCACGCCGACGACCTGGAGTCGATCGTCCGTGACAACGGCGTGTCGATCGGGGTCATCTCGACCCCGGCCGGCGCCGCCCAGCAGGTCTGCGACCGGCTGGTCTCCGCGGGCGTCACCTCCATCCTGAACTTCGCGCCGACGGTGCTCTCGGTGCCCGACGGGGTCGACGTCCGCAAGGTCGATCTCTCCATCGAACTCCAGATCCTGGCCTTCCACGAGCAGCGCAAGGCGGTCGACGACACCGCCGAGGGCGGCCAGGACGCGGCGGCGGCGCCCGTGCGCCCGGCCGCCGAGGAACGCAAGGGACCCGACGGGGACATGCCCGCCGTGATGCCGGCATGAGTCTTCTCGTCGTAGGGCTGAGCCACCGCAGCGCCCCCGTCTCCGTACTGGAACGGGCCTCGCTGGCCGGTGAGACGCAGGCCAAGCTCCTCCAGGACGCCCTCGCCGCGGAGCCCGCGGCCGAGGCCGCCGCCCTGGCCACCTGCAACCGCATCGAGCTGTACGCCGACGTGGACAAGTTCCACGCGGGCGTCGCCGAGCTGTCCACGCTCCTCGCCCAGCACAGCGGCGTCGGCCTGGACGAGCTCACTCCGTATCTCTATGTGCACTACGAGGACCGGGCCGTCCACCACCTCTTCTCGGTGGCCTGCGGGCTGGACTCGATGGTCGTCGGCGAGGGCCAGATCCTCGGCCAGATCAAGGACGCGCTGGCGCGCGGCCAGGAGCTGCACACGGCGGGCCGGCTGCTGAACGACCTGTTCCAGCAGGCGCTGCGGGTCGGCAAGCGGGCCCACAGCGAGACCGGGATCGACCGGGCCGGGCAGTCGCTCGTCACCTTCGGCCTGGAGCAGCTCGCCGCGGGCGAGGACGTCTCCGAGTGGGTCCGGGGCAAGCGCGCCCTGGTGATCGGCGCCGGTTCGATGTCCTCGCTGGCCGCCGCGACCCTGGCCCGGGCCGGGGTCGCCGAGATCGCCGTCGCCAACCGGACCCGTGCCCGCGCCGACCGGCTCGTCGAGATCCTGGGCCAGCCCGGCGGCACCGGGGTGACCGCGCGAGCCGTGGACATGGCGGCGGTCCCCGATGAACTGACACGTGCCGACATCGCGGTCTCCTGCACCGGGGCGACGGGTCTGGTGCTGACCGCCGAGACCGTCGCCGGAGCGCTCGGCCTGCCCTTCGAGCCGGAGCACGAGCCGGCGCGCGAGGCGGCCGCCCCGCGCGGGACGTCGGACGCCGACGCCGCGGCCGAGCCGTCCGCCGAGGCCGACCGGCACGCCGCCTGGATCGAGAACGGCGCCGACGGCGCGTCGCGGGGGGCCGCCCGCCGGGCCGCCGCGCCCGCCCGGGAGACCGGCCCCGTCCGCCTGGCCCTGCTCGACCTCGCCATGCCGCGCGACATCGACGGCGCCGCCGGCCGCCTCGACGGGGTGCGCCTCGTCGACATCGAGTCGCTCGCGGAGGCGTCCGCGGACGCCCCGATGGCCGCCGACGTGGACCGGGTGCGCACCATCGTCGGGGACGAGGTGGCCGCCTTCGGCGCCGCCCAGCGGGCCGCCCACATCACCCCGACCGTCGTCGCGCTGCGCGCGATGGCCGCCGACGTGGTCGCGGGCGAGATCGCGCGGCTCGACGGACGCCTCCCCGGCCTGGACGAGAAGCAGCGCGCCGAGATCTCCCTGACCGTGCGCCGCGTCGTCGACAAGCTCCTGCACGCGCCCACCGTGCGGGTCAAGCAGCTCGCCAGCGAGCCCGGCGGCGCCGGGTACGCGGACGCGCTGCGGGAACTCTTCGACCTCGACCCGCAGACGGTCGCCGCCGTCTCCCGGGCAGACCTGAACGACCCGAATAGAGGCCGGTCATGACCGACAACTCACCCCTGGGCACGGATGCCGTGAAGCCGCTGAGGCTGGGCACCCGGCGCAGCAAGCTCGCCATGGCGCAGTCGGGCCTCGTCGCCGACGCGGTCCGCGAGGTGACCGGGCGGGCCGTCGAGCTCGTGGAGGTCACCACGCACGGCGACGTCTCCCGCGAGCACCTGACGCAGATCGGCGGCACCGGCGTCTTCGTCGCCGCGCTGCGCGAGGCGCTGCTGCGCGGCGAGGTGGACTTCGCCGTCCACTCGCTCAAGGACCTGCCGACCGCCCCGCACGAGGGCCTTGTGCTGGCCGCCGTGCCGCTGCGCGAGGACCCGCGCGACGTGCTGGTGGCGCGGGACGGGCTGACCCTCGCGCAGCTGCCGTCCGGCGCCCGCGTCGGCACCGGCTCGCCGCGCCGCATGGCGCAGCTGAACGCGTACGCCCGCGCCCACGGCCTCGACATCGAGACCGTGCCGATCCGGGGCAACGTCGATACGCGTATCGGATTTGTCCGGAGCGGTGAGCTGGACGCGGTGGTACTCGCCGCGGCCGGGCTCAGCCGCCTCGGCCGAAGCGGTGAGGCGACCGACTTCCTGTCGCCCGACACCGTCCTGCCCGCTCCCGGCCAGGGAGCACTGGCGATCGAGTGCGCTGCCTCCAGCGCCGACCTCGCCGCCGCGCTCGGAGAGCTCGACGACCCGTTCACCCGGGCCGCCGTGACCGCCGAGCGTGCCCTGCTCGCCGGCCTGGAGGCCGGTTGCTCCGCACCCGTGGGTGCGCTGGCCGACCTCCAGGCCGACGGACAGGCTGTCAGCGAACTGCGCCTGCGCGGTGTCGTCGGTTCCACCGACGGTTCCTCGCTGGTGCAGATGTCCACCACCGGTCCCGTGCCCACGTCGCAGGACGGCGCGGCGGCCCTCGGGCGCGAACTCGCGGCCGAGATGCTCGCCAAGGGCGCGGCCGGTCTTATCGGGGAGCGAGCACTTTGAGCCCCACCGGCCCCGCCGCATCCGACTTTCCGGCCGTGTCCGCACACGGGCACGTCACCTTCCTCGGCGCCGGTCCCGGCGACCCGGGACTGCTGACCCTGCGCGCCGTCGAGGCGCTTGCGAGCGCGGACGTCCTTGTCGCCGAGCCGGACGTTCTCGGTGTCGTTCGCTGCCATGCGCGGGCAGGCGTGAGCACACCCGAACTGACGGTCGTCGACGCGCAGTCGGCCGCCGCCGGCGTCCCCGTTCTGAGGGATGCGGTCAATCTTGTCATGGAGGCGGCGCAGGGCGGCAGGCGGGTGGTGCGTGCCGTCCCGGGCGACCCGGGGCTGGACGCGGACGCCGGCGCCGAGATGCTGGCCTGCGCCGCCGCCGGTATCCCCTTCGAGGTCGTGCCGGGTGTCGCCGAGGTCGTGGGCGTGCCCGCGTACGCCGGTGTGCCGCTGCGGGACGAGCAGGGCGCCGACGTGCGGTTCGTCGACGCCCGTACCGCCTCGGAGCGCTGCTGGAGCGAGGTCGGCGCCAGCGACGGCACGGCGGTCATCTCGACGACGCTCGAATCGGTCGCCGCGGCGGCCGGCGAGCTGGTCGCGGCGGGCCGCAAGCCCGACACCCCGCTGTCGGTCACGGTGGCCGGCACGACGACCCGCCAGCGCACCTGGACGGCGACCCTCGGAACGATCGCCCAGGTCCTGAAGCAGGCGAAGGTGCTGCCGTCGCCGGAGGGCCACCGCTCCGTCATAGCCGTGGTCGGTGAGCGAGGCTCCGCCGCCCAGCGCGACCAGCTCGCGTGGTTCGAGTCCAAGCCGTTGTTCGGCTGGAAGGTGCTCGTCCCGCGGACCAAGGAGCAGGCGGCGTCGCTCTCCGACCAGCTGCGTTCGTACGGCGCCGTGCCGCACGAGGTCCCGACGATCGCCGTCGAGCCGCCGCGCACCCCGCAGCAGATGGAGCGCGCGGTCAAGGGCCTGGTCACGGGCCGGTACGAGTGGATCGCCTTCACCAGCGTCAACGCCGTGAAGGCCGTCCGGGAGAAGTTCGAGGAGTACGGGCTCGACGCCCGTGCCTTCGCCGGGATCAAGGTCGCGGCCGTCGGCGAGCAGACCGCCGCCGCGCTCGTCGACTTCGGCGTGAAGCCGGACCTGGTCCCGTCCGGCGAGCAGTCCGCCGCGGGTCTGCTGGAGGACTGGCCGCCGTACGACCCGGTCTTCGACCCGATCGACCGGGTCTTCCTGCCGCGCGCCGACATCGCCACCGAGACGCTGGTGGCGGGCCTCATCGAGCTGGGCTGGGAGGTCGACGACGTCACCGCGTACCGCACGGTCCGCGCCTCGCCGCCGCCGGCCGAGACCCGCGAGGCGATCAAGGGCGGCGGGTTCGACGCGGTGCTCTTCACCTCGTCGTCGACCGTCCGGAATCTCGTCGGCATCGCGGGCAAGCCGCACAACGTCACGGTCATCGCGTGTATCGGCCCGGCGACGGCGAAGACCGCGGAGGAGCACGGGCTCCGCGTCGACGTGCTGTCGCCGGAACCCTCGGTGCACAAGCTGGCCGAGGCCCTCGCCGAGTTCGGCGCGCGGCGCCGGGAGGCGGCGAAGGAGGCCGGCGACCCGGTGACGCGGCCGAGCGAGCGGCGTCCGGGGGCGCGGCGGCGTCGTTCGACGACGACCTGACGCGCTCCGGCGCGCACGGACGCGTACGGGAACGCGGCCACGCGGTGCGTGTGGCGGACCGGGCGGTCCGGCTGCTTCGGCGGCCGGGCCGCCCGGCGCCGTTTCCGGGGGCCGCCGCGTTTTCCGGGGCGGTTTTTCCGGCCCGGGTGTCGGTAAACCGGTGATGTGTACGGGTCTAGTCTCGAAGCATGACTGTGTACGGAAACTTCCCCGGCTCCCGCCCCCGGCGGCTGCGGACGACCCCGGCGATGCGGCGGATGGTCGCCGAGACACGGCTCGACGCGGCGGACCTGATCCTGCCCGCGTTCGTACGCGAGGGCGTCGACGCGCCCGTCCCCATCTCCGCCATGCCCGGGGTGTACCAGCACACCCTGGACACGCTGCGGAAGGCCGCCGTCGAGGCGGTGTCGGCGGGCATCTCCGGGATCATGCTCTTCGGCGTCCCGGCGGACGAGAAGAAGGACGCCCGGGGCACGGCGGGCACCGACCCGGACGGCATCCTCCAGGCCGGTCTGCGCGCGGTGCGCGAGGAGGTCGGGGACGACCTCGTGATCATGTCGGACCTGTGCCTGGACGAGTACACGGACCACGGCCACTGCGGCGTGCTGACCGCCGACGGCCGGGTCGACAACGACGCGACGCTGGAGCGGTACGCGGAGATGGCCCAGGTCCAGGCCGACGCCGGCGCCCATGTGGTGGGCCCCAGCGGCATGATGGACGGCCAGGTCGGGGTGATCCGGGACGCGCTGGACCAGACGGGCCACGAGGACGTGTCGATCCTCGCGTACACCGTGAAGTACTCCTCGGCGTTCTACGGACCGTTCCGCGAGGCGGTCGGCTCGTCGCTGAAGGGCGACCGCAAGACGTACCAGCAGGACCCGGCGAACATCCGCGAGTCCCTGCGCGAGCTGGCGCTCGACCTCGAAGAGGGCGCCGACATGGTCATGGTCAAGCCGGCCGGACCGTACCTGGACATCCTGGCGAAGGTCGCGGACGCGGCGGACGTGCCGGTCGCCGCGTACCAGATCAGCGGCGAGTACGCGATGATCGAGGCCGCCGCCGAGAAGGGCTGGATCGACCGGGACGCGGCGATCCTGGAGAGCCTGACCGGCATCCGGCGGGCGGGCGCGCAGATGATCCTGACGTACTGGGCGACCGAGGTCGCGCAGCGGCTGGGCGGTCGCTGACCGTTCCGCCGCGACGGCGGGCGGGCCGGGACCGACCTGCCGGACAGCGCCGACCCGCCGGGCAGGACCGGCGCGGGCAGGGCCCACGCGGACGGGGCCGCTCCGGGCCGCCGGGGTGCGCCGGGCCCTACGCCGGACCGTCGCCGGTGACGTCTCCGCCGTCGCCCGCGCCGGCGATGCCTCCGCCGTCGTCGTTCGCGCGGCCCCAGTCCGTGAGGACGCGGGTCGCCGCGCGGCCGAGTTCGGGGTCCCGGGCGAGGGCGCGCAGGACGTCGGCACGGGCGTCGCTGGGGCCCGCCTCCTCAAGGGCGGCGAGGGCGTTGTAGCGGACCAGGGTGTCCGCGTCCTCGTCGTCGTCGAGTACGGCGGCGGTCAGGGCCGCGTGCGCGGCCGGGTCGTCGGCGTAGGAGCCGAGCGCGTGGGCGGCGTACTGGCGGACCAGGTCCTCGTCGAGGTCGTCCAGCGCGGTCAGCAGGGCCCGGGTGGCGGCTCGGGCGGCGGCGGGGTCGGACGGCGGCCACAGCCGCAGGACCACGGCGGCCTCCGCCCGGGCCAGGTCGTACTCGTGCGGGTCGGCGACGACGGACGTGAGGAAAGGCGCGGCCGCGACGGCGGTCGCGTCGGCGCCCAGTTCGGCGACGATCGCCCGCCTGCGGTCGTCGTCGGCGGGCAGGGCGCGGAACTCCTCGACGAGGCGGTGGAGTTCGTTCGCGGGCTGTGGCATGGGCGGGGCTCTCCGTGCTTCGGGCGTCCGTCGCGGTCGGCGCCCCGGCGGGCTCAGTCGGTTCCGTCCGGTCGGGTTCTGTCGGCTCCCGGGCCGTGGCAGGCCCTGTCGGTTCCCGGATTCTGTCAGGGCCAGGCGTTTTCCAGGTACCGCTCAGGGCCAGTCGACCAGGCTCATGAACAGCAGCACCGCGAGGACCACGACGCCGGGGGCCAGGGCCGCGAGGGCGAGACCGGCCGGCGGTCTGCGCCGCCCGAGGACCCAGCTCGCCATCAGCGTGATCAGCGCCAGCGCCAGACCGCAGTTGAACACCGTCCAGGCCGGGTCGAAGCTCGCGTCGAACCGGTGGGCCTCGGCCTCGGCACAGGAGTCGCAGGCCATCGGCGAGAGCCCGGCGAAGAAGAACGCCAGGAGCGCCAGCGGAAGCGTCACGACCGTGGAGACCAGCGAGGCGATCCAGACGCGGGGCGGCCGGGCGGTGCTGACTGCGGTGTTGAGGCCGACGGTGAGGTCGGCGGCGAGTTCGTCGGTCATGTTTACGAGTCAACGCGCCTTGTCGATGGGGCGCATGAGCGCGCGTACTCATCGCGGCATCCGGCGTCCGACGGAATGGCCGGAGGAACAGAAGCGGCCGGAGTGGCCGGGAAGGCTCGGAGGCGGTGATCACATGGCCCGCACGGTGGGATCACCGCCTCCGTGGCCAACAGGTGTGGGACGGACCTCAGTTCGCGTCCGCGCGGACGCGGAAGCTCACCGCCGGGTAGGGGAAGTCGCCCGCGTTGAGCGTGCCCGTCCGGTAGTAGAGGTCGCCGCTCCGGCCCGGGGCGCCGGTCCGGCAGTCCGCGTTGAAGAAGACGTCCACGTTCTGGTTCGACACGGCCAGATACGACAGGGCGGGGGCGGACAGTTCCTGGCACACGCCCACCTGGGCGAGATCGGCCCGCTGGGCGGTCCCGGTCCGGGCGGCGCCCGTGTAGAACGTCACTCCCGGGTCGAGATCCGCCGCGCCCGCCTGCGGGGCCGCGCCCACGGTGAGCAGCGCCGCCGCTGCCGCCGTCGACGCGACGAGGGTTGCGAGCTTTCCGTGTCGAGTCATCATGCGCCTCATCTCGGCTGTGTGTCCGGTGGGTTGACCGTCGGGCACCGAAGGTACTGCGATGTGCTTTCGCTTTCAATCAATGCGTGAGGTTGACACCGGCCATGAGGTGGTGGCGGTCCGGGAACGTCCGCCCGGCCGCAGTGCCGTCGCGGGTCAGGTCCGCACCCGCCGTGCGAAGCGGCGCAGGGCGAGGCCGCCCAGGGCGGCGGTGCCCAGGGTGAGCGCGGTGAGGTAGGCCCAGGTGGGCATGTGGCCGGTGGACGGCGTGAGGTTGGCGCGCAGGCCCTCGCTCATGTAGACGAGCGGGTTGGCGAGGGTCAGGACCTGGACCCAGCGGATCGGGTGCAGGGCGGTCCACGGGTAGTAGACGCAGCCCAGCATGGTGGCGGCGGCCAGGAGGAGACCGATCAGCGCGCCGAAGGCGGAGGCGTCGATCGCGGTGCCGAGGAGCAGTCCGAGCGCGGAGGCGAGCAGCGCGCTGAGCACCAGGGTGACCAGCAGCAGGGGCCAGTTGCCGACGTGGACCTCGGGTGTGTTGCCGGGGGCGTGGACGAACCGGACGACCGGGACGACGACGAGCGTCGAGACGAGGCCGAAGACCGCGGACGAGGTGATCTTCTGGAGCCCGAGGGCCCAGACGGGCAGGGGCGCGAGGGCCCGGTCGGTGATCTCGCGGCCGGGGCCGAGTTCGGCGGCCAGCGGCCCGGTGACGGACATGATGCTCTGCAGGGTGAGGGTGCTGGCGATCAGGCCGGGCAGCAGGATCGTGGAGAACGAGGTCGTGCCGCCGAGCCCGCTGCCGAAGGCCCTCCGTGCGGATGGCGGCGGGAGTGTGCGCGGGGTCGGCGGCCGGGTCGGCCGACGGTGGGGATACGGGGGGTGGGTTCACGCGCACGCTCCTGGGAGTGGACGCGTCGCCCGCCGGAGGCCCGCGGGGCCTCGCGGAACGGAGAACGGTACGGGCGGGCGGGGAAGCCGGCCTCCGGGGCAGCGGGGCGGGGTTGTGGAACGGGGGCCGAAGGGGCGGGGTGTGGGTGCCGGGATCGAGGGGCGGGGGCCGCGGAACGGGGCCGCGGGTTTACGGGGCCACGCCGTGGCCGGGGAGGCCGGTGCCGCCGAGACGGGTCAGCAGGGTGGACAGCCGGGCGGTGTCCTCCTTGCTCCACGGGGGCGCGGCGAAGGCCTCGGCGGCGACCTGCTCGGCCGTGGCGAGCATCTCCGCCAGGCGCGCCCTGCCCGTGTCGGTCAGCGCCGCGTAGGCGACCCGGCCGTCCCGGGCGTCCGTCTCGCGCGTCACCAGCCCGATCCGCTCCAGCGGCGCCAGCCCCCGGGTGACCCCGGAGGCGGTCAGCCCCAGCGCTTCGGCCAGGTCCACCCGGCGCATCCGGTCGCCGGGGGCCTGCCCCAGGCGCAGCAGCATCGTGAAGTCGGCCAGGCTCACGCCGTGCAGCCCTCCCAGGCTCGCGTCGAACCGCTTCACCAGCGCCGTCTGGGCCCTCATGAGACGCAGGGTCGCGTCCAGGGCATCGCTCATTGCCACCTCCTTGACTACTCAAATATGTACCAGTACGTGAGTAGTCAAGGAAATGAGATAAGGGCGGCCGTCGGATCGGACGTCTCTCATGCCCAGCGGTTCTTCCCGCGCGGGCGCGCTGAGGGCCCGGGCGTCTTCCGGCTCAGGTGTTCTTCTGGGTCGCGGCGCGGCGCTGCCGTTTGCCCAGCGGCGCCTGGGAGAGGTCCTCGGCCTGTGAGCGGAGGTTCTTGTAGCCGTACCCCCGGTCGGCCAGCCACGTCTTCGCCGCCTCCTCGGCGCGTTCGGTCGCCTCCAGGATGTCCTCCTCTTCCTCCCCGGAGTCCAGGAAGCGGAAGGTGAAGGCGGCGCGCGCCGTCAGGTCGTAGCTGAGGTGCCCCTCGGGCGTGAAGGCCGCGTGCAGGATGTCGTGTTCCGGTGCGCGGGCCAGGAGCTCAGCGCGCTGTTCGGCGCTGAGCCCGTCGAAGACGCCGCGGACCATGACACGGAAGGTACGAGTACTCATCCCGCGACCCTAGAGCAGGGGATCGGCGGGCCTCCACCCCGTTTCCGTCCGGGGCGACGACGGCATCGCCCCGGAGCGGGAGGGGGCGTGGCTCAGTCCCACCAGAACGCCCAGGTCGTCTGGTTCAGCAGGGACTTCCCGGCGTAGTCGTCGAGGTCGTAGGGCGGGGCCTGGTCGATGTTGTCCGGGCAGAACGCGAAGTGCTCGGCGGCGAGCGCGCGGGCCTCGTCGAGGGTGGTGGGCGGGCGGCCGACGGTGACGGTGAGGGTGTCGAAGCCGAGCATCAGGACGCGTATGCCGTAGCGGTCCTCCCAGGAGCGGAGCACCGCGCCGAGCCGGGCCACGTCGCTCTCGTAGTTGATCGGCCCCGACCAGCCGATCGCCGCGAGGATGTCCGCGCTGCGGCGGGCCGGGACGAGCGCCGCCCGCGTGTTCGGGAACCAGCCCTCCGGCCCGGTGAACAGGTCGGCCATCTCGGCGGCCAGGTCGTCGGGGGACCGGGGGGAGCCCGTGTCGGCCGGGGCGGGGGCCAGGCCCGGCCATTCGGCGTGTGCGGCGCCGAGCTCCTCGGGCGCGCACTCGGCCCAGTACGCGGCGAGCACCTCGTCGGGGTCGTGGTCGCCCGGGTACGAGGCGTCCTCCGGGATGAGGTCCCAGTCGGCGGGCCACTGGTCGCGCCGACCGCCGTCGATCAGCACGGGCAGCAGCCCGAGCGGCCGTCCGGCCGTGCGCAGCCGGGACCAGTCGCCGGGGGCCACGGGAGCGTCGGTGCACCAGAGCAGGGGTTCGTGCCAGGCGCCGTCGATCGTGGCATCCACCATCGAGCCGGGCGGAAGCTGAAGTCCTGACGCGGCCAGGGACGGGAGCGGGTTCGGAAGCATCGCCATGGTGCCGAGCGTACGGGCGGGCACCGACAGCCGTCCCCGACGAGCGTCTCCGACAGCCGGTTCCGACAGCCGTCCCCGACGAGCGTCTTTGACAGCCGGCCCCGACAGTCGTCTCCGACCGACGGCATCGACAGCCGGCCCCGACCGGTCTCAGGACTGCTCCCTGGTCCGGAGTGCGTCCGGAGCAGGGCGCGTTGTTCGTCGCGGGCGGTGGCCTACGGGCGCGGGTGGCTCACGACGGCGAACACGGCGCGCGCCGCCGTGCCGTCGGGCAGCGGCCAGCCCGCGGTGACGTGACCCAGGGCCGCCGCCTCCTCGTCGGCCTCCCGGCCGGGCCGGAGCACGCGGTTGACGCGGATGGCGAGAGGACCGCCGTCGGCCGCCGTCTCCACCAGGAGGTACGTGCCGTCCGGGTCGTCGGACACGGTCGTCGAGGTGATCGCCGACGCGCCGAACGAATCCGCGGACACAACGGTGACGGAGGGGTCGGGGGTGTGGCTCGTGCTCTGCATCTGCGGCTCGGCCTCGCCGAGGACGAGCGCGAACAGCTGAGCGACGAGGACCGGGTCACGCGTGCCGTCGTAGACCCACCGGGTCCCCAGCACCCCGTGTTCGGTGGTGCCGATCAGGGCTTCGTCGGCGCCCGCCATCGGCGCGCCGCGGTAGCTGAACGGCACCTGGTACGTGACGGGTCGGTCCCCCGAGGCGTCGGTGACCGCCATGAACTCGATGCCGACCTCGCCCTCGGGGTCGTCCAGCCGGAATCCTCCGGCCCTCTCCAGCTCGGGCCGTCCCTTGCCGAGGTACCAGGGCTGCGTGGGGAGCCAGGTGGTGAGGAGTTCCAGTTTGGTGGGCGTCAGCGTGGTGCGGTGGATGAATGCCATGCCGGTGGTGTCTCTCCTGTGGGTCAGCGGGCCCGTCGGCCGGCGACCTCGACGCACGCGCCGCCTTCGTCGCCGCTGTGGCTCGACTTGTGCCCGTCGTGGGCGACTTCGAGGCACTGCCCGCCCTCGCTGCCGCTGTAGCTGGACTTGGACCATTCAGGCGTGCTGCGCATCACCGTACCGCCCGTACGGAGAAGGCGTACGGATGCGCGTGCCGGGCGGCGGCCGACCGGTGGTGCGGGAGCCGGCGGGTCCGGGAAGCGGCGTGTTCGGGGCCGCCGCCTACAGTGAGGCGTGACCAGCATCGATGAACCCATGACGGAAGCGGAACGCGAGCGGGGCCAGGACCGGGACCGGGACCTGGAGCGGGACGTTCCGGTCGGCGTGAGGAACTTCCGCGACGCCGGGGGCGTGGGCACGCTGCCCCGGGGCGTGCTGTTCCGTTCCGCCGCGCTGCACGGCCTCGTCCCGGAGAGCGCGGAGGCGCTGCGGCGGCTGGGGCTGCGGACGATCGTGGACCTGCGCAGCGACCCGGAGGTGGCGGAGCGGCCGGACGCCGCCGACGTGGTGCGGGCGGGGCGCACCAGGTATCTGCACGTACCCGTCTTCGAGGAGCGGCGCTGGCCCGCGGACCAGACGGAGCTCTACCCGCTGATGGCCGAGCGCGCCGGGAGGGCGGCGGTGGCGGTTGTGCGGCGGCTGTCGGCGGACGACGGCGCGCCGGTGCTGGTGCACTGCGCCTCGGGCAAGGACCGTACGGGGGTCGTCGTCGCGGTCGTCCAGACCTTGCTGGGCGCTTCCGAGGAGGAGGTGCTCCAGGACTTCCTGCGCTCGAACACCGAACTGGGGCTGACCGGTTCTCCGGCCGCCGGGGCGGCGGTGGCGCACGGGTCCCTGCCCGTGCGCGCCACGCATCTGCGCCGGGCCATGCTGTGGATCCGGAGCCACCACGGCTCGGTCTCCGACTACCTTCTCGCCCACGGAGCCCGTTCCGACTTCATGCCGGGGTAGACCCCTCCGGAGAGAGGCCGGCCCCGTCGAACGCCGGGGCGTCGTCCTGGGCCGCGCGGCATGTGCGAACGCGCCGGGCTCCGGGGTTGGGGTTGTGTCCTACGTGGTGCGGCGGTTCGGCGGCAGGTGCGGTGGTGCCACCACTGGTGGGAGGTTGTCGGAGCCGCGTAGGATCCGGTCGGTCTTGAAAGGGACCTGTCGGCCTTGCCGGGCGCGGAGATCGCGAGGAAGCTCTCGATGCCTTCAATTGGCCTCAGGCGCCGCACACTTCGGGCATGAGCGGTCACACATCCCATAGGGGGACCAAGCTGTGAATTCAGTGCTCCCGACAATCATTGTCGTGTTCTTCCTCGTCGCGCTGGCGGCGTGGATCATATCCGCGTTCGCGGGCGGCCGGAAGAACGACAACGATGGCGGCGGAGGCGGCAGCTGACCGAGGACTCGCCGTCGCGCTCCGCCGCTGCGGACGACTCGTCCGCCTCGCCGAAACAGGGCGCCGCCTAGGGGCTGTCCCGTAATCCCTGGCGGGCGTGCGACGACAGCTGCGGCGCCTCGCGGCGTTGTCGGAACGCCCGCATACGTCCAGTATGCGGGCGCCCCTCCGCCTTGCGACGCACCACATCTGACGCCGCACGCTGATCCACCACGGATTACGGGACAGCCCTTAGAGCTTCTTGGCGCACAGGACGCGGTCGTTCTTGATCGGGTCGGAGTCGAAGAGCGGATTCTCCGTGAACACGGCGTCGGCCTTGTTGCCGCACGGGTCGGTGAAGCCGCCAATGACCTGGTCCTTGAGGATCTCGAAGATCTTGTGGGTCGCGCCGTTCTTCCGGCCCTTGGTCCGGCACGCGACCTCCTCGACCGCGTCACCGTTCTTGCCGTCGCTGTGCACGCAGTCCCCGACCTCGATCCTGGGGCCGCCGCCTCCGCCGGGGTCGCCGGGGTGCGGCGGCCTCAGGTTGCGCATGCAGGCGTATCCCGCGCCGGTCGCCTGGTCCTCCAGCAAAGCGAGGCTCACCGGCACGTTGATCACGAAGTCGGTGTGCGGGGCGCAGACCGTCTCGGAGAAGGGGTCGGCGCTGCCGCTCTCCAGCCGGAGGGTGACCTGCGCGGTGGCCCGGGCGTCGTCACACGGGACTTCGAGGTAGGCCCCCTTCTTTCCGGGGGCGGGGGCGGCGCACTCGTCGTCGTCGAGGTACAGCGCCCCGTAGGACGGGTTCACGCTCGGGCTCGGCGAGGCGGTCGGGGCGGGGCTGCCGGACTCCCCGCCCGTGGCGTCGTGGGAGCCGGTCGCCTTGCCGCAGCCGGCGAGCAGGAGCAGCGACACGGCTGCGGCGGCGGCTGTGACCGCGGTCCCGGCCGTGGCTCCGGCCCGTATGCGTGATGTGACGGCCGGTCCGTCGTCGTTGCTCCTGCGCACGCCGCCCTCCTCGGGTTTCGATCCTCAGATTTTACGGTCTACTGCCTGAGGAGGGCGGCGAGTTGACGGCCGGAATCGCCGGTGTCCCGGCCGGGCGAAGCGGCCGGGACACCGGTGCGTGGTCGGCAGGCGAGCGCGCGGTCGGCAGGCGAGCGCGTGGTCGGCAGGCCGGGGCGCGGTCAGTAGGTGAGGGCGAGGTCCATCTCGCTCTGCCAGTAGGTGACGAAGCCGTTGTCGCCCCAGTAGGTGTCGGCCGGGAGCTTCAGGTCGGCGGGGGAGCCGGTGGAGCCCGAGTTGCTCTTGGAGGTGAAGTACACCCCGAGACGGGAACCCTTGTGCAGGTCCTTCACGTCGTCCTCGCCGCTCAGCCCGATGGCGGCGTACGCGGACTGGCCCGGCTCCAGGGCGACCACGGCCTGCGGGATGCTGTCGCGCAGGACCGGGAACGCGGCCTGCGAGTCGTCGAACCGCAGCCCGGGCGCGTGGTACGCGTAGCAGGTGCGGGAGCCCGTGTTGGTCGCGGTGAGCAGCAGGTGGTTGATCGGGCGGCTCACCTTGCTGATGGTGACCCTGGTGTTGTCGCCGGTGCAGGTGACGGGGGAGCCCCCGCCGGTCTTGCCGGTGCCGCCGCCGGTGTTGCTCCTGCCGCCGGTGGCGGAGCCGTTGGAGCCGGAACCGGAGGAACCGGAGTGGGAGGAGCCCGCGGAGGCGGAGGCGACGTTCTCGGCGTCGGCGCCGGGCTTGCCGTCGTCGCCGTTCCCGGTGGCCTGGTCGCCGCCGGCCGTCCCGGTGGCCTGGGTCTCCGGGCTGCTGCTGCCCGTGGGCGTCGTGTTGTCGGCCAGGTCGTCGCCGTTGCAGGCGGTCAGCGACAGGGCGGCCACCAGGGCGGTGGCGGCGAGGGCGGTGGTGCGGATGAGGTTGGTGCGCATGGTGGTGCTCCCCGTTTGTGTAGGTGAGGTGGTGTCTGCTGAGGGGCCGTTCATCAACGGCAGATGAGGGCCACGACGATCGCGGTGGTCGCGATCAACACGCCGATGGCCGCGGCATCGATGGGCTCGATGCGGAAGCGGATTCGCACTGCGTCGTCCCGGTGGTCGCTGCGGTGTGGTCACAGACTGCGGGACCGCGGAATCCGGCCGCAACGCCGAACGGACCATTGGGGAAGCTGGAATGCCTGCGCGTACGCTGACCTGGGCAGATTCCATGTCCCTGGAACGGCGTTCCGGGACGGACAGGGAGGGGGGACGCCGTAGTGGCGACGCCGGAGGCCGAGGAATTCGGAGCTCTGCTGAAGAAACTGAAGGGCCGGTCCGGACTCAGTTACGGAGCGCTCGCCGGGAAGCTGCACGTCAGCACGTCGACGCTCCACCGGTACTGCAACGGCGACGCCGTGCCCAACGAGTTCGCGCCGGTGGAGCGGTTGGGGCGGCTGTGCTCGGCGAGCCCGGACGAACTGATGGAGCTGCACCGGCGGTGGATCGTGGCGGACGCGGCGAGACGACGTCCTGGTCCCGCCCCCGTTCCTGCTCCCGCTCCCCCTTCTTCACCCGCTTCTTCCGACGCCGCCGTTCCTTCTCCTGCGCCTGCGCCTCCTTCTGCGCCTGCGCCCGTGCCTGCTTCTGCCGACGGTTCCGCCCCGGGGGGCGGAGGGGAAGCGGGGGCGGTTTCCGGCCCTGTTTCCGGTCCCGCCTCCGAGGGCGTCCCGGGCGCCGACACCGGACGCGCCGACGCGCGGCGCGGGGATGACGGCAGCGGCGGCGACGGCGGCGGCGACGCGGGGCACGGGGAGGGAGACGGCGGAACGGCCGCGTCCGCATCCGGGTCCGCAGGCGTCGCCGCATCGGCATCCGCGTCCACGGTCGTCGCAGATCTCGGGACCGGGGCTGGGGCCGAGGCCGGGGCGGCGGGCCGGTCGCGGTGGCTCCGGTCCTCGCGGCGTACGCGGGTCCTGCTCGCCGCGGCGGCCGTGGTCGCGCTCACCGTGCCCACCACGCTCCTCGTCGGCAGGCTCTCGCACGGCGACGACTCAGCTCTGAGCAAGGCGCCCGCCGTGGTGGACGCATGGGGGGCCGGCGTGCCCGTCCAGCCCGGACGGGCGTCCGCGAGCGGGACCGCCTCCCCCGGCACGCCCGGTCCGCCGGCCGACCCCAGCGGGTCCGGGCCCGCGCGCACCCCGTCCTCCGAACCCATGGCGTCCCCCGGCCGACGGGCCGGGTCCGAAGCGGGGAGCGGCGCGCGGGCACCCGGCGGCGTACCGCTGACCGCCGCGATCAGCTCGTACAACTGGGAGGCCCCCTGCGACGAGTACTACGTCCTGAACCAGGCACCGGAGGACGTGCCGCCGCCTCCCACGCCGATGGACGGCCGCAGCTGGGCGCGGGCGCTCGGCGCGGTGGACGGCGCGCACCAGCTGATCGAGCTGACCGTGCAGGGGACGTCGCGTGAGCCCGTCGTGCTGAACGCGCTGCACGTACGGCAGGTCTCGAAGAAGGCGCCGCTGCCCTGGTCGGTGTACATGACGAGCCTCGGGTGCGGAAGCGGCGTCACACCGCAGTCCTTCGACATCGACCTCGACGACGACCGGCCGAGGACCCGGCCCGTCCCGGGCCAGCGGGGCGACACGGTGGTGCCGGCGAAGAACTTCCCGTTCAAGGTGACGTCCACCGACGTGGAGGTGTTCGACCTCAACGTGCATGTCGAGGGACACGAGGTCAGCTGGTACCTGGAACTGGAGTGGAGCAGCGGCGGCCGGAACGGGACGCTGCGCATCGACGACGGCGGGAAGCCGTTCCGCGTCAGCGCCATCAAGACCCGGCCGCAGTACACCTACTGGTATGACCAGGCCCGCTGGACGCCCAACTGAGCCTGCTGGACGCCGAGCCCGGCCCGCCGGGCGGCCGGCTGGGCTCGCCGGGCGGCCCGCCGAACCGGGCGTGGCCCGCCCCGCCACCGGAATCGGCGGCAGGGCGGGCCACGTGTGACGGCCGTTCGGGGGCGTCTCGGGCCCCGGGGTCGTTCAGGCCGTTCAGAGGCGCTCGGGGGTCCGGATGCCGAGCAGCTCCATGCCCTGGTGCAGAGTGCGGGCGGTGAGGTCCGAGAGGAAGAGGCGGTTCTCCGCCACGTCCTGCGGGACGTCCGACTTCAGCACCGGGCACTGGTCGTAGAACGTCGTGAACAGCGACGACAGCTGGTAGAGGTACGCGGCCAGGCGGTGCGGCTCGTACGCGGCGGCGACCTCGGCCACGACCTCGCCGAACTGGTCCAGGTGCAGGCCCAGCGCGCGCTCGGCCGGGGCCAGCCCCAGCTCCGGGTGCGGCTGCGGCTTCAGGTCGCCGGCCTTGCGCTTGATGGAGCGGGAACGGGCGTGCGCGTACTGGATGTACACGCTGGTGTCGCCGTTCAGCGAGACCATCTGGTCCAGGTCGAACTTGTAGTCGCGGGCCGCCGACGTCGACAGGTCCGCGTACTTCACCGCGCCGATGCCGACCTGCGCGGCGCGCTCCGCGATCTCCTCCTCCGTGAGGTCCTGCGCCTTCTCGCGCACGACGGCGGACGCCCGGTCGATCGCCTCGTCCAGCAGGTCCGCCAGGCGGACCGTCTCGCCCTCACGGGTCTTGAACGGCTTGCCGTCCTTGCCGAGGACCGTGCCGAAGGCGAGCTGCACGGCCTTCACGTCCTCGTTCAGCCAGCCCGCCCGGCGGGCCGTCTCGAAGACCATCTTGAAGTGCAGGGCCTGCCGCGCGTCCACCACGTAGAGCAGCGTGGACGCCTTGAGGTTCTGGACCCGGTCGCGGATCGCGGAGAGGTCGGTGGCCGCGTAGCCGAAGCCGCCGTTGGACTTCTGCACGATCAGCGGCACCGGCTTGCCGTCCGGGCCCTTGACGTCGTCGAAGAACACGCACAGCGCGCCCTCGGAGCGGACGGCGACGCCCGACTCCTCCAGCAGGCGGCAGGTCTCCGTCAGCATGTCGTTGTAGCCGGACTCGCCGACGATGTCGGCGTCGCGGATCTCCATGTCCAGCTTGTTGAAGACCGAGTAGAAGTAGATCTTCGACTCGTCGACGAAGCGCTGCCACAGGGCGAGGGTCTCCTCGTCACCGGCCTGGAGCGCGACGACGCGGTCCCGGGAGCGGGCCTTGAACTCCTCGTCGGAGTCGAAGAGCGCGCGGGACGCCTTGTAGAGGCGGTTCAGCGAGGACATGGCGGCCTCGCCGTCGCCCTCGCCGCCCTCGTGGTTCAGCTCGCCGGGGTGCTCGATCAGGTACTGGATGAGCATGCCGAACTGGGTGCCCCAGTCGCCGATGTGGTGCCGGCGGACCACGGTCTCGCCCGTGAACTCCAGGATCTGCACCATCGCGTCGCCGATCACCGCGGAGCGGAGGTGGCCGACGTGCATCTCCTTGGCCACGTTCGGCTGGGCGTAGTCGATGACCGTGGTGCCCGCGGCGGCGTTGTGCGGGACGCCGAGGCGGCCCTCGCCGTCGGCGTCGCGCGCGGCGAGGGTCTCGATGATCGCCCGGTCGCTGAGCGTGATGTTGAGGAAGCCGGGGCCGGAGACCTCGATCTCCTTGATCAGGCCGCCCGCCGGGACCGCGGCCGTGACCTGGGCGGCCAGCTCGCGCGGGTTGCCCTTGAGCTTCTTGGCCAGGGCGAGGATGCCGTTGGCCTGGAAGTCGGCCCGGTCGCTTCGTCGCAGCAGCGGGTCCGCGGCGCCGGCGTCCGGCAGGGCTGCCGTCAGGGCGTCCGCGAGCTGCTGCTGGAGCGTGGAAGCGAGGGAATTGACCGAGGCCATGGGCTGGCTGCCGTTTCCGTAGGGGTACAGGGGCACAGGGACGCAGCGCGGGGCTGCGAAGGATCACACCCAGTATTCCACGGTGGGCAAATCCGTTTCGGACAACCCGTTCCGGGTGCCGGTGGGGCGCCGGCGCGCCCGGGGCGCGTATGGCGGGCGTGCGGCGGGCGTGCGGCCGGGGACAAAGCCGTTTTCGTGCTGCCGGGGGGACCTGGGAGAATGGGGGAGGTCCCCGTACCGGTCCGCCGGGGCTCGCTTCGGCCCCGACCGTTTCCGGCGGGCTCCGAGCAAGTCCCGACAGGTTCGCCGAACAGGCCCCCGGCCGGTCCCCGGAAGGTTCCGCCGAGGGTTTCCACGGACGAGGGTTTCCGCAGAGGGGTCCGCCCCTACGAGTCCCCCGAGATCCCGCGAGTTCCACCAGATCCCGAAGATCCGACAAGAGATCCGACAACAGATCCGACAAGAGAGAAGGACGTGCAGACCGTGGCTCAGAGTCAGAGCGGCACCGAGACCGACTGGGTCTCCCGCTTCGCGGACGATGTCATCGCCGAATCGGAGCGTCGTGCGCCTGGCAAACCGGTCGTCGTCGCGTCCGGTCTCTCCCCGTCGGGCCCGATCCACCTGGGCAACCTCCGCGAGGTCATGACCCCGCACCTGGTCGCCGACGAGATCCGCCGCCGCGGGTACACCGTGCGGCACCTGATCTCCTGGGACGACTACGACCGCTACCGCAAGGTCCCGAACGGCGTCCCGGGCATCGACGAGTCCTGGGCCGAGCACATCGGCAAGCCGCTGACCTCGGTCCCGGCCCCGGCCGGGTCCGCGTACCCGAACTGGGCCGAGCACTTCAAGGCCGCCATGGTCGACGCGCTGGGCGAGCTGGGGGTCGAGTTCGACGGCATCAGCCAGACCGAGCAGTACACCTCGGGCGCGTACCGCGAGCAGATCCTGCACGCCATGCGGCACCGCGCCGAGATCGACGCCGTGCTCGACCGCTACCGGACGAAGAAGGACCCGGCGGAGGCGGCGGCCAAGGGCGGCAAGGGCGGCAAGAAGCCGCAGCAGCAGAAGAAGGTCGACGAGGCGGAGCTGGAGGCCGAGGAGGGCTCCGGCGCCGCCTCCGAGGACGACGGCAGCGGCGGCTCGGCCGGCTACTTCCCGTACAAGCCCTACTGCGGCAACTGCGAGAAGGACTTCACGACGGTCACGTCGTACGACGACGACAGCACCGAGCTGAACTACACCTGCACGGCCTGCGGCTTCGCCGAGACCGTCCGGCTGAACGAGTTCAACCGGGGCAAGCTGGTCTGGAAGGTCGACTGGCCGATGCGCTGGGCCTACGAGGGCGTGATCTTCGAGCCCAGCGGCGTGGACCACTCCTCGCCGGGCTCCTCTTTCGTGGTCGGCGGCCAGATCGTCCGCGAGGTCTTCGACGGTGCGCAGCCGATCGGCCCGATGTACGCCTTCGTCGGCATCTCCGGCATGGCGAAGATGTCCTCC
The DNA here is from genome assembly GCF_037034285.1 of Streptomyces tyrfis. Lineage (NCBI taxonomy): Bacteria > Bacillati > Actinomycetota > Actinomycetes > Kitasatosporales > Streptomycetaceae > Streptomyces > Streptomyces tyrfis. Next base: position 103,098 of record NZ_JBAGJZ010000023.1, on the reverse strand, counting down.
AGCAAGGGCGGCGTGCCGACCCCGGCCGACGCGCTGAAGATCATGGAGGCGCCGCTGCTGCGCTGGCTGTACGCGCGCCGCAGGCCGAACCAGTCCTTCAAGATCGCCTTCGACCAGGAGATCCAGCGGCTCTACGACGAGTGGGACTCGCTGGAGCGCAAGGTGGCCGACGGCTCGGTGCTCCCGGCCGACGCCGCCGCGTACAGCCGGGCGGTCCGCACGGCCGGCGGTGAGCTGCCGCGCACCCCGCGCCCGCTGCCGTACCGCACGCTCGCCTCGGTCGTCGACATCACGGGCGGGCACGACGAGCAGACGCTGCGCATCCTGAGCGAGCTGGACCCGGAGAACCCGCTGGCGTCGCTGGACGAGGCCCGGCCGCGGCTGGACCGGGCCGAGAGCTGGATCACCACCCAGGTCCCGGCCGAGGCCCGCACCATCGTCCGGGACCAGCCGGACAAGGAGTTGCTCGGCTCGCTGGACGACCAGGGCCGGGAGTCGCTGCGGCTGCTGCTGGAGGGGCTGGACTCGCACTGGTCGCTGGACGGTCTGACCACCCTCGTCTACGGGGTGCCGAAGGTGCTGGCCGGCCTGGAGCCGGACGCCAAGCCGACGCCCGAGCTGAAGACGGCCCAGCGGTCGTTCTTCGCGCTGCTGTACCAGCTGCTGGTCGGCCGGGACACCGGGCCGCGACTGCCCACGCTGCTGCTGGCCGTGGGCGCGGACCGGGTGCGCAGGCTGCTGGGCGCGTGACGCGGTGAGGGCGCGTACCACGCCGTCGCGGTAGAGGACGCGCACGGCTTCGCGCCCGGGGCGCCGAGGGCGCTGAACGCCGATCGCCGGGTGGACCGAGAGTCTCGGGTCCATCCGGCGATCGGCGTTTTCGGTGGTACGGCTTCGGTCCGGCGCCGGTATGGCTTCGATCCGGGGCCGGCCCGGTGTGCGTCCTGCGGTCCGGCGGCGGTCCGATGTGCTTTCGGTGCCGTCGTCGGGCCGGCGGCCCGGAGGGCGTCAGGCGATGTGGTTCTCCGCCATCTCGTTGTCGAAGCGCTGCTTGAAGCCCGGCAGCAGCCTGCGGAGCAGGGCCGTGCTGCGGGGATGGTGCACGTTGTGCACGTCCGAGAGGTGTATGTCGAGGACCTCGGCACTCGGGTGGGCCTGGTGCGCGTGGGTGTACTCGGCGAAGACCTGGTAGGCGATCGCGCCGAACTCGACCTCGGACTCGACTTCGGACTCGGAGTCGGACCGGGGTTCGGGGGCGGTCTCCGGGGCGGGTGCGGACGCGGTCGCGGGTGCGCTCGTCGGCTCGGGCTCGGACTCGGGCTCGGGTGCCGGTCCGGGCCGGGCCTCGGCCTGGGGCTGCTGCTCCGGCTGGGGGTGCGGCTGCTGTTCGAGCTGTCCCTGCCGCTGTCCCTGCTGGGGGTGCGGGTGGGCCTGCTCGGGGACCGCGCCGGGGCCCGGCTGGGGCATCGGGTGGGCGGCCGGCCCGGGTTCCCCGGCGTGCGCGGCGGGGACGGAGCCGACCGTTCCCACGTTGCCCAGCGGGCGGGTCCGTCCGCCGGGGCCCAGCGGGACCATGACCGGCGTGGGTTCCAGGCCCTCGACGTACGTCGGGTCGTACGCGCTCCGGTACGCGTCGTTCGGCACCTGGGGCGCCGCGAACCAGGGGCTCTCGTGCGCGCCCGGGCCGCCCTGGGGCCACTGCTGGCCCGCCGCCGCCCGGTCGCCGGGATGCGTCTGCTGCTGCCCGTACTGCGGCTGCTGCGGCTGTCGGTCCTCCTGCGGGGGCCCCTGCTGCCCCTGCCCCTCCCCCTGCTCCTGCCCCTGTACCTGGGTCTTGTCCGCGTGCGGCCCCTGGTTCTCCTGGTCTCCCGGGTTCCCCTGGCGCTGCGGGTGCTGTTGTTCCTGGTGAGGCTGGGCGTGCCCCTGGCCCTGGGCCTGCGGGTCCGGCCCCGCCTGCGGCTGGGAACCGGCGTACGGCAGCTCGTGCGGGAACTCGTTCGCCTCCGCGGAGGCCAGGGCGGGGACCGGGGGCAGGAGCACCGGTTCGATGCCCGCCGCGGCGAGGCCCGCTCCGGCGGTCTCGGCCAGCGGGACGCCGTACTTCGCCAGGCGCAGCGGCATCAGGGACTCGACCGGCGCCCTGCGTCGCCAGGCGCGTCCGAACCGGGCCTGGAGCCGGGCCTGGTAGATCAGCCGGTCCTGTTCGAGCTTGATGACCTGCTCGTACGAGCGGAGCTCCCAGAGCTTCATCCGCCGCCACAGCCGGAACGTCGGCACCGGGGAGAGCAGCCAGCGGGTGAGGCGGACGCCCTCCATGTGCTTGTCCGCCGTGATGTCGGCGATCCGTCCCACGGCGTGCCGGGCCGCCTCGACGGCGACCACGAACAGCACCGGGATGACCGCGTGCATGCCGACGCCGAGCGGGTCGGGCCAGGCGGCGGCGCCGTTGAAGGCGATCGTCGCGGCGGTCAGCAGCCAGGCCGTCTGACGCAGCAACGGGAACGGGATGCGCAGCCAGGTCAGCAGCAGGTCCAGGGCGAGCAGGACGCAGATGCCCGCGTCGATGCCGATCGGGAAGACCAGCGAGAAGTCCCCGAAGCCCTTCTGCAGGGCCAGCTCGCGCACCGCCGCGTACGAACCCGCGAAACCGATCCCGGCGATGAGCACCGCCCCGGCGATCACGAGACCGATGAGTACCCGGTGGGTGCGTGTCAGCTGCATCGCGGCCACCCGCGTTTCCCCTCCCTCATTCGTCTGTTGACTGCGACAGCCTGGCACATGCGTGCGAGAAGGCGTGGAGCGGGAGGCGGGGAGCCCGGTTCACCAGCGTATGGGCGGGGGCCGTCGGCCGGCCCGGTTCGCGGCCGGTCCGGGGGACGGATTCCCCCGGTGCTCCCGGCTGTCCGGGCTGCCTTCCGTCGGCTTCCGGGCCCTCGTCGGTCGGTCTGCGGGCCTGCCCTTCCCCGGTGTCCGGGCTCCCCTCGGCCGGTCCGCGGGCCTGCCCCCTCGGCTTCCGGGCGGTCCTCAGCCGGCCTTCTTGTCCGTGGACGTCTCGGAGGGCTGGACCGACTTGCCGGATTCGGGCTTCTCGCCCGCCTTGGTCGGCTCGTTCGACTTCGCGGGCGTGCCGGTCTTGTCGCTCTTGGCCGGGTCCTCCGAGGCGCCCTGCTGCGCGCCGCCGGTGGCGACGGCCGCGACGGCCTCCTTGGCGGCCTTCTGGGCGCCCTTGACGATGTCGTCGGAGGACGGCGTCTTCGCGCCCGCGTAACCCGCGCCGTTGTAGGTGAGGGTGACGACGACGTTGCCCGTGCGGGCCACGACCGTGGCGTACTTGAAGTCCTCGCTCGTCTTGGCGAGGTCGTACGTGATCAGCGACGCCTGCTCGCCGATGCCGGAGACGGGCGCCTCGGCGACCTTCTTCGCGCCCTCGGCCGCCTTGACCTTGGTGACCTGCTTGGTGAAGTCCTGCTGGGCGCGCTCGGCGCCGCTGCCCAGGGTCTGGTCCGAGTCGAAGCGGGTGAAGCCGACGTCGAGCCAGTGGTACTGGGAGCCCTTCACGCCCTTGTCGTCGAGGCCGTTCCAGGAGCAGCCCGCGCGGTACGCGGTGTCGCTGGACTTGGCCGACGTACCGCCCTTGGACTTCACCCCGGGAACCAGGGAGCCGACCGTCTTCCCGCCGATCGACTTGCACGGCTCGGGCAGCTGGGCGAACTTCGCCGGCTCGACCGTCGCTTCCGGCTTCGGCGCGTCCGGCGTGGCGGAAGACGCGGCCGAACCCGAGTCCTTCTTCTCCTTGTCGCCGGCGTCCGACGAGCAGCCGGCGGCGACGAGCATCACCGGAACGGCGGCGCAGGCGAGTATGCGGGCGAGTCGCGGGGCTGAACGGTGCATGGTTCCTTCACTCGGTGGCGCGGCGTGCGGGCAGGCTGCCGGGGTTCGGACACGGTCTGCCGGGCGGCCGGGCTCGGTCGGTCGGCGGGCGCCGGACGGGTGTCCGGCGGGGTTCCGGAAGGCGTTCCGGAGGGCCACGGTACGACGGACGGGGCCCGGGCGTTGCCCCGGGCGAGGGCCCGGGGAACGCGTCCGCCGTCGGTCCGGGGCGCGTCGGTCGCGGCTATTCGCCGAACTTCTCCACCAGCCTGCGGGCCAGTGCCCGGGCTCTGTCCTGCAGTTCCTTGCTGTCCGGGATCGCCGAGGGGGTCGTCGGCTGCTCGGTGTACTCGATGGTCACGATGACGTTCGATGTGCGAAATACCACGCTGACCGTGCGGTTCTGGGCGGTGGAACCGGTGCGGACCAGCCGGTCGTCCAGGAACGCGCTGTCGCCGAGGCCGTCGAGGGTGCGGGGCAGCAGGCTCCCGTCGCCGCCGTCCGCGCCCCCGCCGGTCGTTCCGGCGCCGGTGTCCTCGGTCGGTTCCCCGCTCGCGCCCCCGTCCGCCTTCCCGCTCTTCCCGTCCTTCTTGTCGTCGGCGGGCGTCGAGCCGGACGCGTTGTGCGGGGCGGCGCCCGACGGGGGCGGCGTCTGCTTCGTGCCGCCGGGCGTGGCGGAGGGCGGGACCAGGCCGGCGGCGGCCTCCTTCTTCGTGTACACCTCGCGGGCCCGGTCGTCGTCGCTCACCGCGGGGTCGTACGACACGACGCGCTCGAAGTCGACGGCGAGGGCGTGCGAGGCGCCGAGGGCGTCGGCCTTCCACCGGCAGCCGACCCGGCGGTCCGTGTCGTAGGTGACGGCGGCCGTGCCCTTGTACGTCTTGTCCCGCTGGTCGTCCGGCAGTTCGGCCGCGCCCGGCAGCAGGTCCTTCAGCGAGGACACGGAGACGGCTCGGCAGGCGTCGAGAAGGGTGCGGTACCTGCCGGGGGCCGCCGAGGTGGCGGTCGCCTCGCCGGGCTTGCCGTCGGCGGCCGAACCACCGGTTCCGCTGCCTGCGCTGCAACCGACGACCAGCGCCGCCAGCAGTGCGGTGCCGGATACGTACGCCATTCGCCGCACGGTCCTGGGCTCCCTTCGTGCGAAAAGCGGTTGCCGCTCGACGGCGACCGGTGGAGACAATGTGTATCGCACGCGCAGCCGTGGATGCCGGTCGGCCGACTTGTTTGCCGATCTTGACACCGGTTTTGCGCTTTCAGACTTTTCGGGGGATAGGGGAACGTATGTCGTATGTAGAGGTGCCGGGCGCCGAGGTCCCGATACGGATGTGGGCCGACCCGGCGTCGGTCGAGGACGCCGCGATGCGGCAGCTGCGCAATGTGACGACCCTGCCCTGGATCAAGGGCCTCGCCGTCATGCCGGACGTCCACTTCGGCAAGGGGGCGACGGTCGGCTCGGTGATCGCGATGGAGGGAGCGGTCTGCCCGGCGGCGGTGGGGGTGGACATCGGCTGCGGAATGTCCGCGGTGAAGACCTCTCTGACGGCCAATGACCTGCCCGGCGACCTGTCCCGGCTGCGCTCCGGGATCGAGCAGGCCATCCCGGTGGGGCGCGGGATGCACGACGAGGCCGTGGACCCGCGCGGGCTGTACGGCTTCGGCGCGCCGGGCTGGAACGACTTCTGGGCGCGGTTCGACGGAGTGGCCGAGGCGGTCCGGTTCCGCCAGGAACGTGCCACGAAGCAGATGGGGACGCTCGGTTCCGGCAACCACTTCATCGAGTTCTGTCTCGACGAGTCGGGCTCGGTCTGGCTGATGCTGCACTCCGGTTCGCGGAACATCGGCAAGGAACTGGCCGACCATCACATCGAGCAGGCCCAGAAGCTGCCGCACAATCAGGACCTGGTCGACCGTGACCTGGCGGTGTTCATCGCCGGCACCCCGCAGATGGCGGCCTACCGCAACGACCTGTTCTGGGCGCAGGAGTACGCCAAGCACAACCGCGCCATCATGATGGCGATCTTCCAGAACGTGGTCCGCAAGGAGTTCAAGAAGGCCAAGGTCACCTTCGAACCGGTCATCTCCTGCCACCACAACTATGTGGCGGAGGAACGGTACGAGGGCATGGACCTGCTGGTCACCAGGAAGGGCGCGATCCGCGCGGGCTCCGGCGACTTCGGGATCATCCCGGGCTCGATGGGGACCGGTTCGTACATCGTGAAGGGCCTCGGGAACGAGAAGTCCTTCAACTCGGCCTCGCACGGCGCCGGCCGCAAGATGAGCCGGAACGCGGCGAAGCGCCGCTTCTCTACGCGCGACCTGGAGGACCAGACGCGGGGCGTGGAGTGCCGCAAGGACTCCGGCGTGGTGGACGAGATCCCGGCGGCCTACAAGCCGATCGAGCAGGTCATCGAGCAGCAGCGGGACCTGGTGGAGGTCGTCGCCAAGCTCAAGCAGGTGGTGTGCGTGAAGGGCTGACCTTCGAACCGCACCCCGGCCCGCCCGCCCCCGGGACGGCGGCCGGGGCGAGGCGCGATCGGCCGAGGACGCGGCCGGCCGGACGCGGGGGACGAGGCATGGGGGACGGCGGCCGGCCGGGTGCGATCGGTGGTCAGGCGGTGCGGTGGACCTTGGAGTTGGAGGCCTGGGCGCGGGGGCGGACCACCAGGAGGTCGATGTTGACGTGGCTGGGGCGGGTGACGGCCCAGGTGATGGTGTCGGCCACGTCGTCGGCGGTGAGCGGGGCGTCGACGCCCTCGTACACCTTGGCCGCCTTCTCGGTGTCGCCGCGGAAGCGGGTGGTGGCGAACTCGTCCGTCTTGACCATGCCGGGGGCCACCTCGATCACGCGGACCGGGGTGCCGACGATCTCCAGGCGGAGGGTCTCGGCCAGGACGTGTTCGCCGTGCTTGGCGGCCACGTAACCGCCGCCGCCCTCGTAGGTGGCGTGGCCCGCCGTGGAGGAGAGGATCACGATCGTGCCGTCGCCGCTCCCGGTGAGCGCGGGCAGCAGGGCCTGGGTGACGTTGAGCGTGCCGATGACGTTCGTCTCGTACATCTGGCGCCAGTCGGCGGGGTCGCCGGTGGCGACGGGGTCGGCGCCGAGCGCGCCGCCCGCGTTGTTGACGAGGACGGCGAGGCTGCGGAAGGCGGTGGCGAACTCGTCCACGGCGGCGCGGTCGGTCACGTCCAGGGCGTAGGCGGTGGCCTGGTGGCCCGCGGCCTTGATCTCGTCGGCGAGCGCCTCGATGCGGTCCTTGCGACGGGCGGTCAGCACCACGCGGTAGCCGGCGGCGGCCAGCTGCCGGGCGGTCGCGGCGCCGATGCCGCTGCTCGCTCCGGTGACGACGGCGATCGGGGTGGCGGCCATGGCGGGCTCCTCGGACAGCTGATCGGTACCGGGCCAGGATAGGCGGACGCGCGGGGAGCGCCGTCGGCGGTCGCCGGGGCGGGTGGTCAGTGGTTGCGCGGGGCGTACATGATCACGGCCATGCCGGCGAGGCAGATCAGGGCGCCGGTCACGTCCCAGCGGTCGGGGCGGTAGCCGTCGGCGACCATGCCCCAGGCGATCGAGCCCGCCACGAAGAGGCCGCCGTACGCGGCGAGGATGCGGCCGAACTCGCCCTCCGGCTGGAGCGTGGCGGCGAAGCCGTAGGCGCCGAGCGCGAGGACGCCCGCGCCGATCCAGGCCCAGCCCCGGTGCTCGCGTACGCCCTGCCAGACGAGCCAGGCGCCGCCGATCTCGAAGAGGGCGGCGAGGACGAACAGGACGATGGAGCGGACGACAGTCATGGACGCAGCGTTTCACGGCGAGTCGCCGGGGCGGCGGGCGCAGGGGCGGCGGGTGCGGAAGGCGCGCCGAACTAGTGGGTAAATATGGATATTTCCGGGCAATCGGTATCTTCGGGGCATGGTGATGACACGTAGGGCCGCACCCGGGTTGTCCGGCGTCGGTGTGGCCGTGGTGGTGGCTCTGGCCGTGGCCGTGGTGTTGGGAACGGGCCGTGCGGCCGCGAGCGGGACGGTGAATCAGGCCGTGAACGGTCCGGTGGGGAGCGCGGAGAGGGCGGGGAGCGCGGGGAGGCCGGTGAATGCGGCGGGTGGGCCCGGGACCGGCGGTATCGCGCCCGAGGCCGATGTGTCGCACCACGGGCATGTCTCGCTGTGGGGCACGGGTCTCGGGATCTGGGTACGGAGCCGGAACCGCGGCCCCTCGAACCTCGACAGCGTGACCGTGCGGGTGCGCACGTCCGTCCCGCTCTCCGGGCGGCAGGAACTGTCCGAAGGCTGCCTGCAGGCCGACCGGCAGACCGTGCTGTGCCGGACGGGCCCGCTGCGCGCGTACGCCGACGAGGAACGGCAACTCGCCCTCGAACTGCAGCTGACCGGCCGGCCGGACGAGGTCGTCGTGCGCATCGACACCCTGTGGAACGGAGGGGCCACCGACCGGAACCCGGAGAACAGCGAGCACGAGGTGCTGGCTCCGGCCACCGGGGACGAGTACGTCTTCTGACAGACGCGTATGTCTTCTGGCGGACGCGTACGTCTTCCGGCGCCGGAGTCGCCGGGGGTGGTTCGCTCCCTTCGCGCGCGAGGGGGGCGAGGGGCGAGGCGGCTCATTGGGCGAGGGCGGCGCGCAGGGGCGCCGGGTCGGGGTGGTCGCCGGCCCAGGCGATGTAGCCGTCGGGGCGGATGAGCAGGGCGGTGGCGCGGTCGTTCCTCCAGTGGGCGTGGACGAGTGGGGCGAGCGAGTCCGGGGTCGGGGTGTCCGCAGGGGTCACGAGGACGAACGCGCCGGCGCGGAGCAGTTCGTGGAGCCGTCCCTCCCGCAGGCTCAGGTCGGGTGCTCGTTTCGCGGTCAGGGGATGGGCTCCGCGCGGGGCCGGGTAGGAGATCGAGAGTCCGGAGACCATGCCGATGACTCTGGCGGAGGCCGGCCGGAGCGTGGACAGCGCGGTCGCGACGAGGGCGCGTCCCGCCCGCTGGAGCGGCGTTCTCGCCATGGCGAGGCGGATGAGTGCTCCGCTGGAGTGAAGCACCTGTGTGCCGACCGGGTGGCGTTCCGTCTGATAGCTGTCGAGGAGCGCCTCGGGGGAGGCCGTGCGCCCGCGCAGGACCGCGGCGAGTTTCCAGGAGAGGTTGGCCGCGTCCTGGAGGCCCGTGTTCATGCCCTGTCCGCCCGCAGGGGAGTGGACGTGCGCGGCGTCCCCGGCGAGGAAGACCCGCCCCGTGCGGTAGGCGGGCACCTGGCGCTCGTCGCTGTGGAAGCGGGAGATCCACCGCGCGTCGTGCATGCCGTAGTCCGTGCCGAGGGCGCGGCGGGCGATCCCGCGCAGCTCGTCGAGATCCACGGGGGCACTGTCGGCCGGCTGGTGCGAACGGTCCCAGCCCATGACGCGGTACCAGCCGTCGCCGAAGGGGGCGATGAAGGCGAAGGCGTCCCCGTCTCCGTCGATCGTCAGGACTTCCGGGGGCTCCTCGGTGAAGCGGACGTCCGCCAGGACCATCGACCGGATCACCGAGGCGCCGGGGAAGGGGAGGCCGAGCGCCTCGCGGACCCCGCTGTGCACCCCGTCGGCGCCGACGAGGTAGCGGGCGTCGATCGCGCTCGTGCCGCCGTCGGCCTCGCGCAGCTCGGCGGTGACGGTGTCCGACGCGGGGCTCTGGCGGAGCGACGTCAGCCGCGTCTCGTACCGGAAGCGGACGCCCGCGGCGCGGGCGCGGCGCTCCAGCAGCTGCTCCACCTCGTACTGGGGGGTGACCAGCAGGAAGGGGAAGCGGGTGTGCATTCCGGAGAGGTCGAGCGAGAGTCTGCCGAAGAAGCGCAGGGAGGAGCGCGGGATGCCCGACGCGATGAGGGGGTCGGCCAGACCGCGGGCGTCGAGCATTTCGAGGGTGCGGGCATGCACCGCGAACGCGCGCGTCATGTTGCTGATCCCGGGCGGGCGGCGCTCCACCAGCGTGACCGAGAGGCCCTGGGAGGCCAGGTCGCCCGCGAGCAGCAGGCCGGTGGGACCGGCGCCCACGACGAGCGCGTCGACGGGGTCGGGTGTGGTGCTCGGGGTGCTGGTCATGACTGCCTCCTGGGCCCGGTCATCAACGGTCACCTTCGCGCCAACGGGTGTTGGTCAACGCTTGTTGGCAACGGTAACTCCGCCGGGATTGGAATGTCAACGCTTGTTGGCCTACAGTTGTTGGCGTGAAGACCAAGCACGCCGCTCCCCGGCGTTCGGACGCCACCAGGGCCGCGATCCTCGAAGCCGCGCGCGAGCGGTTCGCCGCCGACGGCTATGAGCGCGCCACCATCCGGGCCATAGCCCGGGACGCGAACATCGACCCGTCGATGGTGATGCGCTACTACGGCAACAAGGAGGGGCTGTTCGCGGCTGCCTCCGCGATCGATCTGCGGTTGCCGGAGCTGGGGGCGTTGCCGGGCAAGCACGTCGGCGCCGTGCTCGTGGGCCATTTCCTGGACCGCTGGGAGGGCGACGACGTGCTCAACGCCCTGCTCAGAGTCGGCGTCACCCATGAGGCGGGGGCCGAGCGCGTGAAGGAGATCATCGCCGAGCAGATCGGCCCGGTCGTGGCCGGCGTGTGCCCCGACCCGGCCGACGTCCCGCGCCGGGCGGCTCTCGCCGCCTCGCAGATCCTGGGCCTGGCCCTCACGCGCTATGTCCTGCGGCTGGAGCCCGCCGTCTCGATGTCGCGCGAGGAAGTGATCGCCTGGGTGGCCCCGACCATTCAGCGGTATGTGACCGCCGAGCAGCCCTGAGAGCTGTCCCGATCATCCCCGGCGGGCGTCCGGCGGCGGCCGGGGCGCCTCGCCGTGTTGCCGGGCGCCCGGCCGGGTGCTTCCGGGGCCGTCGGCGCCGGCCGCGCTACCGGGGGTCCCCGAGGGCGGGATCCTCGGCGTTGCCGGGGGTGGGTTCCTCGGTGTTGTCGGCGTTGTCGGCCTTGTCCCGGGTGGTGTCGGGGGCGAAGTCGCGGAGCGCCTGCGCGACGATGGCGTCCAGGTGGGAGTGGTGGGCGCCCCGCCAGTAGACGCGGTCGCACTCCGTGCACTGGGCGAAGACGTCGTACGAGTGCCAGGTGCCGTGTTCCAGATGAGCGCTGACGGACTCCTTGGCGGCCGGCTTCAGCGGACCGTTGCAGGCGGTGCACCTGGTCCAGGGGGCCAGGCGCGGGGCGAACCGCTCCAGGACGTCGCGGAGTTGGTCGTCCGGCCGATCGCTGTACACGTATGCCCCGGCCCAGAGCTCGCGCCGGTGGAGGAGCCCGCGGTCCCGGGAGAGCAGCACCCGGCGCTCGTCCGCCGACCGGGTGGCCAGCGCGGCGTCACCGATGTCCTCGTTCTCGTACGCCGCGTCGACTCCCAGCAGCCGCAGCCGACGGGCGAGCGTGCCGAGATGGACGTCGAGCAGGAACCGCAGGGGTGCGCCGGGCACGCGCTGGGGGCGCTCGACGGCGCACACCCGCACGGATTCACCGGCGGCCGGGATGTGCGAGACGGATACGGGGCGGTCGTCGACCAGGAGCTGTCCGGCTTCGGTGAGCGGGATTCCGAGGGACTCCACGACATGGCCGAGGGTGGAGGCGCCGTCGGTGGTCACGGTCGAGCGCCCACGACGGCGCTCATGGGAGACGAAGAGCCGCAGCTCGGGGGCGACTTCGAAGTGGATCTCGGGTCCGTTCACCTCGCCAGGATGTCATCGCGCACGGCAAGTCAGCCAGGGGATTCCGGGACCGGGGCGGGGGAGGGCGGCCCCGGCAGGAGGCGGGGATGAAAGTGCGGGAGGGGTGGGGGGAAGGGGCGGTGCGGGAGGGGAGGGGGAGCGTCGTTTCAGCGTCGGGGGAAGGCCGTGGGGGATACGCCGACCGTCGCCGTGAAGTCTCTGATCAGGTGGGCCTGATCGCTGTATCCGAGCTCCGCGGCGAGGGCCGCCCAGTCCACCCCCGGTTCCGACTCGGCCCGTTCCAGCGCTTCGTGGATGCGGTAGCGGAGGATGACCCACTTCGGGCCGACCCCGACGTACGCGGCGAAGAGCCGTTGCAACGAGCGCGACGACAGCCCCTCGGCGCGGGCGAGTTGGCCGACCCGGCGCAGCGTGCGGTCCGCGCGCACCAGGTCGACCAGGGCCATCGCACGGTCCGCCTGCGGGTCCGGTCGCGGGCCGAGCGCCAGCAGGTACGCGTCGAGCGCCGCGATCCGGGCGTTCTCGTCGGCCGGGTCCAGGACGGCCGACGGCGCGACGGGCGGGGTGAAGACCTCGGCGGCGGGAAGCCGCCGCCCCGTCCAGTCGGAGACCGGCCGTTTTGGGGCGAACGGGCGGAACCCGCCGGGCCGGAACTGCGCGCCGCACACCCGTCCCCGCCCCTCCAGCCGCTGCGTGAAGAGCTCCAGCCCGATGCCCGAGACCTCGGCGTACGCGGCGCCGTTCGCCGGCGGCCCCGCGTAACGCTGGAAGACCAGGTTCATGGACGGGTGGGGCACCAGATGGGAGACGTACGGCCTGGTGAGGTCCCAGTCGATGAGCCAGTAGTGCTCCAGGTACGGGCGCAGGGCTGGGGCGGGCTCGCGGCGCCGGAAACGCACGCGCGTGAAGAGTTCGGAGGCGTCGACGATGCCCCTGGTGTCGCGTCGGGGACCTGCCATGCGGCGATCCTACGGGCGCGGAATCCTCGCGGCCGGGATGAGCACGACCGCCCGGTCCGGACGAGGCGTGAAGCCCGGTCCCCGTGTCGCGTTTTTTCAAGCCTCTGGCGACGGCCGCGTGCAGGCTCGACGCATGAAGAAGATCAGTGAGTTGCTCGAAACGGCTGCGGAACGGGCCGTTCCCGTGCTGGACGGGATCGTCGACGACCGTCTGGGAGATCCCACGCCCTGCGCGGAGTACGACGTGCGGGCCCTCATCAACCACCTCTTCCAGGTCGTCGTCAACTTCCAGGCCCTGGCGGCCGGGGAGGCGGCCGATTTCGGGGAGACGCCGGAGTTCGTGGTGGGCGACTGGCGGGCCCGCTTCCGGGAGGAGACGGCGAAGCTGGTGGCGGCCTGGGCCGCGCCCGGCGCAGAGGAGGGGACGAAGGGGGCCATGGGGTTCCCGGCCAGGACCGTCGGGAACATGGTGCTGGGCGATCTGACCGTCCACGCCTGGGACCTGGCCCGGGCCACCGGCCAGAAGTTCGTCCCGGACGCGTCCGTGGTGGACGAGTTCGGCCCGGCGTTCGCCGAGCTGGCGCCCGGGGGCCGGGAGGCGAAGGTGTTCGGTGAGCCGCACCCCGTGGCGGAGGGGGCCGGTCCGTTCGAGCGCGTGCTGGCGCTGACCGGCCGCGACCCGGGCTGGAGGCCGCCCGGCGCGTGATCGTTGGGGCGGCCGGGGCGGTTGGGGCGTGGGACACGGGGCACGCGTCGCGTGAAGTGCGGTGCGGTGCGTGCGATGTCGGGTGCGGACGCGGATGCGGGTGGGGAGCCGTGGGCGGGGGCCTCTCGCGTGTGCGGCCCGCCGGGGCCTACCGGCTCCAGATGTGCAGGGCGTCGCCGTCCTCCGGGACCGTGTACCAGGTGCCGTCGTCCAGAGCCGTGACGCCGCCGGACACCGGGAAGGGGTACGCGATCCGGGCGCTCACCCGCAGTCCGGCCGCGTCCGCGCGCACCAGCCAGTGGCGCTGCTCGCCGTACTCCTCGTCCCGTGCCGACGTTCCCGCGACGATGGTCTCCTCGTCGAGGAAGCCGCACGCGTAGTCCCAGAGCGTCACGTCGGCGTCCTGGTCGTCGGGGTCGGCCTCGGGGTGACGGGGGACGCTGCCCCCGGCGTCGAGCTCGCACAGCGCCGAACCGTCCTCGATCCGGTGCACGCCGAGCGTCTCCTCGCAGTGGGTGACGGTGAGGAAGCGGTCGCCCGAGGGGCTCACCGACGTCAGCACCCGTTCGTAGGCGCAGAACCCCTCGACGGAGAGCCGTCGCCCGTCCCACCGGCCCCACAGCAGCGGCACGCCGTCCTGGCCCTCGCCGACGCACAGCCCCATGCGGGCGGGGTCCGGGTGCGGGACGTGCTCCGAGCCGATGGCGGCGGTATCCGTTCCGGCGCGGCCCAGTATGCGGCCGTCGGCGGCGTCGATCACCAGCCATTCCTCCAGCACATCGGACCCGGGGGACGCATCGGGGCCGGGCAGCGCCTCGGGGGCGTCGGGTCCGGCCGAGGCGACGGGGCCGCGTATATGGGCCCAGACGAGCGTCCCGTCCGCCGAGAACGCGGCCGAGCCCCGGTCGGCGTACTCGTGCGAACGGTCGGACGCGTACTCCTCGTACGCGGTGTGGAGCGTGCGGCAATCGCCGTCCCAGCAGCCGTGCCGGATCTCCCAGCGCACCGCGCCCGTCGCGTCCACGGCGCGCAGCGCGTGCACCCCGGAGAAGACCGCGAGCTCGCCGCCCGGCGCCACCGTGCACGTACCGAAGCGGCGAGGCCAGGGCGCGGGAAAACGGACCACCGGGGCGTCCTCGGCGTTCGCGTCGACGACGGCCAGTTCGGCGTCGCCGCGCTGGACGAGCAGACGACTGCCCGGCCGGCACAGGAGCAGCGGGGCGTCCGCCGTGTCCTCGCCGCGCCGGGCAGGGCCCAGTGGCGCCGGCAGTGTGGCGACAAGACGTGCGACGAACTCGGCCATGGTCCGGCCCTCCCCCTGGTGCGACGGCGTGTCGTGACGACGAGCGGAGCGGCGCGACGACGAGTAGAACCGTACGGCCTCGCACTGACAGTCGCGGAGTCGCGGAGTCGCGGAGCGGAGTCGCGCAGCCGGGCGACGTGGTCGCGTCGTGAGGGCTCGGCGGTGTGCGTGAGGGCTCAGGCGGTGCGGTCGTCGACGCCCGGGCCGCCGGGGGCGTTCGGGAGGTTCGGAACGACCGCGACCGGGCAGGGCGCGTAGTGCAGCATCGCGTGGTTCACCGGGCCCAGGTGCTGTCCGTGACGGCCGCCGGACCGGCTCGCGCCGACGACCAGGAGCTCCGCGCCCTCGGCTGCTTCAAGCAGTTTCTGGTGCGTCGGCCCGCGTGCCACCGACCTCTGGACGACGACGCCGGAGGAGTCCGTCGGGTCCAGCCCGGCGAGCACGGTCTCCAGGTGCTCCTCGGCCTGCCGGTGGTAGGCGGCGGCGGGGGAGCCGGCGAGCAGCGGATGGCTCATGGCCTCGTGCGCGGGGCAGCGCCAGGCCCGTACCGCGACCAGCTCGCCGTGCCGGGCCGCCGCGTGGGCGAGCGCGAAGAGGGCGGCCGGCGTCGGCCGATCGGCGTCGCTGATCCCGACGACGACCCGGCCCGGGTACAGCGGTGTGGCCGCGGCCCGCGCCGGTACGACCACGACGGGGCAGTGCGACCGGTTGGCGAGCGCCAGACTGACGGACCCCAGGAGCATCCCGGCGATCCGGCCCCGGCCGCGCGAGCCGAGGACCACCATGGCGGCCGCGTGGCTCTCCCTGACGAGCGCGGCCACCGGGTCCTCGGGCTCCACGGCGGCCACCACGTCCAGCGAGGGGCCGAGCCGGCGCGCGCGCTCCCGGGCCTCGTCGACGAGGCGCTCGGCCAGGACCTCCTCGGTGGGGCGCTCGGCGTCGCGCTCCGGGTGCACGCCCTCGTAGTGCTCCCACAGCGAGGCGTGGAGGACACGCAGGGGCAGCCTCCGACGCGCCGCCTCCGCCGCCGCCCAGTCGAGCGCGCGGAGGCTGCCCTCCGATCCGTCCACTCCGACGACCACGGGGCGTCCCATGGCTTCCACCACCTGTCGACTGCTGTTCTGCCGGCTGCCGCCTGTCGTCGCGTTCCGCCGCCACGGTTCGTTTCCCCGGTTCGTTTCCAGGGGGCGCTTCCAGGGTTCGCCTCTAGGGTTCGATCGTCAGCACCTGGTTCGTGGGGCGACGCGGCGTACGCGGTCCCGCGGGCCCGTACCCCAGGCGGACGATCATCTGGGCGTGCCCCGAGCCGAACACCGGGTCCCGCAGCACCCAGCGCAGATCGGGCCATTCCACGGGCTGGGTCGAGAACGACGTGGACACGCCGTGAAGCGTGGCCACGAGCAGGACCCGTTCCAGCGCCTGGCCGGCGTGCAGCCAGTCGACGGGGTGGTCGCTCGGGGTGGTCAGCAGGGCCAGCTGGGGCCGTTCCTCGAACGGGACGCGCGCCCGGCCGGGCAGGACGCCGGTGCCCACGAAGTCGCGGGTGGTCGCGTGCTCCGAGGCGTCCCGGGGGCCGAAGGCGTAGTCCGGTATCCCGTCGACGGGCGCCTCGGACTTCGTGTCGCGGATCCAGCGGCGCTGCTCCGCCTCCCGGGCCGGGTCCCCGCGGTCGTAGGCCTCGGCGTCCCGGATCAGGTCCAGCACGGTCTCCAGGTGCGGCGAGGCCAGGAACGAGAAGTCCGCGCCCTCGCCCCGGGCCGCCTCAGAGAGAAGCGTGCGGACGTCCTCCGGGACCGGCCGGTCGTCGAACGGATAGCGGCTGGTGTGCCGCTCGGGGATCGCGGGGTGGAGCGCGGCGAGCGCCTCGTCCCCGGGGGCCGGCCCGTCACCGGCGCGGGCCCCGAGCCGGACGGAGGCGAGCACAGCGGGCGCCGACGGATCGGGCAGCAGCGCGGTCAGCGCCTCCAGGCTCCGGTGCGCGGCGGACACCCGCAGGTTGAACAGGGCCGCGCCACAGCCCATGTGCAGCGCGCGGGTCGCCGGGTCGGCCTCCGGCAGCGCGCGGTCGAGGTCGGCCAGAAGGGTGAGCGTGTGGCCCGCGCGCGTGTAGCGGAACTGCCAGGGCTGGGTGTTGTGCATGGACGGGGCGGCGGTGGCATCGGCGACGAGGCCGGTCAACGTCGCGTCGTCGAGTGGCCTGGGCAGTGACCTGGGCATCGTGACTCCCGGGTGTCCGGAGCGGCCGGGCGGCAAGGCTGTATGCCCCTGTTCAGGGCGCATGCGTTTTCAGAGTTTCAGGGCGAATGTGTTTTCAGGGTGTGGTGCATATGGTTTTGGGGTGTTATGGGGCTTTTATTCCCCCTGGTACGCACTCTCCCACGTTCTGGTTGCTTTGACGTCTCGGGCGGCCCTCGCCCACCGGGCGCCGTCCCGCCCCGCATGGCGCCCCGCCTCCGCACGGCCCCCGGACACGCCCGGCCGCGCGCGGCCGCCGGGGAGACATGCCGCGCCCCCGTGCCGGAACCGTGGTGCCATGGGAGGAACCCCTGAGGAAGGGAACGCTCCGCTCATGGCAGCCGCACCGCCCCTGCCGCCGTGCCTGCGCTCCGTACGGGCCGTCGTCTTCGACACCGACGGAGTGATCACCGACTCCGCCGGGAGCCACGCGGCGGCCTGGAAGAAGGCGTTCGACGCCGTGCTGTCCGGGGTGGAGGGGCAGCGGCCCTTCGACGCCGTGGACGACTATCTGCGCCATGTCGACGGCCGGTCGCGGCGGGACGGCGCGGCGGCGTTCCTGGCGTCCCGGGGGCTGGACCTGCCCGAGGGCGACCCGGGCGACCCGCCGGGCACCGGGACGGTGTGGGCCGTGGCCGCCCGCAAGGACGAACTGTTCACGCGGTCCCTGCGCACCGGGCACGTCGACGTCTGGCCCGGCACGGTCCGGCTGCTCGACACGCTGCGCGAACGGCGGACCCCCTGCGCGGCGGTCTCGGCGTCCCGGCACGCGACGGAGCTGCTGTCGAGGGCCGGCGTCGCCGACCGGTTCGCCGCGGTGGTCGACGGGAACGAGGCGGGACGGCTGGGGCTGCCGGGGAAACCGGACCCGGCGCTCTTCGTCGAGGCGGCGCGGCGCCTCGGGGTCCCGGTCCGGGACACGGCCGTGGTGGAGGACGCGCTGGCCGGTGTCGAGGCCGGCCGGCGCGGCGGCTTCGGGCTCGTGATCGGCGTGGACCGCACCGGCGGCCCCGACAGCGCCGCCGCCCTGCGCCGCCACGGCGCCGACCTGGTGGTGTCCGATCCCGGCGACCTGCTGACCGGCGGGACGACCGCCGGGGACGAGGCCGACGCCGCGACGGCCGCGGTCGCCGGGATCCCCGCCTGGACCTGGTCGTACGAGGGGTACGACCCGCGGAAGGAGCGGCTCCGCGAGGCGCTGTGCACGCTGGGCAACGGCTACTTCGCGACCCGGGGCGCCGCCCCCGAGACGACCGAGGGCCCCGCGCACTACCCGGGCACCTACGCGGCGGGCTGCTACGACCGGCTGGCCTCCTCGGTGGAGGGCCGCACGGTGGAGAACGAGGACCTGGTCAACCTGCCGAACTGGCTGCCCCTGCGCTACCGCGTCCGCCCCGAGGGCGCCGCGCCCGGACCATGGCTGACCCCGGACCACGCGCAACTCGTGGAGCACGCCCAGTGGCTCGACCTGAAGGGCGGCACCCTGACCCGGCGGTCCGTGTACGAGGACGGGGCCGGGCGGCGGCTCCGGGTGGAGCAGTGCCGCCTGGTGCACATGGGCGACCGGCATCTCGCCGCGCTCCGCACGGTGTTCCGGGCGGAGGGGTGGACGGGCGTGATCGAGGTGGAGTCGGGGATCGACGGGGACGTCCGCAACTCCGGGGTCGAGAGATACCAGGGGCTGGCGAACCGGCACCTCACCGGCTGGGCGACCGGCACGGACCACGACGGCGTGGTGTCGCTGAGGTGCCGCACGTTCGAGTCGGACATCGGGATCGCGCTGGCCGCCCGCACCCGCGCCGGGCACGAGGCGGGCCCCACCGGCGCGGTACGCCCCGAGGAGCCCGCGGGGCACGGGGGGCCGGCGGCGTACGACTTCCGGCAGACCCCGACCTCGGTGTTCCGGCGGCTGGCGCTGCCGCTGGGCCCGGGGCGCGACGCCGTCGTCGACAAGACCGTGGCCCTGTGCACCAGCCGCGACCGGGCTATCGGCAGTCCGCTGCGGGCCGCGTCGGCGGAGGTCCGGCGGGCGCCGGGCTTCCCGGACCTGCTGGCCTCGCACCGGCGGGCCTGGGCCGAGCTGTGGCGGCAGGTCCGGCTGGAGGTCGCCGGCCAGGCGGGGCGGGTGCTGCGGCTGCACCTCTTCCACGTGCTCCAGACGCTGTCCCCGCACACCGCCGAACTCGACGTGGGCGTTCCGGCGAGGGGGCTGCACGGCGAGGCGTACCGGGGCCACGTCTTCTGGGACGAGCTGTTCGTCCTGCGGTTCCTGAACCTGCATCTGCCGGAGGTCTCCCGGGGGCTGCTCGACTACCGCCACCGGCGGCTGCCCGCCGCGTGCCGGGCGGCGGCCGAGGCGGGCCGGGCCGGGGCGATGTACCCCTGGCAGAGCGCCGACACCGGCCGCGAGGAGACGCAGGAGATCCATCTCAACCCGCGGTCGGGGCACTGGCTGCCCGACCACTCCCGTCTCCAGCACCACGTCGGCTCGGCCGTCGCGTACAACGTGTGGCAGTACTGCCAGGCGACCGGGGACACGGACTATCTGCACTCCAAGGGCGCGGAGATGCTGCTCCAGATCGCCAGGTTCTGGGCGTCCGGCGCCACCTGGGACGACTCCCTCGCCCGGTACCGCATCCGGGGAGTCGTCGGCCCCGACGAGTACCACGACGCCTACCCGGGGGCCCGGACGCCCGGACTCGACGACAACGCGTACACGAACGTGACGGCCGCGTGGGTCCTGTCGCGTGCGCTGGAGCTGTACCGGGAGCTCCCGGAGGGCCGCCGGCGGCGGCTGCTCGACCGGTTCGGGCTCGACGCCGACGAGACGGAACGCTGGGAGGACGTCTCCCGCCGGCTGCACGTGCCGTATCACCGGGGCGTGATCAGCCAGTTCGCCGGTTACGGGGAACTGGCCGAGCTCGACTGGGAGGGATACCGGAGGCGGTACGGGGACATCAGGAGGCTGGACCGGATCCTGGAGGCGGAGGGCGACACCGTCAACCGCTACCAGGCGTCCAAGCAGGCCGACGTGCTGATGCTGGGCTATCTCTTCTCGCCGCGCGAGCTCGCCGGACTCTTCCGGCGGCTCGGACACCCGCTGGACGACGACGGCTGGCGGGCCACCGTCGACCACTACCTCGCCCGCACCAGCCACGGGTCCACGCTCAGCTCACTGGTCCACGCCTGGGTGCTGGCCCGGGTCCGCCGCGACGAGGCGTGGGCGTACTGCGAGGAGGCGCTGATCGGGGACGTGGCCGACACCCAGGGCGGCACCACCGAGGAAGGCGTCCACCTGGGGGCGATGGCGGGCACCCTCGACTTCGTGCAGCGCGGGATGACCGGGCTGGAGACCCGCGAGGACGCGCTGTGGCTGGACCCGGCCGAACTGCCGCAGCTCTCGAAGTTCGGGGTGCGCATCCGGTTCCGCCGGCACTGGGACGTGGACCTGCGGTTCCGGGCGGGCCGCGTCCGGATCGCCGTGCCGGGCTCGCACCACCCGGCGGTCCGGGTCGTCCTGGGCGGGCACACCCATGTCATCGCCCCGGGCACGGCCCGGTGGCTCCACCTGCCGCCCGGCCCTCCGTCGCCCTCGCTCAGGGCCACACCAGGCAGTACGCCTGATGTCCCGCGTCATGCAGGCGGTGGCTGAAGTCCTGCCACTCGTGCAGCAGCCGGTAGACGTTGAACGCGTCCTGCGGGCCGCCGCGGTCGGGGACCGTGGACCAGATGAAGGCGGCGGCGCCCACCGACTCCTCGCCGACGCCGCGCAGCGGGTCGACGACCGTCATCGGGAGCTTCACCACCGCGTAGTCGGGGTGGAGCACGACCAGCTCCAGCGGGGGGACCCGGTGCAGCGGGATGCCCTGGATGCCGGTGAGGACCATCGCGGCCACCGTCTCCGGCTTGATCTTGGTGAACATGCCGCCCATGCCCAGCTCGTCGCCGCCGAGCTCCTCGGGGCGCATCGAAATGGGCACGCGCGCCGCGGTCGCCCCGTCCGGGGCGCCGAAGTACTTGTACGTCACCCCCATCCGGCCACCACTCCCGCTTCCGGATCCGCCGCCCTGCGCACCGCCGGGCCGCACGCCCCGGCGCCGTTCCCCATCGCGCCGGTGCCGACCCCGCCGGGCAGGCTCGGGCCCCAGGTCGTCGGTCCCTTCGCCCACTCCGCCACCGCGATGCATATCTCATCCACCCGACTACTACTTAGGAGACACGGACCCCGCCGTGCAACCCGATCATCGTGTCAGTGACCTCCCCCGCGGGCGTGCGGTGAAACACCTGTTCCGCGAGACGGCGCGCGCCTCTGACACCATGGCTTGTGTGAGCTTCCCCCGTCACGCCCCAGTTTCGCAGACGCGAGGGGGCTGAGCCCTTCCCTCACACGAGGAGAACACGTTCCCCGCTCACCGCGGCCAAGATTTCCGGCCCGGCCGACCGACCCCCGAATCGCAGATCAGGACCAAAGTGGCGTATTCATATCAAGCCCCCGTTTCGCAGACGCTCTTCGACCGCGCGTCCCTCGTGACGCCCGGTGGCGTGAACTCTCCCGTGCGTGCCTTCCGGGCCGTGGGCGGTACGCCCCGCTTCATGGTGTCCGGTACCGGTCCGTACCTCACCGATGCCGACGGCCGTGAGTACGTCGACCTCGTGTGCTCGTGGGGACCGATGATTCTCGGCCATTCCCACCCCGAGGTGATCGCGGCGGTGCAGGAGGCGGTGGCGCGCGGCACCTCGTTCGGGACGCCCGGCGAGGGCGAGGTCGCGCTCGCCGAGGAGATCGTGGCCCGGGTCGAGCCGGTGGAGCAGGTGCGGCTGGTGTCGTCCGGCACCGAGGCGACCATGTCCGCGATCCGTCTCGCCCGCGGCTTCACCGGCCGCGCCAAGGTGGTGAAGTTCGCCGGCTGCTACCACGGCCACGTCGACGCGCTGCTCGCCGCCGCCGGGTCCGGGGTCGCGACCTTCGGGCTCCCGGACACCCCCGGCGTCACCGGCGCGCAGGCCGGCGACACGCTCGTGCTGCCGTACAACGACCTGGAGGCCGTGCGGGCCGCGTTCGCCGCGCACCCGGGCGAGATCGCCTGTGTGATCACCGAGGCGTCGCCGGGCAACATGGGCGTGGTGCCGCCGCTGGACGGCTTCAACGCCGGGCTCAAGGAGATCTGCGCCGCCGAGGGCGCCCTCTACATCTCCGACGAGGTCATGACCGGGTTCCGCACCTCGAAGGCGGGCTGGTTCGGCGTCGACGGCGTGCGCCCCGACCTGATGACCTTCGGCAAGGTGATGGGCGGCGGCTTCCCGGCGGCGGCCTTCGGCGGCCGGGCGGACGTCATGGCGCACCTGGCCCCGGCCGGCCCCGTCTACCAGGCGGGCACCCTCTCCGGGAACCCGATCGCCACCGCCGCCGGGCTCGCCCAGCTGCGACTGCTCGACGACGCGGCGTACGCGAAGGTGGACGCGGTCTCCGCGGAGATCCGCGGCCTGGTCGGCGAGGCGCTCACCAAGGAGGGCGTGGCGCACACCGTGCAGGCGGCGAGCAACATGTTCTCCGTCTTCTTCACCGACCGGCCGGTGCGGAACTACGAGGACGCCAAGCGGCAGGAAGCTTTCCGCTTCACCGCCTTCTTCCACTCGATGCTGTCGCAGGGCGTCTATCTGCCGCCGTCCGCCTTCGAGTCGTGGTTCGTCTCCACCGCCCACGACGCGCGGGCCGTCGAGCGGATCGCCGCCGCCCTGCCCGCCGCCGCCCGTGCCGCTTCGGAGGCCACCGCATGAGCGAGAACGGAACGAACGGGAAGAGCGGGAACGGCCGGAACGGGGGCCGCGGGGACATCACCGTCGTCCATCTGATGCGGCACGGGGAGGTGCACAACCCGGAGGGCGTGCTCTACGGACGCCGCCCCGGCTACCACCTCTCCGAGCTGGGCCGGAAGATGGCCGACCGGGTCGCCGAGCACCTGGAGGGCCGCGACATCACCCATGTCGTCGCCTCCCCGCTGGAGCGCGCCCAGGAGACGGCCACGCCGATCGCCGCCGCGCACGGGCTGGAGCTCGCGACCGACGAGCGGCTCATCGAGGCGGCCAACGTCTTCGAGGGCAAGACCTTCGGCGTCGGGGACGGGGCGCTGCGCAAGCCGGACAACTGGAAGCACCTGACGAACCCGTTCCGGCCGTCGTGGGGCGAGCCGTACATCGAGCAGGTCGTCCGGATGATGGGCGCCCTGGACGCGGCCAAGGACGCGGCGCGCGGCCACGAGGCCGTGTGCGTCAGCCACCAGCTGCCGATCTGGATCGTGCGGAGCTTCGTGGAGCGGCGGCGGCTGTGGCACGACCCGCGCAAGCGCCAGTGCACGCTGGCGTCGCTGACCAGCTTCACGTACCAGGGCGACAAGATCGTGTCGGTCGGATACAGCGAGCCGGCCCGGGACCTGGTGCCGCCGCACCTGCGGGCCGGGGCGAAGCCGGTGAAGGGGAAGTCGAAGGCGTTCGGCGCCTGAGCCCGCCGGCGAGGCGGCTCGACGCGAGGCGGTTCGAAGCGACGCGAGTCGAAGCGGCGCGAGTCGACGCGAGGCCACGCGGGGCGAGTCGAGGCGGGGGAAGTCGGGGCGGGGCGGGACGTGGGGCCGGGTGGGCCTCATGTCCCGCCCCGCCCCGTTCCGTTCGCGGCCTCCCGTCCCCGGGGCGGGGTCCCGCCCGTCCTCGTACGCCCTCCCCGTATGCCGTCCGCGTGCGCCGTCCGCGCACGCCGTTTCCGCGGCGCGGGCGTGCGGGGCGGACACGACCCGGCGTACCAGGATTCGGTTGTGTGTTTGGTCACATCCGGGGGTTGATACCTCACAGAACTTTGTGCTAAATCGCGGAACCCCCGTGTTGTTTCCGCCATCTAAGCCTTCGCCAGTTTGTATGGACTTGAGGCAAAACGACCGCAGATGGGGAACGCATGCGCGAGATCAGCCGAAGGGGATTGCTCGGAGCCGGCCTGGGGGCCGCGGCCGCGATCGGTGTCGCGGGGTGCAGTTCCTCCGGGACGAGCCGGCCCCGGGGGGACGGCGGGAAGGGCGCCGACGGGCACGACCGGGGGAGCGGTCCCGCGAAGAAGGACGTCCGGCTGATCGGAGACGGTTCCACCGCGGACACCGGCAAACAGCCGCACCAGCCCCCGGCGCCGGTTCCGCTCGAACCCGGCCAGACGCCCCCGCAGTTCGTGATCTTTTCCTGGGACGGGGCGGGCGAGGTCGGCAACGGGCTCTTCCCGCGCTTTCTCGAACTCGCCAAGAACCATGACGCGGCGATGACCTTCTTCCTCTCGGGCCTCTATCTCCTCCCCGAGTCCAAGAAGTCGAAGTACCGGCCGCCCAACAACCCGGTCGGCGCCTCCGACATCGGATATCTCACCGATGACCACATCAAGCAGACGCTGAAGTACGTCCGCCAGGCGTGGTTGGACGGACATGAGATCGGCACGCACTTCAACGGGCATTTCTGCGCCGGTTCCGGGTCGGTCGCGAACTGGACCTCCGCCCAGTGGCAGAGCGAAATCGACCAGGCGATCTCCTTCGTCACCGAATGGCGCACCAACAGCGGCTGGACCGATATCGATCCGCTGCCCTTCGACTACCGCAAGGAACTGGTCGGCGGCCGTACCCCCTGCCTGCTCGGCCAGGACAATCTGCTGCCCACGGCCGCCAAGCTGGGATGGCGCTACGACGCCAGCTCCCCCGGCGGCAGGCAGGTCTGGCCGGAGAAGCGGAAGGGGGTCTGGGACCTTCCGCTCCAGGCCATGCCCTTCCCCGGGCACAGCTTCGAGGTCCTCTCGATGGACTACAACATCCTCGCCAACCAGTCGCAGAACTCGACCAAGGGAATGCCGTCGCGCTATCCCGGCTGGCGCAAGCAGGCGACCCAGTCGTATCTCGCCGGATTCAACCGTGCGTACACGACCAACCGCGCGCCGTTCTACATCGGAAATCACTTCGAGGAATGGAACGGCGGCATCTACATGGACGCCGTCGAGGAGACGCTGAAGCAGGTCGCGGGAAAGCCGGACGTGCGGCTCGTCTCGTTCAAGCAGTACGTCGACTGGCTCGACGTCCAGACCCCGGCCGTCCTCGACAAGCTCCGTACCCTGGGTGTCGGAGAGGCGCCCCAGGGCGGCTGGAACGCCTTCTTTAAACAATCCTGACAAGGGGCGTTACGGGCATCCAGGGGGGTGCCCGAGATCGCCGGAACCGTCATGCGAAACTTTTCACATGACCTATGGCCGGGCATCTCGACGCCGTTTCCTCCCGCTCGCCGCGCCCGCAGCGGCCGTCGCACTCGCGCTCACGCTGACCGCGTGCGGCGGGAACGACAACAAGGCCGGCGGCGGTGGCAACACCAACTTCGTCGCGGGCAGCGGCGGAGTCACCACCGTGGACAAGGGCGACCGCAAGCCCGCCCCGAAGCTCGACGGCGAGACCCTCGACGGCAAGCAGCTCGACGTGGCCGATCTCAAGGGCAAGGTCGTCGTGCTGAACATCTGGGCCTCCTGGTGCGGTCCCTGCCGTCTGGAGGCCCAGTACTTCTCGCGGGTGGCGAAGGAGACGAAGGACAAGGGCGTCGAGTTCGTCGGGATCAACACGCGGAATCCCAAGAAGGACGAAGCGGTGAAGTTCGAGGAGGACTACGGCGTCCCCTACCCGAGCATCTACGACCCGACCGGCAAGCTGATGCTCCGCTTCCCCAAGGGCACGCTGAACCCGCAGGCCATCCCGTCCACCGTGGTCCTGGACCGGGAGGGTAAGATCGCCGCCCGCTCGCTGGCCGCGCTCGACGCCGAGACGCTGCACCAGACGATCGACCCGCTGATCGCGGAGAAGTGACTCCGTGATCACCCTCGCCGCACTCACGGGGCAGAACGAGACCGTCCTGAGCGGGGCGCTCCTGGTCGCCCTGCCCGTCGCGGTGCTCGGCGGGCTCGTCTCGTTCTTCTCACCGTGCGTGCTGCCGCTGGTGCCGGGCTACCTCTCCTACGTCACCGGCGTCAGCGGCACCGACCTGGCGCAGGCCAGACGGGGCCGCATGGTGGCGGGCGCCTCGCTGTTCGTGCTCGGCTTCACCGCCGTGTTCGTCTCCGGCGGCGCGCTCTTCGGCTACTTCGGCCAGACGCTCCAGCAGTACAGCGAGGTCCTCTCCACGATCCTCGGCGTGCTGATGATCCTCATGGGGATCTTCTTCATGGGGCTGATGCCCTGGATGACCCAGCGCGAGTTCCGCATCCACCGGCGGCCGGTGAGCGGACTGGCCGGGGCGCCCCTGCTGGGCGCCCTCTTCGGGATCGGCTGGACCCCCTGCCTGGGTCCGACGCTCAGCTCGGTGAACATCCTCGCGATGGACCAGGGCACCGCCGGACGCGGGGCGATTCTGACCATCGCCTACTGCGCCGGTCTGGGCGTGCCCTTCGTGCTCGCCGCGGTCGCCTTCCGCAAGGCGCTCGGCGCGTTCGGCTGGGTCAAGCGCCACTACGCATGGGTCATGCGGATCGGCGGCGCGATGATGATCGTGACCGGTCTGCTCCTGCTGACCGGTCTGTGGGGCAGCCTGGTGCAGACGATGCAGAGCTGGTCCGACGGCTTCACGGTGGGGATCTGAGGTTCCATGAGCAACACCAAGTCCAACGCGACCGACGCGCGCCGCGACCGGAACGGGCCCGCGCCCGCCGACGGGAACGACGACGCGCACGAGAACGACGCCCGCGACCCGGGCCCCGGGGAGAACGCCCGGGAACTCGACGCGGCGGGCTCCCGGCTCTCCACCGCCCCCCGCGAGGAGACCGCGGCGGCCCCGCCCGCCATGGGCGTCATCGGCTGGGCCCGCTGGTTCTGGCGGCAGCTCACCTCGATGCGGGTCGCGCTGATCCTGCTCTTCCTGCTGTCGCTCGGCGCCATCCCCGGCTCGCTGATCCCGCAGAACAGCGTGGACGAGCTCAAGGTGCGGACCTTCAAGGAGGCCCACACCACCCTCGCGCCGATCTACGAGAAGCTCCAGTTCTTCGACGTCTACAGCTCGGTGTGGTTCTCCGCGATCTACATCCTGCTGTTCGTCTCGCTCATCGGCTGCATCGTGCCGCGCACCGGCCAGTTCATCGGCCAGCTGCGCGGCCGCCCGCCGGGCGCCCCCCGGCGCCTGACCCGGTTGCCCGCGTACACCACCTGGCGCACCGAGGCCGAGCCCGAGCAGGTCCGCGAGGCCGCGCTCGCCCTGGTGCGCCGGCGCCGCTTCCGCGCCCACGTCGTGGGGGACGCGGTCGCCGCCGAGAAGGGTTATCTGCGCGAGGCCGGGAACCTCGCCTTCCACGTCGCGCTGATCGTGATGCTGGTGGCGTTCGGCTACGGCCAGCTCTTCAAGTCCGAGGGCGGAAAGCTGATCGTCGAGGGCGACGGCTTCTCCAACACGCTGCCCCAGTACGACGACTTCAAGTCCGGCTCGTTGTTCGACAACGGGGCGCTGACCCCGTTCAGCTTCCGGCTCGACGACTTCATCGGCACGTACGAGCGCAGCGGCCCCCAGGTCGGGACGGCACGGACCTTCGAGGCCCATGTGACGTACGAGAAGGGCGCCTACGGCAAGCCGCACAAGACCGTCATCAAGGTCAACGAGCCGCTCGTCGTCGACGGCACCAAGGTCTATCTGAACGCGCACGGCTACGCGCCGGTCGTCTCCGTCAAGGACGCCTCCGGCGAGGTGGTCTACCGCAGCGCGGTGCCGCTGCTGCCCATCGACAACAACGTCACCTCGACCGGTGCGATCAAGGTGATGGACGGCTACCGCGACAAGAACGGCAAGAAGGACCAGCTGGGCTTCCAGGCGTTCTTCGTGCCGACCTTCGCCGGCGACGGCAAGGGCACGATGTTCTCCCAGTTCCCGGCCGCCGACATGCCGGTGCTCGCGCTCAACGCCTACCACGGAAGCCTCGGCGTCGACTCCGGGCTGCCGCAGAACGTGTACCAGCTCGACAAGACGAAGATGAAGCCGTTCAACGACGCCAAGGGCGAACCGCTCAAGCAGCGCCTCGCGGTCGGCGACACGATGAAGCTGCCCGACGGCTCGGCGTCGATCACCTTCGAGGGCGTCGAGGAGTGGGCCAGCTTCCAGATCACCGAGCAGCCCGCCAGCGGCTGGGCGCTCGGCGGCTCGGCCACCGCGATCGTCGGCCTCGCGGGCTCGCTGTTCATCCAGCGGCGGCGGGTCTGGGTGCGGGCCGTGCGCGGCGCGGACGGCGTCACCGTCGTCGAGATGGCGGGCCTCGGCCGCAGCGAGTCCGCCCGGCTCCCCGAGGAGCTCGCCGAACTCGCGGCCGCGCTGCACACCGAAGCGCCCGGCGCGCCCGACCCGGACCCGGCGTCCGACGCGGCCGAACCGGACCCCGTGGCCGCCGCGGCGGCCACGGCCGAAGGACCCGCCGCGCCCGACCCGGACACGGTGACCGACCCGGACCCGGTGACCGACGCGGCCCCCGCGTCGGCCCCGGACACCGCCGAAGAATCCTCCGTAGAACCCGCCGAAGGGGCTGAGAAGTGAATCTCGCCGCCGCAACCAACGAGAGCCTGGCGCAGACCAGCAATGTGCTGATCTATTCGTCCATGGCCGTCTACACCCTCGCCTTCTTCGCGCACATCGCGGAGTGGGTGTTCGGCAGCCGCAGCAAGGTCGGCCGCACCGCCGCCGCCCTGACCGGCGCCGAGGGCGAGGGGACCGCCGCCGCGGCTCCGGCCCGGGCGGCCCGGCAGGGCGGCGGCACCGCCGTGCTCGACCGCCCGAAGATCGTCACGCGCGCCGCCGCGGGCTCCCGCGACGTCCCGGACGGGCCGGGCGCGGCCGGCGGCACGTTCCAGGGCGACCTGTACGGCCGCATCGCGATCTCCATGACCGTGCTCGCCTTCCTGGTGCAGGCGGGCGGCGTCGTCGCCCGCGCGCTCTCCGTGCAGCGCGCCCCCTGGGGCAACATGTACGAGTTCTCCATCACCTTCTCCACGGTGGCGGTCGGCGCGTACCTGCTCCTCCTCGCCCTGAAGAAGAACGTCCGCTGGATGGGGCTGCTCCTGGTCACCACCGTCCTGCTGGACCTGGGCATCGCGACCACGCTGCTCTACACCGCCAGCGACCAGCTGGTGCCCGCGCTGCACTCGTACTGGCTGTGGATCCACGTCTCCACCGCCATCCTCTGCGGCGCCGTCTTCTACATCGGCGCGGTCGCCACCCTGCTCTACCTGTTCCGCGACAGCTACGAGGCCAAGCTCGCGGCCGGCCGGCAGCCCGGGGCGTTCGCCCGGTCCGTGCTGTCCCGGCTGCCCGCCGCCGGGTCGCTCGACAAGTTCTCGTACCGGATCAACGCCGCGGTCTTCCCGCTGTGGACGTTCACGATCATCGCGGGCGCGATCTGGGCCGGTGACGCGTGGGGCCGCTACTGGGGCTGGGACCCCAAGGAGGTCTGGTCCTTCATCACCTGGGTCGCCTACGCCTGCTACCTGCACGCCCGCGCGACCGCCGGCTGGAAGGGCCGCAAGGCCGCCTATCTGGCGCTCATCGCCTTCGGCTGCTGGCTGTTCAACTACTACGGCGTGAACATCTTCGTCAACGGCAAGCACTCCTACGCCGGCGTCTGACCCCTCCCCACGCCCGCCGGCCCATGCCCGGCGACCCGCACCCGCCGGCTCACGCCCGGCGACCCGCGCCCGTACGGACCGTGTCCGTGCGGGCGCGTGCCGTACCGGCGCCGGGCGGTACGGGTGCGGACCGGGCGCGGCCGGGCCACGCTGGAACCATGACCGACGCCACCCCCGCCTTCGAGCACGGCACCAGCGAGACCGAGGGCGACCTGCACACCCTGCGGTTCCTGCTGCGGCTGCCGTATCCCGTCCCCAGGGTGTGGACGGCCGTCGCCGGCGCCGAGGGCCTGGCCGGCTGGCTGGCCGCCGCCGACCCGTTCGAACCGCGCGTCGGCGGGGCGGTCACGCTGCACCGGCTCACCACCGACCGGGAGGGGAGCGCCGCGGTCGCCTCCGGCACCGTCACCGCCTGGGACGTCGAACGGGTCGCCGAATACACCCTCGGGGAGCCGTGCGGCCGGATCCGCTTCCATCTGGAGCCGCCGCGCGGCGACCATGTGCTGCTGCGCTTCACCCACGAGATCCGGGGCGACGACGAGCTGCGCCTGGACTGCCTGGCCGGCTGGCACGACCACTTCCTCTACCTCCTGGACGCGCTCGACGGCCGCCCCGCCGACTGGTCGGCGTGGACGCCGGTGCGCTGGGCGGCACTGCGCGAGGAGTACGCCGCCGGGGCGTGAGCCGGGACCGCCGCGGTGCGAGCGGGGCGTGGGACCGGGCGTACCTGGCGAGCGCGCCGTCGCGGGGGCGCGGGCCTTGGCGTGCCCGGCGAGCGCGGCGCATGGCAGCCCCTCGCGCGCCGCCTCACGGGGCCGAGGACGGCGGCAGGCACCTCGGATCCGGCGGCGTCCGCTGCGGCCAGGCGATCGCCACGAACCGCTGACGGGCGTCCTCGGGCGCCAGCTCCACCACCGGCACCGCCTTGTTGTACGGGTTCCCGTGGTTGTCCAGGCAGATCCAGCCACTGGCCCCCGGCACCCGCAGCGAACCCTTCACCCTCGGCCACTGCTCGCCCACGTCACCGGGGTCCGGCAGCCGCTTGCCCTCCGGGGTCGCCTGCCGGATGCCGTGCACCGCCAGCGTCATCGCGTCGTGCGCGATGATGATCTGCCCGTCCGTCAGGTCCTGGTGCCCGACCGGGCCGATCGGGCCCGCGGGCTTCTTCCCCACCACGGCCAGCAGGTCCAGGAAGCCCTGGTAGTCCGCCGGGGAGCCGCCCGTCGCCGCCCCGGGCCCGCGGCCCGCCGCCGGCGCCCAGGTGTCGGGGTGCGCCAGCGAGGCGTAGCGGACCGTCACCCCGCGCCGCAGCGCGCCCCGGTCGAGCTTCCGGTCGTCGCCGAGGTAGGAGCCCTCGTCGCCGGTCAGGATCGTGAACGGGCGGTTCTGGCAGCCCCGGGAGCCGAGCGCGTTGATGAACTGCCGCAACTGGGTGTGGCGTCCGGCGAAGAACACCGTGTCCGCGTCCGTGTCGCAGATCAGATGCGTGATCTGCTGGAAGGTGTTGGCCGTGGTGCCCTCGTCGTTCGGGTCGCGGCGCGAGGTGAACAGCTGCGGTTCGTAGCGGGTGCCCTTCAGCAGCGCGGTGAACGCCGTCCGCAGCGTGTCCGTGTAGTGGTCACCGGTACGGGTGTCCTGGACCAGCAGCGCCTTGTCCGCCTTGACCCGACCGAAGTGGGCCAGCGCCCGCGCCTCGTCCTGGTTGGTCGGCGACACCCGGGCCAGCCCCGGGAACGGGTCGCGGTCCGGGCCGTTGGCGATGTCGTCGGCGGTGATCGTGGTGCCGACGACCGCGATGTGCGCCGCGGTCAGCTCCTTGACCGCGTCCCTGACCTGGGTGCTGCTGGTGGCCACCCCGGACACGGCGCGCAGATGGTCCGGCGCCCCGGTCATCCGCTTCAGCCGTTCCACCGTCGGCCGCCACAGCAGGTTGTTGTCGCCGGTGTTGGCGAGCACCAGCCGGATCCCGGACACCTGGCCGTTCGACAGATGGTTGGCCCGGTACTGCGCGGCGAACGCGCCCTGGAGCTCGCGCCGCATCTTCGTCTGCATCGCGTCGTCCCGCGACGTCAGCGGCAGCAGCAGCGCGACCGTCGCGTACCGGCCGGGCTTCAGCGCGGCGTTCTCCCGGGCGATGGCCGCGGCGACCGCGGTGAGCTTCGGACGCCCGAAGTCGTAGCCGTCGCCCGCGACGCCCACGCACTCCTCGCTGCCCGTCGGCCGCGCCACGCCCGGCGCGCAGGAGCGGTCCTCGGGAGCGGTGAGCCGGCCGATGCCGTACCAGCCGGACGTGACGAGCAGGGCGCCCGCCACCACCGAGGTGACGACCCGCTGCCGCGCCGTGTACCAGAGGCGGTACCGCAGTGGATTACGCATCCGAGCCGTCCTCCCCGGACCGGCGGCCGCCGGTCCCGCCCGCTCCGCCCGTGCCCGCCCCGCCTGTGCCCGGGCCCGTGGTGTTGCCCGCACCGCCCCCGCCGCCCGTCATCCGGCCCGGCGGCCCGGGCGGCGCTCCCGGCGGCATGGACAGCGGCCGCCAGGCCCTGATGTCCCTGGGCCAGTGCGTCGCCGCGTCCCACAGCACGCTGTTGCCCGACGGGTGCCTGCCGGACAGCTGCCGCAGTTCGTACGCCATCCGCTCGATCACCTCGTCGTCCGGCAGGACCAGCGGATCGGACAGCAGCCACACCGCGTGCAGCAGCCTGCGCAGCAGCGACTGGAGCTCCGCGGCCCGTTCGTCGAGCCCCGCGAGCCCGGTCTCCGCGTCCGGCAGCGCCGCCGTCGCCTCCCGGCCCAGCGCCACCGCCCGCCGCGGATCGGGTCCGCCGCGGCCGGGCACGCGCGGGTACGGAGCCGAGGCGATGAACCGCAGCGCGTCGAGCCAGCCCGTCACGTCCGGGCCCGGGAACCGCTCCCGCAGATGGGTCACGCAGTCCCGGGGCCGGCCCAGCACCAGCTCCTGGTGCAGCCGGTGCGGCACGCTCGGCAGACGGCCCCCGGGCGCGTACGCCGTACGGAGCGTCTCGTGCACCGCGCGCCACACCGCGTAGTCCGGGTGGTCGTCGTCCTGGAAGCGCAGCCGGTGCAGCAGCAGCGCGCGCAGCAGCGGATCGGCGACGAAGAACTCGGGGCCGACCGGCCAGTCCTGCGCCCGCAGCGCGTCCCGCACCCGCAGCGCCGCGTCGCCCTCCGGCGACCGGCCGCGCAGCCGGTCCGTCGCCAGCAGCCGCGCCGACTCCTCACCGTGCGCGGCGGCCAGCACGCACAGCACGTCGAGCGACTGCCCCGGCACCAGCCGCGCCAGCAGCTCGCCGGCCACCCGCACCGGCGGCCGGTCCTCGCGCAGCTCCACCGCGAGGTCCAGCAGCGCCCCCGGCACCAGGGCCGCCGCCGGACCGCCGTCCGCCCCTCCCGCCGCGGGCGCCCCTCCCGTCGCGCCCGGGCGCGACGTCTCGCGGGCCAGCGCCTCGCCGGTGGCCCGGGCCAGCAGCGCCACCCCCAGCGGCCGCCCGCCGGTCAGCCGGTGCACCCCGCGCGCCAGCCCGGCCGGGGCGCGGCCCGCCGGGTCGTGCCGGTCGAACGCCGCCCGCACGTCCGCCGGGCCCAGCGGCGTCAGCTCCACGGCCAGGATCCCCGAGGTCACCTCCGAACCGCGTGCCCAGTGCGAACCGTGCGCCACCTCGGGCAGCCGCCTGCGCGCGGCGTGGCTCAGCCCCTCGTGGTCCCGGGTCCGGGAGGCGGCGAACACGGCGATCCGGTCCCGGACCCCGGCGGCCCGCTGCCGCAGCAGCGGCTCGACCAGCCGACGGCCCAGCTCGGTGTGCGCGTTGTCCAGCAGCAGCACCGGGCGGCCCCGCCGGGCGCCCCAGGCCAGGCCCTGGTACGCCCGCACCAGGTCCGCGACCAGCGCCAGCACCAGGTGGTCCTCGGCCCGGCGACGCAGATCGCCGCCGCGCTCGAAGTCGACCGCCAGCTGCCGCAGCCCGATCCGGCCGTTGCCGCCCGCGTGCGGATAGCTCCCGTACCAGTCCGCCGACCGCCGCTGGAACCGGCCGAACGACTCCTCCAGCACCGTCTCGACCGTGGCCTCCGCGACCAGTCCGGCCAGCGGGGCCACCGCGTCGAAGGCGCTGGCCGCCAGCTTCGTCAGCACCTTGGCGACCCAGCCGGTCGCCGCGTCGCCCCGGGTGTCGACGGTCGCCAGCACCGGGCCCAGCGCCTGGAGGTCCCGCCGCGCCCGGGTCTCGTCCTCCCGGGTCCAGGAGATCGAGGCGACCGCCACCAGGCCCAGGCCGAGCCGGGGGAACGGCACCGGCCGCGCCGCCCGCACCCGCGCCGTCAGCTGCGCGGCGAGCTCCGGCAGCGCACCGGTCACGGGGGTCCAGCCCGGCCCGGGGTCGGCGGGCGGCTCGACCGCCTCGCAGTCGAGCAGGGCGACCGGGGTGATCTCCCGGTACTGCTGGCGCAGCTGCTTCAGCACGGCCGTCTTGCCCATGCCGCGTCCCCCGGTGAACACGGCGACCGGTGGATCGTCATGGTGCTCGTAGGCGACCCGCGCCGAGCCGTACGGGGCGAGACCGGTCAGACGCGCCGCGAGCCCGTCGTCGTCGAAGACCGGCTCACGACCGTACAGCTCTCTCTCCACAGCACCCCCCGCGCCGTTGCCGAGACGATCTGTCATACCGTCAACACAAGGATATCGACGGGGAGTTGAGCCAAGAAGAGGATTTTCGAACGCGTGTCGCGAGCGGGGCGCAGGGCGAGAAGGACGGAAGAGGAAGGACCGAAGGGCCGAAGGCAGGCAAGGACCGAAGGCGGGGAAGGGCAGGGGAGGCCGGGGAGGGCCGGAGGCGGAGGACTGCCGGTGGGGGCCGGGGTCCGTCCGGGGCCGGCCGGAGAACAACGACGGCCACCGGGCGTCGGGCGACACGCGGTGGCCGTGGTGGTGACTGCGGCGGTGTCCGTGACCGCCCGGACCGGGCGCGGGACCGGAGCGCTCCGGTCGACCGCCCGGACCGGGCGCGGTACGACCGGAGGGCTTCGGTCCGGGCGGAGGGCTTCGGTCCGGACCGGTCAGGAGGCGGGCGGCGCCGACTCCTCCGGCCCCGAGGACCCGCGCTCGCGGCGCTTGAGCTCCTCCTCGCGGCGGCGCAGATCCGCCTCCCAGTCCTTGAGGACCGACTCGTCCTTCTTGTTCTCCTCGCGCAGCGTCTTCAGGAACTCCGGATTGTCGTCCGGGGCCACCCACTGCGTGCGGTGGTTGCGGTGCCATTCGGACGGCGTCCGGCCCCCGGCGGGCGCCGTCCGCATCTTGCCCGCGGCCAGCCACACGATCGGGCCCACGATCCAGAACAGCAGGATGATGAAGACCCAGGCGATCTTCGGCAGATGCTTGGCCTCGTCCTCGGGGGTGTTCAGGCAGTCGATGAACGCGTAGATCGTCAGAGCCAGAGGCAGGAGATACATCAAGGCCCGGAACATGATGGAAGGTCCCCCTGAGGAGAGTTGGCAGGGCTTGTCCGCCCCGGTGGTGGGCCCAGGGTAACCGGTACCACCGACGGCCCGGCCCGGAGCCGGGCATCCGCCACCGGGCACCACGCCGCCCGCCGGGACCGGCCCACCCCCGGTGATCGGGGGCGGTGATGACAAACTGGACGGCATGGCTTATGACGATCTTCGTTCCCTGCTCCGGGCGCTGGAGCGCGAGGGCGACCTCAAGCGCATCAAGGCCGAGGTGGACCCCTACCTGGAGGTCGGCGAGATCGTCGACCGGGTGAACAAGGCGGGTGGTCCGGCCCTGCTCTTCGAGAACGTCAAGGGGTCCTCGATGCCCCTGGCCATGAACGTCTTCGGGACCGACCGGCGGCTGCTCAAGGCGCTCGGGCTGAAGTCGTACGCCGAGATCGGCGAGAAGATCGGCGGGCTGCTCAAGCCGGAGCTGCCGCACGGCTTCGTCGGGGTGCGGGAGGCGTTCGGCAAGCTCGGCTCGATGGTGCACGTGCCGCCGAAGAAGGTGAAGGCGGACAGCGCCCCGGTGCAGGAGGTCGTCCTGACCGGGGAGGACGTGGACCTCGACCGGCTGCCCGCGCTCTTCACCTGGCCCAAGGACGGCGGCTCGTTCTTCAACCTCGGGCTCACCCACACCAAGCACCCCGAGACCGGCGTGCGGAACCTGGGCCTCTACCGGCTCCAGCGGCACGACCGGCGCACCATCGGGATGCACTGGCAGATCCACAAGGACAGCCGCAACCACTACCAGGTCGCCGCCCGGCGCGGCGAGCGGCTGCCGGTCGCGATCGCGTTCGGCGCGCCGCCCGCGGTGACGTACGCCTCCACGGCCCCGCTGCCGGGGGACATCGACGAGTACCTGTTCGCCGGGTTCGTCCAGGGCAAGCGGATCGAGATGGTCGACTGCAAGACCGTGCCGCTCCAGGTCCCGGCGCAGGCGGAGGTCGTCCTGGAGGGCTGGCTGGAGCCGGGGAAGATGCTGCCGGAGGGGCCGTTCGGCGACCACACCGGCTTCTACACCCCGCAGGAGCCGTTCCCCGCGCTGACCATCGACTGCGTGACCATGCGGAGGCGTCCGCTGCTCCAGTCGATCGTGGTGGGCCGGCCGCCGACCGAGGACGGGCCGCTGGGGCGGGCCACCGAGCGGTTCTTCCTCCCGCTCCTCAAGATCATCGTGCCGGACATCGTGGACTACCACCTGCCGGAGGCGGGCGGCTTCCACAACTGCGCGATCGTCTCGATCGACAAGAAGTACCCCAAGCACGCCCAGAAGGTCATGAGTGCCGTCTGGGGGGCGCACATGATGTCGCTGACCAAGCTGATCGTGGTGGTGGACTCCGACTGCGACGTCCACGACCTGCACGAGGTGGCGTGGCGGGCGCTGGGCAACACCGACTACGCGCGCGACCTGACCGTCGCCGAGGGGCCGGTCGACCACCTCGACCACGCCTCCTACCAGCAGTTCTGGGGCGGCAAGGCGGGCATCGACGCGACCCGGAAGTGGCCCGAGGAGGGATACACCCGGGACGGCGGCTGGCCGGACATGGTCGAGTCCGACCCGGAGACGGCGGCGAAGGTCGACCGCCGGTGGAAGGAGTACGGACTGTGAGCGCCGCCGACGCCGCACTGGGCTCGGAGCCCGTGCGGCCGAACAGCAAGGTGAAGGCGTTCCTGCGGCTGGTGATGATCGAGCACTCGGTCTTCGCGCTGCCCTTCGCGTACATCGCGGCGCTGACCGCGATGTTCCGGGCCGACAAGTCGGTCCACTGGGTCGAGCTGCTGCTCGTCACCGTCGCGATGGTGGGGCTGCGGACCTTCGCGATGGCCTGCAACCGGATCATCGACCGGGAGATCGACGCCCGCAACCCGCGCACCGCGAGCCGTGAGCTGGTCACCGGCGCGGTCTCGGTGCGCTCGGCGTGGACGGGCGCGCTCGTCGCCGTCGTGGTCTTCCTCGGGGCGGCGGCCCTGCTGAACCCGCTCTGCCTGGCGCTCGCGCCGATCGCCGTCGTACCGATGGTGGTGTACCCGTACGGCAAGCGGTTCACCACCTATCCGCACGCCATCCTGGGCATCGCCCAGGCCATGGGGCCGATCGGCGCCTGGCTGGCGGTCACCGGCAGCTGGTCCTGGGAGGCGGTGATCCTCGGTCTCGCGGTCGGGATCTGGATCGGCGGCTTCGACCTGATCTTCGCCTGCCAGGACGTGCAGGCGGACCGGGCGCACGGGGTGCGGTCGGTGCCGGCCCGGTTCGGGATCCCGGCCGCGCTGTGGGGGGCCCGGGTCTCCCACGTGGTGACGACCGGGCTGCTGGTCTGGTTCGGCCTGGCCACCGGGGCGGGGGTGCTGTACTGGATCGGCATGGCCGTCGTCGCCGTCGCCTTCGTCTACGAGCACCGGGTGGTGCGCCCGCACGACCTGTCCCGGCTGAACCGGGCGTTCTTCTCCGTCAACGGCTTCATCGGGATAGCGCTGTTCGTGTGCGCTCTGCTGGATCTGGTGGTGCGCGGCCTGACGGTGTAGGCGGCCTGACGGTGTAGGAGGAGGGCGGCCCGCCGTCGAGGGCGGGGACACCCGCGACCCTCGCGGGTCGCGGGCCGCCGGCCGTCACAGGCGGGGGGCCGGCAGCGGGCGGCGGCGGAAGACGAAAGCCGCGGCCACGCCCGCGATCAGCCCGAACAGGTGGCCCTGCCAGCTGACCGAGGCGTCGGTGGGGGTGATGCCCAGCAGGACCGACGAGCCCCAGGTCGCGCCGACCAGCAGGCCGACGACGATGTCGAGGGGTCTTCGGTCGACGAAGCCGCGCACCAGCAGGTAGCCGAAGAGGCCGAAGATCAGCCCGGAGGCCCCCGCCGTGATGGAGTGGGCGGGCGAGACCAGCCAGACGCCCAGGCCGTCCACCACGATGATCAGCGCCGCGACGGCCAGGAAGCGGCGGATGCCGCTCAGCGCGGCCAGGAAGCCGAAGACCAGCAGCGGCACGCTGTTGGCCGCGACATGGTCGAAGCCGAAGTGGATGAAGGCGGCGGGCACGATGTCCAGAAGCTCGGCGGGGCGGCGCGGCTCGATCCCGTAGGCGTCCAGGGCGTTGCCCGTCGCCGCGTCCACGGCCTCCAGCAGCCAGAGCAGGGCCACCCAGCCCAGCATCAGTCCGGCCGCGGCCCTCACCCGGCCGAGCGGGCGCGGGGGCGGCCCGGTCGGGCGGCCGGGGGCGGCCCCGCGTTCCGGCCATGCGGTCATCGTGTCCGTCCCCCGTTCTTCGCGTTCCGTCCGGTCGTCGCGGCCGGCCTCGGCGGTCCCGCGTCCTGCTGGTCCCGCGTCCTGCTGGTCCCGCGTCCTGCTGGTCCCGCATCCCGGGGGGCTCGCGTCCCGGGGGGGGCTCGCGGGTCTCGCGCCGCTCAGAAGGTCAGAACGTCCGGGAGCCCCGCGCGGTTCCGGCTGTCCGGTTCCGGCTGTCCGGGTCCGGGCGCACGGCTGCGGGGGCAGGGGGCCGGATAGGCTCGGAGATGTGGATTCCGGGACTTCAGTGAGTCAGCAGCGGCGGCAGCCTTGGATTGTGGGGGTTTCCGGCGCTTCAGGCACCCCTTTCGCCGCCGCGGTGCTGCGCGGTCTGCTGGCCGCGGGGGAGAGCGTGGACCTGGTGGTGAGCCGGGCGTCGCGGCTGACCCTGCTGGACGAGACCGGGATCGCGTTCCGGGACGGGCACTGGCGGGAGGACCTGCGGACCTGGCTGGCGCGGGGCGCGGACGGGAAGCCGCACACCTTCGACGTGGGCGGGGCGGAGCTGGACCGGGTGCGGCACTGGGCGGCCGGCGACCTCGGCGCCGGGCCGTCCTCGGGCTCGTACCCGGCGAAGGGGATGCTGATCGTGCCGGCCTCGACGGCGTGCGTGGCCGGGGTGGCGTTGGGGCTCTCGAAGGACCTGCTCCAGCGGGCCGCGAGCGTGACGCTCAAGGAGCGGCGGAAGCTGGTCGTCACGGTGCGGGAGGCCCCGTTGAACGGGCAGACGCTGAAGCATCTGGTGAGCCTGGACGAGGCGGGCGCCGTGGTGCTGCCCGCCTCTCCGGGCTTCTACGCGGGGGCGACGCACATCCAGGATCTGGTGGACTTCGTCGCGGGGCGGGTACTGGACGCGGCGGGGGTGCCGCACGGCCTGTACCGCCGATGGGAGGGAGAACTCGGTGGCGGCTCCGCCGGCCCATCGGACTGAGCCCGCGCAGCCCGTGGTCAGCGCTTCTTCGGCGCGCGTCCGGTGCGGGCCCGGTCGAGGCGACGAGCGGCGGCGGGTTGGTGGGCACGCGAGCGGTTGGCCAGATCCTGCAGCTCGCGCATACGGGCGTAGGCCATCTCGATCGAGTACACGGTGTTCTCACTCCTGAAGATTCGAAAGCGTTTTGTGGGATGTTCGAGAAGTTTTGCAGGCGATGAAGCCTGCATGCCTTAGATTCTACACGTAAACTCGCGATACTGCTGAACAATGGAAGGTTTCAGTCACATGGACGCGGTGGACAGGCAGCTCATCCAGGCACTCAGGGAGAACGGCAGGGCCTCGTACGCCGAGCTGGGGCGGCTGGTGGGGCTCTCCGGGCCCAGCGTCACCGACCGCATCAACCGGCTGGAATCCGCCGGTGTCATCACCGGGTACCGCGCCACCGTCGACGCCGCGGCCCTGGGGCTCGGGGTCACGGCCCTGATCGGCATCTCGCTCTCCGACGCGGCCGATCACGAGGACGTGGCGCGCCGGCTGAAGGACCTGGCGGAGATCGAGGACGCCTGGTTCATCGCGGGCGACGACTCGTACATGCTCAAGGTGCGCGTCGGTGACGTGGACGGGCTGGAGCGGACCATCCGCCGGCTCAGCGGCACCAGGGGCGTCTCGCGCACCCGCACCACGATCGTGCTCTCCACCAAGTGGGAGAACCGGGTCGGGGAGCTCCCCGAAGAGGTGTAGGCGTAACGTGGTGGAACCCCCGGCCGGCCGGGGGTTTCGCCCGGTAGGCGCCGGGATGAGGCACAGAACGTCGACACCTGGGAGGCAGCCGCATGGACGTCGGGCTCAAGCGCGAACTGGAGGAGAAGGTCCGCGCGGGGGAGCGGCTGACGCGGGAGGACGGCATCGCCCTCTACGAGTCGGACGACCTGGCCTGGCTCGGTGGCCTCGCCCACGAGGTGCGCACCCGCAAGAACGGCGACGTGGTCCACTTCAACGTCAACCGTCACCTGAACATGACCAATGTGTGCACCGCCTCGTGCGCCTACTGCTCGTTCCAGCGCAAGCCGGGCGAGAAGGACGCGTACACGATGCGCATCGAGGAGGCGGTCCGCCTCGCGAAGGCCATGGAGGGCGAGAACCTCACCGAGCTGCACATCGTCAACGGGCTCCACCCCACCCTGCCGTGGCGCTACTACCCGCGCTCGCTCAGCGCGCTGAAGGAGGCCCTGCCGCAGGTCTCCCTCAAGGCGTTCACCGCCACCGAGATCCATCACTTCGAGACCATCTCCGGGCTCTCCGCCTCCGAGATCCTCGACGAGCTGATCGAGGCCGGTCTGGAGTCGCTGACCGGCGGCGGCGCGGAGATCTTCGACTGGGAGGTCCGCCAGCACATCGTCGACCACGACACCCACTGGGAGGACTGGTCGCGCATCCACCGCCTGGCGCACGAGAAGGGGCTCAAGACCCCGGCGACCATGCTGTACGGGCACATCGAGGAGCCCCGGCACCGGGTCGACCACGTGCTGCGGCTGCGCGAGCTCCAGGACGAGACGGGCGGCTTCCAGGTCTTCATCCCGCTGCGCTACCAGCACGACTTCGTGGACATGAAGGACGGCAAGGTCCGCAACAAGCTCCAGGCGCGCACGACGATGGCGACCGGCGCGGAGGCGCTGAAGACCTTCGCGGTCTCGCGGCTGCTGTTCGACAACGTCCCGCACGTCAAGGTGTTCTGGGTGATGCACGGCGTGCAGACCGCCCAGCTCGCGCTCCAGCACGGCGCCGACGACATGGACGGCTCGGTCGTCGAGTACAAGATCACGCACGACGCGGACAACTACGGCACGCCGAACAAGCTCGGCCGCGAGGACCTGCTCGACCTGATCCGCGACGCGGGCTTCCGGCCCGTCGAGCGCAACACCCGGTACGAGATCATCCGCGAGTACCCGGGCCCGGACGCGGAGCGGCGCGAGTCGCCCCAGCCGATGCGCGTCTGACGCGGGACGGCGCGCGGAGCCCGACGGCTTCGCGGCAGAGCCCCGGCTGCCCCGGTACGGGCGGCCGGGGCTTTCGCGTGCCCGCCCGCCTCCGCGGCGGCGCTTGAGGCGAGGAACGAGTAATGGTTAATCTTCGCCTATGGCGCTTACCTTTGAGTTGGATCCCCAGGTCGACGGCATACTGCGGGACGGCATCACCGAACTGTGGACCGACGTCTCCAACGCGGGCGGCGCGGTCGGCTTCGTGCCTCCCGTCACCGCTGACGACATCCGGCCGGAACTGGCCAAGCACCTCGACGCCCTGGTCGGGGGGCGCAGCCGGCTGCTGGTCGGCCGCGACGAGGACGGCGCCGTGGCCGCCACGGCCTTTCTGACCCTCAACACGCACCGGCTCATGGAGCACTGGCTCTGGCTCTACACGGTGATGGTCCACCCGCGCCACCAGGGCAAGGGGTACGGGCGCGACCTGATGGACGCCGCGGCCGAGGCCGCCCGCGGGATACCGGGGATCGAGGCCGTCCGGCTCACCTGCCGGGGCGGCGCCGGAATCGAACGGTTCTACGCCTCGTGCGGGTACAAGGAGGTCGGGCGGGTGCCCGACGCGATCCGGGTCGCCGCCGGGGACGACCGTGACGAGATCATCATGCTGCTGCCGCTCGGCTGACGGCGGCGGAGGGGCCTGCATGGCCCATGTGCCCCGAGCGGCCCATGTGCCCCGAGCGGCCCATGTGCCCCGAGCGGCCCATGTGCCCCGCGCGGCCCATGTGCCCCGCATGCCCCGTGCGCCCCGTGCCCCCGCGCCCGCCCTCCCGGTGCGGGCTTCCGGCGCCGGTTCTCGTACCGGCCCGGCCGCCTTTTCGGCCCTTTGGCGCAGCCCTCCGAACTGCTCGATTCCGGGGCATGCTTCACTGGTCGGGCGGGATCGCAGACCGTCATACGCCGAGAGAGGGGCCAACTGTGTCCGTTGCAAGGCCGAGCGCGACCATTCGGTACACCGCGATGCGCCTCAGCATCTTCATCGGCTGCTTCCTCGTCGCAGCCGTGGCCGTGCACTTCGGCCTGGCCCCCGCCGGGGCTCGCGACTCCTACGTCGTGTGGGTGATCCTCCTCGCCCTCGTCCTCTCCGCGCCGCTCAGCTACGTGCTGCTGCGCAAGCAGCGTGACGAGATGTCCGCCCAGATCGCGCCGAAGATCGAGCGCGTCAAGGAGCGCCTTGAGGAGAACCGGACCCGCGAGGACCACGTCGCCCCCTGACGAGCGGGCCGGGACGGCCCGGGCCCGCGCGCTCGGGCCGCGTGCGCGGCGTCGTTCGGACGACGCGCCGGTCCCGCGGCACGTCGCGTACGTCACATTCGTGTGCGTCGCACCGTGAGTGTCATGTCGTGCGCGTCACCTGTCTCGCACGTGCCCGGATTCCTTCTCGGAGCCCCGGCGCCGGAGTCACCGACCCGGTGCCGGGGCTCCGTCGTTCCCGCCGCGGCCGCTCCGCGCGCCGTGTCCGCCGCTGTTTCCCGGTGGGCACGGGGACTTCGGCGGCCGACGTGGGCCGTTGCGCGCGCCCGTCTCCAGCGGGCGTACGCCGTCCCCGCGTGCGGTCCCGGGCTCGGACCGGCACCGGACCTGACGGCCCCTCTCAAAGAAGACCTTTGAGGTCCTCAAAGTTCAAGTGTTAACGTACTTGCCATGAAGACAGCAGTGCGCACCCTCGATGCCGCGAGCGTCCCGCTCGTGGAGCGCCTGCATGTCGATCTCTGCCGCTGTATGTCCGCGGTCTGTTGCCGTCACGCCTGATCGCCGCCACGTCTGACCGACATCCGTACCGGCACCATGCAGCGGCGCCGCCCCGACGCGGGCGCCGCACCCCCCGTCCCCGTACAACGTCCCCTCGCACAGCGCCCCCGTGCGCCCCGATGCGTCACATCTGGAGTGTGTCCGTGTCCGCGAACCCCGCGTCCGCCGCCGCGACCGGGAGCCCGTCCGGCTCCGGTTCCGGTTTCCGCATACCCAA
The DNA here is from genome assembly GCF_037034285.1 of Streptomyces tyrfis. NCBI lineage: Bacteria > Bacillati > Actinomycetota > Actinomycetes > Kitasatosporales > Streptomycetaceae > Streptomyces > Streptomyces tyrfis. The sequence continues at coordinate 59,964 of NZ_JBAGJZ010000023.1, read as the reverse complement.
GGCCCCGTTCTGGGCCCAGATCGTCGCCGGTCTGGTCCTCGGCGTCGTCCTCGGGTGGCTCGCCCGCAGCTACGACATCGGCTGGCTGTACACCACGCTCGACAAGGTCGGCCACATCTTCATCCAGCTGCTGAAGCTGGCCGTGGCGCCGCTCGTCTTCTTCGCGATCCTGGTGTCCATCACCAACCTGCGCAAGGTCAACAACGCGGCCCGGCTGGCCACCCGCACCCTGCTCTGGTTCATGATCACCTCGTTGATCGCGGTCGTCATCGGTCTCGTGATCGGCCTGCTGACCAACCCGGGTTCCGGCACCGGCCTCACGCCGAAGGACGGCAAGCTGCCGCAGCACGCCGGCTCCTGGCTCGACTTCCTCACCGGCATCATCCCGAACGACGTGATCACCCCGTTCACCGAGCTGAACGTGCTCCAGATCGTGTTCATGGCCGCCGTCGCCGGGATCGCCGCGCTCAAGCTCGGTGAGAGGGCCCAGCCGATCCTCTCGCTCAGCGAGTCCGTCCTGGAACTCCTCCAGAAGGCCCTGTGGTGGGTCATCCGGCTCGCCCCCCTCGGCACCGTCGGCCTCATCGGCTACGCGATCGCCGACTACGGCTGGGACCTGATCGGCAAGTACGCGACGTTCACCGCCGACGTCTACATCGGCTGCGCCCTGGTGCTGTTCGGCGTGTACCCGCTGCTGCTGGCCACGGTCGCCAAGCTCAGCCCGCTGCAGTTCTTCCGGGGCGCCTGGCCGGCGATCCAGCTCGCGTTCGTCTCGCGCTCCTCGGTCGGCACGATGCCGGTCACCCAGAAGGTCACCGAGCGCCTCGGCGTCCCGAAGGAGTACGCCTCCTTCTCGGTCCCGTTCGGCGCCACCACCAAGATGGACGGCTGCGCCGCGATCTACCCGGCGCTGGCGGCGATCTTCATCGCGCAGATCTTCGATGTGCAGCTGAACGTCGGCGACTACCTGCTGATCGCGTTCGTCTCGGTGATCGGTTCGGCGGCCACCGCCGGTCTCACCGGCGCGACCGTGATGCTGACCCTGACGCTGTCGACGCTGGGCCTGCCGCTGGAGGGCGTCGGCCTGCTCATGGCCATCGACCCGATCCTCGACATGATGCGGACCGCCACCAACGTGGCCGGGCAGGCGCTGATCCCGGTGATCGTCTCGGCCCGCGAGAAGATCCTCGACCACGAGGCGTACGCCACGGCCTCCTCCTCCCCGGTCGACGAGGACGAGGCGCGCGACGCCGAGCCGCAGGGCGTGCCGGTCGCCGCGTGACCGACGGGCGCGACGCGGTTCGCGCCGGCCGTGGGCCCCTCCTCCGATCCGGAGGAGGGGCCCACGGCCTTTCCGCGCCAGGGGCGCTTCGTCGGGGACGCCGAGCCGGAGAACCCCGGAATCCCTTGTCAGGAACGCCGCGTCGCGGATGCCTCGTGGTGGACGCCGCGTCAGGGCCGCTGGAAGACGACCTCCGGGTTGTCCGCCGAGGGCCCGTTCAGCAGCGGCTGCTGCCGTCCCTTCAGGTGCAGGTCCATGAAGGCGGCGACATAGGCGCGGGTGATCCTGGTCGAACGCTCCCCGGAGAGCGGCGCGTCGGGGTCCGTCGGCAGGCCGAGCTGTTCCCCGAGCGCCGGGACGTCCGTGAAGCTGAAGTGCCCGGAGCCCTTGACGCTCAGCCACCGCTTCCAGCCGCCCAGCCGGGGCCAGCCCTCGTCCCAGGACTCGTCGCCGCCGCCGGGGCGGTGGAGGTCGTCGGTGCCGATCATCATGAACGGGCGTCCGCCGAGCCCCTGGGCGGGGATGCGCTCCTGGAACCCGCCGTCCATGTTCACCCCGGCGTCGAAACGGCTGTCGGTGAGCATGACGGAGGCCGCCGCGCTCCCGCCGATGGAGTGGCCGGCGGCGGCGACCCGGGAGGCGTCGATCATTCCGGAGTGACGCCAGGCCGGACGGTGGCCGGTCAGCCGGTCCAGTACGAAGGACAGGTCGGCGGCCCGACCGGTGGAGACGGCGTTCAGCAGTTTCCGCTGGGCCTCATCGGTCGGCGCGGATTCGAGCCGTTCACAGGCCGCGCAGGCGAGCACCCGCCCGCCGGGGAAGGAGGTGCCGCTCGTCTCGTAGGCGTGGTCGACGCTCGCCACCACATAGCCCCGGCTCGCCAGGTCCTCCGCCAAGGAGGTCAGGGTGGCCCGCGGGGTGCCGAAGCCGGGGGAGAGCAGCACCAGCGGGAACCGGCCCCGCTCGGCCGGGGCGGCCGTGCGGGCGTGGGTACGGGTGCCGCTGACGAGTTCCGGCGGCACGACGTCCTCCAGGCCGCGCCCCGCCAGCATCAGCCGGGCCTCGTCGGTGGTCATGTACGGCGTGGGCCTGCTGCCGCCGGGGCGGGCCGGGTAGTGGACCGTCACCATCAGCTCACGGGGCCCGGGCTCGGGGGCCCACGGGTCGGTGCGGGTGCGGTCGGTGAGGTGCAGCACCTCGGCGCCGACGGCGTACGGCCCGGTCGGGCGGGAGAGCTCGGGCACGCCGGCCGTGGCGGCGGGCGAGGCGGCCGCTAAGGCGTGGGCCGGGACGGCGGCCGGGGCGCCGGGCAGGGCGAGGGCGGTGGTGGCGGGCGCGGCAAGCAGCGCGGTCGCGGCGAGCGCCACGACAGCCGCTCGGCCGCGGAATCTGATCGTCATGGCCCCGACGGTAGGAGCCGGGGGCGGGCCGGGGCGTCCCACCCGAGGCGGAACCGGTGTGCGACCTGCGGCCGACGGCCCGTACACCGGGGGTACGGGACGGTCGTCCACCGGGGGTACGGGACGGTCGTCCACCGGGGGTACGGGACGGTCGTCGGCCACCTGGCCGGGAGCGGACTGTCCGATACGCCGGGTGTCCGCCCCGCGCCGTACTCTTGGCCGGGGGAGTGGTGCGGCGGGGCGCGGGAGGAAGTCGACGTGGGTGCGGTGAAGGGCAGGCGGATGCCGCGTGCCGTGCGTGAGCGGCAGATGATGGACGCCGCCGTGCGGACCTTCGGGCAGCGCGGGTACCGGGCCGCCTCCATGGACGAGATCGCCGAGCTGGCAGGGGTGTCCAAGCCGCTGGTGTACCTCTACCTCAACTCCAAGGAGGAGTTGTTCACCGCCTGCATCCGGCGCGAGGCGAAGGCGCTGGTCGACGCGGTACGGGCGGGGGCGGAGCCGGGGCTGCCGGCGGACCGGCAGCTGTGGGCGGGGCTGCGCGCGTTCTTCACGCACACGGCGGAGCACCCGGACGGCTGGGCGGTGCTGCACCGTCAGGCGCGGACGCACGGCGAGCCGTTCGCCGCCGAGGTCGCGGCGATGCGGGACGAGATCGTCGCGTTCGTGACCGGGCTGATCGGGGCCGCGGCCCGCGAGGCGCACCACGACCCGGCGCTCCCCGACCGCGATGTGGCGGGACTGGCGCAGGCGCTCGTCGGCGCGGCGGAGGCGCTGGCCGGCTGGGCGAACGAGACCCCGGGCGTCTCGGCGAAGGAGGCAGCGGCCACCCTGATGAACTTCTCCTGGGCGGGGCTGGAGAACCTGATGAAGGGCCGGCCGTGGCAGCCGCCGGAATCGGAGCCGGGGCCGGGTCGGGGCGCGGGCCCGAGGCCGGATCGGGACGGGGACTTGGAGCCGGGCCCGGAGCGGGGCGGGGACCTGGAACGGGAGCCGGAGTCGGGGCCGGGCCCGGACCGGGACGAGGGGTTGGGGCGGGAGCCCGATTCGGGCCGGGGCGGCGGCTCGGACTGAGGCCCGTGCCGGGCGTGCGCGTCAGGCGGTTCGCGGACCGGGGGCCCGGGTCGTCGTTCCGATGAGGTGGACGCGGCCGTCGGCGCCGTACAGCCGGAAGCCGTTGGCGTCCGCCGCGTGGGCGACGGTCGAGGGCAGCGGCACGGGGGCCCTGAAGACGGCCCGCACCCGCTGGATGCCTTCCGGGTCCGGCGCCTCGGCGAGACAGCGCGCGACGGTCCACATGCCGTGGGCGATGGGCCGGGGAAAGCCGAAGAGGCGGGCCGTCAGCGGGTACAGGTGGATGGGGTTCCGGTCGCCCGAGGCGGCCCCGTAACGGCGTCCCAGATCGCCGGGCAGCCGCCACTCGTCGACGGCGGGGGGCCCGTCGGCGGCCCCGGCGGCGGTCGTGTCGGGAGCCTCGCCGGACGTGTCCGCAATCCGCGCGTCCGGGGTGCCTTCGGTCGCGGGAGCGGCCGTGCGGTCGGCGGCCGTGCGGTCGGTGACCGTGCCGTCGGCGGCCGGGGGCGTATCGCGTTCGGCGGGGCGGGGGTTCGGGGTGTGGTGGGAGTTCGAGGTGGGGCCGGGGTTCGGGGCGTGGCGGGAGAGGTAGCCGCTGCGGGACTCCCAGATCAGCTCGCCCGCGCGGCGGGCCTCGGTGACCACCGTGACCTCCGTGCCGCGCCGGTGCGGGGACAACCCGTCGGCGTACACCGTGAGTTCGAGCAGGTCGGTCGTGAGCGGCGGCCGGTGGCGGGTGATCTCGATCCAGGTGTGGACGAGTCCGACGACCGGCAGCGGGAACCCGCGGGCGGTCATCAGCCGCATGGCCAGGGGGAATCCCCGTACATGCGGATAGGTGAGCGGCAGCGTCGCCGCGTCGGGGAAGCCGCAGATCCGGCGGTACGCGGCGAGGGGCCCGGGGGCGATCGGCGCGGGCGGCAGGACGGAACGGCCGGTGGGCAGGACGGCGCCCGGCCGTCCGGCCTTCCGGAACGGGGAGGTGACGGCCGCCCGCAGAAGTGTCAGGTCCGGGTTCGGCATCGCTCAGGCCCCCAGCAGGCTCTGGCCGCAGACCCGCACGACCTGGCCGTTGACGGCCGTCGACGCGGGCTGGGCGAACCAGGCGGTCGTCTCGGCGACGTCCACCGGCAGCCCGCCCTGCGCCAGGGAGTTCATCCGGCGGCCCGCCTCCCGGATCAGCAGGGGCACGGCCGCGGTCATCTTCGTCTCGATGAAGCCCGGCGCCACCGCGTTCACCGTGACCCCGTACTCGGCGGCGGCGCGCGGGGCCAGTGAACGGACCAGCCCGACGATGCCCGCCTTCGACGCCGCGTAGTTCGTCTGGCCGTTGTTGCCCGCGATGCCGGCGATCGACGCGGTGGCGACGATCCGGCCGCCCCGGTTCACCGCGCCCGCCGCGAGCAGGGCGTCCGTGGTGCGCAGCACGCTGTCGAGGTTGACGTCGATCACGGACGCCCAGCGGTCGGCCGGCATGTTGGCGAGTCGCCGGTCACGGGTGATGCCCGCGTTGTGGACGAGGACGTCGAGGCCGCCGGGGATCGCGGCGGCGATCCGCTCCGCCGCGTCGGGCGCGGTGATGTCCAGCGGCAGCGCGGTCGCGCCCAGCCGGTCCGCCGTACGCCTCAGCTCGTCCTCGGCGTCGGGGATGTCGAGGCAGACGACCCGGGCGCCGTCCCGGGCCAGCACCGAGGCGACCGCGGCGCCGATGCCGCGTGCCGAGCCCGTGACCAGCGCGGTGCGTCCGGCGAGCGGGGCGGCCCAGTCGTCGACGGGGCCGGGGGCGTCGGCGGACAGCTCGATCACCTGCCCGCTGACGTACGCGGACCGGGGCGAGAGCAGGAAGCGGAGCGTGGACCCGGCCGATTCCACCGCCTCCGGCACGACGCGGAGCAGCTGTGCGGTGGCGCCCCGGCCGATCTCCTTGCCCAGCGAGCGCACCAGCCCTTCGAGCGCCTGCTGGGCGGCCGCCTGGTGGTGGTCGTCGGGGGACGGCCGCACCCCGACCACCACGATCCGCCCGCCCGGGGCCAGCGAGCGGATCACCGGATGCAGGGCGGCGTGGACGTCGTCGAGCCCGCGCGGGGCGCTGACGGCGGTCGCGTCCAGCACGATGCCGGCGGGGCGCGTGGTGGGGCGGGCGGGGGCAGCGGGGCTGGTGGGGTTGGTGGGGCCGGTGGCTCGTTCCGCCGGTCCGGCGGAGCCGCCGACGCGGCCGGCTCCCTCGGCTCCTCGGGCTCCTCCGCCGGCAGCTCCCTCGACTCCTCCGTCGGCAGCTCCCTCGGTTCCCTCGGCTCGCTCGGTTCTGGGAGCGGTTCCGGCGGGCCGGGCGACCTCCAGCCCGGTGGCCGCGAGCAGCGCACCGAGCCGCAGGCCGATCGCGGACGGCCCGGCGGTGAGGTGGAGCAGCGGCCCGTCCAGCGACGGGGTCAGCGGCGACCAGCGGCGCAGTTCGGCGGGGCGCGGGAGGCCGAGCCGCCGGGTCAGGAGACGGCCGGGTGCCGTGCCGGTGAAGCGCAGATAGCGATCGGCCATTGTCCGGACTCCCCGCTCGGTCGTAGATTTACTCCAGAGTAAGGTTACTCAAGAGTCAGGATCTGGTCGAGATGAAACCTCTCGCACTTCCGCAGCCCCGCAGCGTCGTGATCCTCGGCGGCAGCCGCATCCCGTTCGCCCGCTCCGACGGCCCGTACGCACGGGTCTCCAACCAGCAGATGCTCACCGCCGCACTGGAGGGGCTGGTCGAACGGTTCGGGCTCCACGGGCAGCGGGTCGGCGCGTTCGTCGCGGGCGCCGTCCTCAAGCACAGCCGGGACTTCAACCTGGCCCGGGAGACCGTGCTCGGCTCCGCGCTCGACCCGCGCACCCCCGCGTTCGACATCCAGCAGGCGTGCGGCACCGGCCTCCAGGCCGTCCTCACCGCCGCCGACCGGATCACGCTCGGCGCCGTCGACTGCGCGATCGCGGGCGGCGCCGACACCACCAGCGACGCGCCGCTCGGGGTCAACGACGAGCTGCGCACCCTGCTGCTGGACGCCCGCCGCGCCCGCACCGCGCGGGCCCGGCTCAAGGCCCTCGCCGGGATACGGCCCCGGCACGTCGTCCCGGACATCCCGCGCAACGCCGAGCCCCGCACCGGCCTCTCGATGGGCGAGCACGCGGCCCGCACCGCCCGCCACTGGGGCATCGGCCGCGAGGAACAGGACCGTCTCGCGGTCGCCAGCCACCGGCGTCTGGCCGCCGCGTACGAGCGCGGCTTCCTGGACGACCTCGTCGTACCGTTCCGGGGGCTGACCCGGGACCAGAACCTGCGTCCCGACTCCACGGTGGAGAAACTCGCCGCCCTGCGACCGGTGTTCGGCACCGGTCACCCGGACGCGACGATGACCGCGGGCAACTCCACCCCGCTCACCGACGGCGCCGCGACCGTGCTGCTGGCGAGCGAGGAGTGGGCCCGCGCCCGCGGCCTGGAACCGCTGGCCCGCCTCGCGCTGCACGAGACGGCCGCCGTCGATCACGTGAACGGCGGGGACGGCCTGCTCATGGCCCCCGCCCACGCGGTGCCGCGGCTGCTGGAGCGGGCGGGGCTCGGCATCGAGGACTTCGACCTGTTCGAGATCCACGAGGCGTTCGCCTCCCAGGTGCTGGCCACCCTCGCGGCCTGGGAGAAACGGGGCCTGGCCCCGGTGGACCGGGAGCGGCTCAACGTCGCCGGGTCGTCGCTCGCCACCGGCCACCCGTTCGCCGCGACCGGCGCCCGGATCGTCGCCACCCTCGCGGCGCTCCTCGCCGAACGCGACGCCCCGTCCCGCGGCCTGATCTCGATCTGCGCGGCGGGCGGCCAGGGCGTGACCGCCATCCTCGAACGCCCCTGACGTACCGCATCCCTCGAACGCCCTGACGCACCGGCCCTGCCTGACGCACCGGCCCCGCCGGACGCACCGGACCGCCTGACGCACCGGCCCCGCCGGACGCACCGGCGAGACCCGCCCGACCCCACGTTGAGGAGCCGCCCGTGTCCACGCCATCCGCCAGCCCCGACCCCGCCACCGGGCCCGCCTCCGCCCCCACCCCCGCCCCCGCCCCGCTCCTCGTACGCGACGCCGACGGCGTCGTCCGGCAGGCCTCCGTACCGGCCCTGGCCCCGCCCGTGCGGCGCGGCTCGCTCGCGGACATCCCGTTCGACAACGCCCGCGAGGCGCCCGCCGACGCCGTACTCGGCCGCAAGGGGCCGGACGGGGAGTGGCGGGACATGACGGCGGCGGAGTTCGCCGACGAGGTGCTCGCCGTCGCCAAGGGCCTCGTCGCCGAGGGCCTGGCCCCCGGCGACCGGATCGCGATCATGGCGCGCACCACCTACGCATGGACACTGCTCGACTTCGCGGCCTGGGCCGCCGGGCTCGTCACCGTCCCCGTCTACCCGACCTCCTCCGCCCTCCAGACCCGCTGGATCCTCCAGGACTCCGGCGCCGTCGCCTGCGCCGTCGAGAGCGTTGACCAGGGCCGGCTGGTCAGCCGGGAACGCGGGCGGCTCGGCGGTCTCGTCCATCTGTGGCAGTTCGACACCGGCGCGCTCGACCGGCTGAAGCGCCTGGGCCGGGACGTACCCGACGACGTGGTCAACGCCCGCCGCGCCGCACTGGCACCACAGGACACCGCCACCCTCGTCTACACCTCGGGCACCACGGGCCGCCCCAAGGGCTGCGTCCTGACCCACGGCAACTTCTTCGCCGAGGTCGACAACGCCATCGAACTCCTCCACCCCGTCTTCAAGTCGGTCAGCGAGTACCCCGCCTCCACGCTTCTCTTCCTCCCGCTCTCCCACGTCTTCGGCCGCATGGTCGCGATCGGCTGTCTGCGCGCCCGGGTCCGCCTCGGGCACGCCCCGTCGCTCAAGACCGAAGACCTCCTCGCCGACCTGGCCGGCTTCCAGCCGTCGTTCCTGCTGGCCATCCCGTATGTGCTGGAGAAGGTCCACAACACCGCCCGGGCCACGGCCGAGAAGATGGGCCGCGTCGCCTCCTTCGACCGCGCGGTGCGCGTCGCACAGCGGTACGCGGGGGCCGTCGAGGCCGCCGCGCACGGCGCCGGGCCCGGGCCCGGCCTCCGGCTGCGGGCCGCCCGCGCCCTGTACGACCCGCTGGTCTACCGCCGCATCCGGGCCGCGCTCGGCGGACACGTCCGGTACGTGATCTGCGGCGGTTCCCCGCTGGGCCGGCGGTTGGCCTCGTTCTACGCGGGCGCCGGCATCGAGATCTACGAGGGCTACGGGCTGACCGAGACCACCGCCGCCGCCACCGTCACCCCGCCGCTCGCACCCCGCCTCGGCACCGTCGGCCGGCCGCTGCCCGGCACCGCCGTACGGATCGCGGACGACGGCGAGGTGCTGCTCGGCGGCGGCCAGGTCTTCGCGGGCTACTGGGACGCCGGACGCGGGGCGGCCGTGCCCGCGCACGAGGGCGGCTGGTTCGCCACCGGCGACCTCGGCTCCCTGGACCAGGACGGCCACCTCACCATCACCGGCCGCAAGAAGGACGTCATCATCACCTCCGGCGGCAAGAACGTCGCCCCCGCCCCGCTGGAGGACTGGCTGCGCGCCCACCCGCTGATCGGGCAGTGCATGGTGGTCGGCGACGACCGGCCGTTCATCGGCGCGCTGATCACCCTGGAACCCGACGGCCTCGCCCACTGGCGGCGGATGACCGGGAAACAGCACCTGCCGATCCGGGACCTCGTCCACGACGAGGAACTGCGCACCGCCCTGCGCCGCGCCGTCGACGAGGCCAACCACCTCGTCTCCCGGGCCGAGTCCATCCGCGAATTCACCGTGCTTCCGGTGGAGTTCACCGAGGAGAGCGGCCATCTGACCCCCTCTCTGAAGCTGAGGCGCGCCGCGATCGCCCGTGACTTCGCGGCGGAGATCGACGCCCTGTACCGGAAGTGAGCCCGCACCTCGCGACGCCGCCGGCAGCCCGGCGGCGCGCCCGGAGGACCGTGTCGAGCCCCTGTTCGACCGATTCGGCTGATCCGGGCGGCCCGCGTGCCGGCGCGCCCGCCGTCGCGCCGGGCCGGGCGCCCCTGGGCCGGGCCCCCGGAAGACACGTCCGAGTGGGACGGAACGTACGCGACGCACCGCTCAACTAGGTTATTCCGCAAGGCGATCGATTGACCCGGTACGCGCCTCCCGGCTGACCGCAGGGAGAGGGGAAGTCCCTCGTCAGCGGGCTCGTCAACGGGAGCCCGACGCGTACCCACAGGTGTCGTACGCAAGGTAAAGGGCGGCGCGTACATCGGTAAAGGGCCGGTCATGTCGGTATAGGTATACCTGTCTTCGCGAGAGGACGGACCGAGTCCCGTGCGGACCGGGTGCCGCCGTCGCCTGCCCGATTCAGGGGCGCGGCGTCCCCGTGTCCGCCGCACCGGCCGGTCGCCGAACCATCCACATCCGTGAGCCCCGATCCGGCCTTCCGCGTCCCGGCGGCTCCCGGTCCACCACGTCACGCCGCCGAAGTCCCGTCGCTCCGGTCCGGCGACGCCCGGAATCCGGGCGTCGCTGGACGGGACCACCGCGCCTCGGACCGGCCCCACGGCCACACGGCGGCTGACCGACCCATCAACCGACGAAGTGTCAGCAAGGAGAAGTTGTGCGATACGGCAGTGTGTTGAGGCAAGCGGTCCGGTCCCCGGGGACGACTCCGCTCATCGGCATCTACGACATGTACTCGGCGTCCGTCGTGGCCCGGCACTACGACGGTTTCTTCGTGTCCGGATTCGGCTTCGCCGCCTCCCACTACGGGCTTCCCGACATCGGCTTCATCGCCTGGCCGGACATGGTCGCCTTCGTGGAACGGCTGCGGCTGGCCTTCCCCACCCACCACCTGCTGGTGGACATCGACGACGGCTACGTGGATCCGGAGGTGGCCTGCCATGTGGTGCAGCGGCTGGAGCGGATCGGTGCCTCCGGCGTCATCCTGGAGGACCAGAAGCGCCCCCGCAGGTGCGGCCACGCGGACGGCAAGCAGGTGCTCCCGCTGGAGGAGTACCTGGAGAAGCTCGACCTCGTGCTGAGGAGCCGCCGGGATCTGGTGGTCGTCGCCCGCACGGACGCCACGGAAGAGGACGACATCCTGCGCAGGGCCGAGGCGTTGGCCAGGACGGACGCCGACGTCGTCCTGGTCGACGGGGTGCGCAGCGTGGAGTGGATCAAACGCATCCGCGAGGTGATCGGTGACAAGCCGCTGCTGTTCAACCAGATCGCGGGCGGCAAGTCGCCCCGGCTCTCGCTCACCGAACTGGCCGATCTGGGCTGCCAGGTGGCCATCTACAGCACCCCCTGCCTGTTCGCCGCCCACTCCGCGATCGACACCGCGCTGACGGACCTCAAGCGGGCCGACGGGCGGCTTCCGGAGTTCGATCCCGTCGAGGGCGTCGGGGTACGGCGTTCGACGGAACTGCTGGAACGGAACATCAGCAGGCACCACCCCGCCCACGAGTCCGCGGTCGCCTGACGTCCACCCGTGCGCCGGGGGTCCGGGGCGCGGGGTGCACGCACGCACCACCCGCGCCCCGGGTCCCCGCGCCCCCGAAGCCTCGTTCCATTCGAAGCACAGCGATACGGGCCGCGCGCGACCGTCAAGGCCGCGCGGCCGGAAAGGAGTTCCGGAGATGGGACTCACCTCGACGCGGGCCCGTGCGGCCCTGGTGACCGCTCTCGGCGTGTTCTGCCAGGGCCAGTTGGCCGCCGGGACCGCCTGGGCCGACGCCCCGGACGGCGGCATGGAGACACATCACGGCCCGTCCCTGATCACCATCGACAACTCCAACGCCGACTCCTGGCTCGAAGTCGACCGCACGGCCAATGTGCTGGCCCCGCTGAGCAAGGGCACGGCGGGCAGCGACCACGACGGCGGCGGGGGCGCGATCGACCAGAACGTGTCCGCCTCCCGGGGCGTGGGCGTCCAGGCCGCGCCGGACGAGAGCGGGGAGGAGGACGAGGAGGAAGAGGCCGCGGAGGCGGCAACCCCGGCCCGGGACCCGGACAGCGGGGGTGCGGCGACCGGAGGGGACGACGACGAGGGCGACGCGGACACCGAACGGGACGCCCGCGCGGCTGCGGCCGTACCGCCGTCGCCGTGACGCCAGGCTTCGCCCGGCCGCCGCCGCGGCCGGCTCAGAAACGCAGGGCCGCCACCAGTCGACGCGCGGTCCCGGCGTCGATGGAGCCCAGTTCCAGCATGGGATCGGTGCCGGGCTCCTCGCGCCGTACGCGTACGTCGAGTGCCCGCCCGCCCGTCGCCGAGGCGAAGGCGCTTCCGAGCCGCTCGCGGACGCGGGCCGTCTCCGGAGGCGGGGCACCGTGCGTGAGGCGGCCGGCCGGCACGGGAGCGCCGAGCAGACGCGCGAGGCGTTCGGCATCGGGCAGCGAGATGCCGCCGAGCACGATCCGGCCGTGCCGGAACCGCAGCCCCGGCAGGTCGAGGCGGTAGGCGTCGACGATGTCGCGCAGCGCCCGCGCGGCCTTGAGAGTGTGCTTCGTACCCGCTCGGACCAGCCCCGCCAGGTGGCTCGCGTCGGCGGGGGAGAGCGGCCCGAGCCGCACGAAGTCGGCTTCACGGTCGCGTTGTTGGTCCACCGAGGTGACCGGTAGGCCCGCGTCCCGCAGCGCGGAGTCGAGTTCGGCCGCGGCGTGCTGGGCGTCCGGCGGCGAGGCGATCGGCACGGAGGGTGGGCGGGAGTCCATCCGGTGCTCCTGATGCGTCGAGGGGGGTACGGGGGCGCTCACCCGACGGCCGCCCGTCGCGTACTGCGGATCTCCGCCCACACGTCCTTGCCGTACGGGGCCGGCACCGACCCCCACGCGGCGGCGAGCCCGCTGACGAGCGCGAGCCCGCGCCCGCTCTCCGCGACCCAGTCCGGGGCGCGGGGCACGGGCGGCGTCGGGCTGGAGTCGCGCACGGTGATGCGTACGCCGTAGGACTGGCGCTGGAGCGTGAGCGTGCAACGGGGCGACGGCGTGTGCCGGTCGACGTTGGTGAGCAGTTCGTGGGCGCAGAGGGTGACGGTGTCCGTCAACTCCCTGAAGTCCCACACGCCCACGAGACATCTGACGATGCGGCGCATCTCTGCGAGGGATTGGGGGTGGACGAACAACTCATGCCGGTAGTGCGGGAGGTCGGTTTCTGGCATGACGGTCATGACTCCTCTTGCGTGGGACGCGGTGGTTCACCACACCAAAGGCACGATGGGTGTTCGATCGGGTGCCGTGGGTGACGGCAATAGGTTGTACCCGTGGAGCCAGATCCGCAAGTGTGAACTTCTCCAATTTTGGAGATCGGCGAGTGATGGCTTAACGTCCCGGTCCAGAAGGGGTGTTGAGGCACTGGAGTGCCGCACGCTGATGGTGAGTACTGCCTGGAAGGGGGCAATGTTGCCCAGTCATCCACGACCGACGGTTCGGCGCCGCAAGCTCGGTAGTGAACTCAAGCGGTTGCGCGAGGCGGCCGGCATCAAGATGGATCAGGCGGCCGAGCGCATAGGCGGGGACAAATCGAAGATCTCCAGGCAGGAGAACGGCCGACAGGGCGCCAGCAAACTCGAAGTAGAGGCGCTGCTCGATCTGTATGGAGTCACGGACGCCAGACGCAGGGCGGCGCTCGTGACGATGGCTCGGGAGAGGCGTCGTAAGAGCTGGTGGGCTCAGTACAGCGACATTGGGGGCGATCTCTTTCAGGAGCAGTTGAGCATCGAATCGGATGCCGTCCGCATCCTCGTCTTTCAGCCACTTCTCGTGCCGGGGTTGTTGCAGACTCCCGACTACGCGGAAGACGCTATCCGGAACGTCGGCAAAGCCTGTTCCGAGGAACAGATCAAGTCCTTCGTCGATCTCCGACTGCGGCGTCAGGAGATCCTGCGCGGGGACAAGGCTCCGCAGGTCGTCTGTGTTCTGGACGAAGGGGTTCTGCACCGGATGATCGGCGGCCGTGAGGTCATGGCCAGCCAGCTTCGTAGGCTGATCGACCTGAACGATCCACCCCGTCTATCGATTCAGGTCGTGCCTTTCAGGCAGGGCTGGCATGCGGGGCTCGACGGTGCCTTCAGCATCTTTTCGTACCCGGATCCCATGGACCTCGATGTGGTCCGTCTGGAATACCTCGACGGGGCGTTGTACCTGGAGGAGGACAGCCCGGTGAACCGGTACAAGCTGGCTTTTGACCAAGTGCGCTCCTCGGCCCTACCGTCAAGAGAATCGATGGCCCTGATCGCGGAACTGGTGGGCCGATACGAGAACAGCTAGAGGCAGGTACCCCAGATGACGCGGCACGACCTCCCCGCCGACGCGTGGACGAAGTCCTCGTACAGCACCGACAACGGCGGGGAGTGCGTCGAGACCCAGACGACCCCGGACGGCCTGGTCGCGGTGGGGGACAGCAAGGACCGGGGTCTGGGAGCCCATACCTTCGGCCCGATTCCGTGGCAGGTGTTCGTCACCGCCGTGAGGAACGGTGCGGTCTGATCCAAGAGGGCGGGCCGAATTGGCTTCGGTGACACTGTCTCCGGCTGAGCCTCGGCGGTACATTCGCGCTCTCAACAAGGAGGGTGAACCGTGATCGAGGAACTGGTTCCCCAGGTCGAAGTCGCCGAGCTGGAGGCCGCGGTCTGGCACAAGAGCACGTACAGCGGCTCGAACAACGACTGCGTCGAGCATGCCGCTCTGGCCTCGGGCCGTCAGGCCATACGGGACAGCAAGGCCCGGAGCCGTGGTGCCCACGTCTTCGGTCCGGCCCCCTGGCAGGCCTTCGTCTCCGCCGTGCGGAACGGGGCCGTCTGACGGCGTCGCCCGAGGCGATGACGGGTGTCCGGTGCGGTGGCCGGGGCGGGGCCCGCGTCTTGCCCGCGTGGGCCTCGTGGCCCCGCCCGTCGCACCCCGTGCGTACTCCGCCGCCCCCGTCGGTACGGTGAGTGGCGGAGTGGCGGGCGGCGAGAGGATCGTGGGATGAGCGAGCGTGCGGCGGGGGCGGGCCCTGCTGGTGGCCGGTTCGTCCTGCACCGGTTCAACGGGGACGAGGTGTACCGCATCGCGTCCGCCGACGTCTGGGTCTCCGGGGCGGAGGGGCGCGAGGGCCCGGTCACGCTCTGGTTCGAGATCGCGGCGGACCCCGACGGCGCCCGGCGCTGCGAGGACACCGAGTCCCTGGGGATGGCGCCGACGGCGGAGGTCGGCGTGGAGCTGCCCGAGATCGATGTGGACGCCCTGGTGGGGCGGGAGTTCGTGATGCCGGGGGTGCGGGGCGACGACGAGGACTCGTGCATGTCGCTGCTGTACTACTGCGAGCACCAGGCGCTGTGCGACAACCGGATCACCGTCCTCTCCCGTGACGGCGACCGGTTCCGGCTGCGCTGCACGGCGGTGACGCAGGACGTGAACTACTACGACGGGAGCAAGCCCCCGACCCGGGTCGAGATCGAGGGCGATTTCCTGTTCCCGGGAGCGCGCGCCTGACTCGTCCGCTCCTCACCGCTCCTGCGGAGAGTTCTCCCGGCCCGGCGGTCCACGGAGCCGAAGCGCGGGCCCTGATTTCGGCGGCTGTCGACACTTTGGAGTGATCCGGCTGGAACTGCCTTGGTGTGTTTCGTCCGGTGTCTCTAGCGTGCTGGTCGCGGCGACCACCGAGGGAGAGCCCTGAAGGCGACGGTCGGCAGCGGTCGGCTGCGGTGCCGGGGGCGTGTCCCGGCGCGCACGCCACGGGCGCCCCGGCCGGACCCCGACTCGACGGCATGCCGACGGGCTTCACTCACCGGGGTGGCCGGACACCACGCACCAGAACGAAGGAGAGACGGACCATGAGGGTACGCATCGGCCCGTACGTCCACGGGGGCGACGAAGACAATCTGCCCGGCCAGCCCTGGCAGCCCCCGCAGGACCCGCCGAGCCCCGACGGCGGAAGCCCGGAAGGGGACGGGAAGCACCGCAAGTGACACCCGGCGCTCTCCGTGCGGACCGCCCCGGTCGCGAGGAACTGGGGCGGCTCCTGATGGAATCCGGAGCGCTGTCCCCGGACTGGGCGTCCACGTTCGGGGCTGTGGACCGGGCGGCGTTCCTGCCGGATCTGATGTGGCCGTACGACATGGCGGCCCGCGCGAGCGTGGCCGTCGACAGGCGGAAGGACCCGGACGCCTGGTACGCGGCGGCGGACAGCGACGTTCCGATCGTGACCCAATGGGACGACGGGGCGCACCGGGGGCCGGACCCGGGGGAACTGTCCACCAGCTCCTCGTCCATGCCGTCCGTCGTCTACTCGCTCCTTCGGGACCTGACGGTGGAGGACGGGATGCGGGTGCTGGACGTGGGCACGGGCACCGGCGAGACGGCCGGGGCGCTGACCCACCGCCTGGGGCACCGCCAGGTGACGACCATCGAGGTGGACGCGGCCGTGTCCGCGACGGCTCGGGAACGCCTTCGCGCATACGGCCTGCGCCCGGAGGCGGTCGTGGGCGATGGATTCGAAGGCCACCCCGGCACGGCCCCGTATGACCGCATCCTGGTTACGGTCGGCATCCGCCGGGTGCCCATGGCGTGGATCGAGCAGACGCGGCCCGGCGGGGTGATCCTCGCGCCGTGGGGCACCGCCTACGGCAACGCGGACGCCGTGGTCCGCCTGGAGGTCGGGAGGGGGGTGGCCACCGGGCCGTTCACCCGGCCCGTGGAGTTCATGAAGCTCCGTGGGCAGAGGGGCCCCGCGGTCCGCCATGTCGACTACCTGGCGGCCGGCCCCCTGGAGAACGCGGAGAAGACCAGGACTCCGCTCGCGGAAGGGCGGTTCCTGACAGGCCGGTTCACGGACCTGCCGTTCGTGCTCGGCCTCCGGGTGCCCCGGTGCCGCCAGGCCGTGGCCGCGAAGCGAGACGGCGTACGACCCGTCTGGTTCTACAGCCTGTCGGACCTGTCGTGGGCCTGCGCCATGTTCCGCGAGGGGGAGCGGGAGGCGGAGGTCTGGCAGTCGGGCCCGCGCCGCCTATGGGACGAGGTGGCCGGGGCCCACCGCTGGTGGCGGGACCGGGGCTCTCCCGGCGTGACCCGGTTCGGGCTCACGGTCACTCCGGGTGAGCAGCGTGCGTGGCTGGATGATCCCGGGGAATCCTGGCCGGTCTGACGGGACGGCGCGTTGTAGGGAGTTCCGCTCGTTGCGCGGCCCTTGTCTGATGGAGTGTCAGGTACGACGATGACCTCGCGCCCGTCAGGTGATGGTGCGTCAGATTCCTTCGGGCTACGGAAGGAGGCTGTTCGGTGCCGATCATGACCACCGGGCCGCTGTCGTACGGAATGCAGCTCCCGATCCAGTCGCAGAGCGCGATCTTCGCGGAGGGGTGGGAGGCGGCGGCGACCCCCGTCGACCTCGCGGAGATCGCCCGCACCGCCGACCGCACCGGCTTCGCCTATCTGGCGAGCTGTGATCACGTGGCGATCCCGCGCCGGCTCGCCGATGTCATGGGGACCGTCTGGTACGACCCGGTCGCCACCCTCGCCTTTCTCGCCGGGATCACCGAGCGGGTGCTGCTGATGAGCCATGTGGCGGTGGTCGGCCTGCGGCATCCGCTGGTGACCGCCAAGCAGTACGCCACGCTCGACCACCTCTGCGGCGGACGGCTGATCCTCGGGGTGGGGGCCGGTCATGTGCCCGAGGAGTTCGAGGCGCTGGGCGCGGACTTCGACGGGCGGGGCGGGCTCCTCGACGAGACCGTCGACGCGCTGAGGGCGGCGCTGGGGCCGGAGGAGTACCCGGAGTTCGCGGGGGAGCGGTACGCCTTCTCCGGGCTGGGGCAGCTGCCGCGTCCCGCCCAGGAGCGGGTGCCTCTCTGGGTGGGCGGCTCCTCGCCCGCCGCCGTGCGCCGGGCCGCGCTGCGGGGCGACGGCTGGCTGCCGCAGGGCGATCCCCGCGACCGGCTGCCCGCGCAGATCGCCCGGCTGGGGGAACTGCGCGAGGCCGCCGGGATCGCCGAGCCGATCGTCGTCGGGGCGATCGCCGAGCCGCTGTACGTCGGCGACCCGGGGTGGCCGGTCGGGCGGCGCACCCTCAGCGGGAAGCCGGAGGCGCTCGCGGAGTCGCTGCGCGCGTACCCGGCCATGGGCGTCCACCAGATCCAGGTCCGGTTCCGCAGCCGGAGCCGTGACGAACTCACCGACCAGATGGCGGCGTTCGCCGCCGAGGTCGCACCCCTTCTCGGTGCGTAGGAGGTACTCGGACATGGGCAAGCTGGACGGGCGGACCGTACTGATCAGCGGTGCGGCACGCGGGCAGGGCGAGCAGGAGGCGCGGCTCTTCGCGGCGGAGGGCGCGCAGGTGGTGATCGGGGACGTGCTCGACGAGCAGGGCGAGGCCCTGGCCGGGGAGCTGTGCGGGAAGCACGGGGCGGACGCCGTGCGGTTCGTCCACCTGGACGTGGGCGCGGAGGACGACTGGCGGGCCGCCGTGGCCGCCGCGAAGGACGCGTACGGGAGGATCGACGGGCTGGTCAACAATGCGGGGATCCTCCGCTTCAACGAGCTGGTGAGCACGCCGCTGGAGGAGTTCCAGCAGGTCGTCCAGGTCAACCAGATCGGGGCGTTCCTCGGGATCAAGCACGTCGCGCCCGAGATCGGGGCCGCGGGCGGCGGGACGATCGTCAACACCGCCTCGTACACCGGGCTCACCGGCATGGCGTTCGTGGGCGCCTACGCCGCGACCAAGCACGCGGTGCTCGGCCTGACCAAGGTGGCGGCGATGGAGCTGGCCGCCAGGAACATACGGGTCAACGCCGTCTGCCCCGGCGCCGTGGACACCGCGATGACCAATCCGGCGGCCCTGGACCCGGACGCGGATCCGGCGGAGACCGCGGCGGCGGTGGCCGAGCTGTACCGCAAGCTGGTGCCGCTGGGGCGGATCGGCCGGCCCGAGGAGGTGGCGGCCCTGGCGCTCTTCCTGACCTCGGACGACTCCTCGTACATCACCGGGCAGCCGTTCGTCATCGACGGCGGCTGGCTGGCGGGCGTCAGCCCCTTCTGAGCGGGCCCGGAGCCGAACGTATCTGACGGTGTATCAGGTATTGACGGGTGCGGGAGGCGGTGGAACAGTCGGACGCATCACGATCTGACGATACGTCAGAAAAGTTCGTCAGAAGAAAAGTCAGGGCGACTGAGGACGGTGAACCCCCTTGGAATTCGGGCTCTTTGTACAGGGGTACGTGCCCGCCGCACGGGCCAGGATCGACCCCGAGGCCGAGCACAAGGCGCTGATCGAGGAGACCGAGTACGTCATCCAGGCGGACAAGTCCGGCTTCAAGTACGCCTGGGCCTCCGAGCACCACTTCCTGGAGGAGTACTCGCACCTGTCGGCCAACGACGTGTACCTGGGCTACCTCGCGCACGCCACCGAGCGCATCCATCTCGGGTCCGGCATCTTCAACCCGCTGGCCCCGGTCAACCACCCCGTCAAGGTGGCCGAGAAGGTCGCCATGCTGGACCACCTCTCCGAGGGCCGCTTCGAGTTCGGCTCGGGGCGCGGGGCCGGCAGCCACGAGATCCTGGGCTTCATGCCGGGCATCACCGACATGAACCACACCAAGGAGCTCTGGGAGGAGACCATCGCGGAGTTCCCCAAGATGTGGCTCCAGGACGAGTACGCCGGCTTCCAGGGCAAGCACTGGTCGCTGCCGCCGCGCAAGGTCCTGCCCAAGCCGTACGGGGGGTCGCACCCGGCGATGTGGTACGCCG
The DNA here is from genome assembly GCF_037034285.1 of Streptomyces tyrfis. Lineage (NCBI taxonomy): Bacteria > Bacillati > Actinomycetota > Actinomycetes > Kitasatosporales > Streptomycetaceae > Streptomyces > Streptomyces tyrfis. Next base: position 40,460 of record NZ_JBAGJZ010000023.1, on the reverse strand, counting down.
CCGGGTCGCCCTCCTCGTACGCGATGGCGGGGAAGAAGGGGCTCGGCGTGCTGGGCTTCAGCGTGCAGAAGGTCTCCGACATGGAGTGGGTCGTCGAGTCCTACAAGACGGCCGTCAAGGAGGCCGAGCCCATCGGGGACTTCGTCAACGACAACGTCATGGTCACCTCCACCGCCATCTGCGCCGAGACGCACGCCAAGGCCGTCGAGATCGCGGTGGGCGGCGGGCTGAACTACCTCCAGTCGCTGCTGTTCCGCTACCACGACACGTTCCCCCGGCCGGAGGGCATCCCCGAGTGGCCCGAGCTGCTGCCCGAGTACACCGAGGAGATCATCGAGCTGCTGATCGCCGAGGAGCTGATGATCTGCGGCGACCCGGACGAGGTGCTGCGCCAGTGCAAGCGGTGGGAGCAGGCGGGCGCGGACCAGCTGAGCTTCGGGATGCCGATCGGGATCGGCCGTGAGGACACGCTGAACTCGATCCGGCTGATCGGTGAGCACGTGATCCCGAAGATCGACACGGACCCGGTGCATCGGACCTCACGGTTCCGGGCCGCGGCGGGGCGCGCGGGGCGCGCGTAGCGCGCGGGGCGCGCGGGGTGGTGCGGTGGTGGGCGGTGGTGCGGGTGCGTGGCGTCTGTGTTGCGCCTGCGGCGGGGCTTTCCCCTGCCCGCCCCTTCCCGTAACCGGGGGCTCTGCCCCCGGGCCCCCGCTCCTCAATCGCCGGAGGGGCTGGAAGGGCGGCCTCGGCAGGGCTGGAAGGAGGCCTCAGCGGGGCCGGAGGCCGTGCATGCAGGCGGGGCCAGAGAGCTGCGGCGTCTTCCCGGACCGCCGCTGCGCGGAGCCGGGGTGCGTGCCGCGGCCGTACGCACCCCGGCTCCGCACCCCGCCGCGCCCCGGCGGTCCGTCGCTCCCCCCACGTACCGCGCCCGGGCCGCCCCACCCCGCCCCGGGCACCGGGCGTCGCGCCGCCCGCCCACGTACCCGTATCCGCCCGCGGCCGGACGACGACGACACGGAACGCGGTTGGACAACACGGACCACGGAAGGGAAACCCGTCATGCTCGACCACCTCATCCGCGGAGCGACCGTCGTGGACGGCACCGGCGGCCCCTCGTACCGCGCCGACGTCGGCATCAGCGACGGCCGCATCGCCGTCGTCGCCGAACCGGGCACCCTCGGCGAGGAGGCCGTCACCAGCGAGGACGCCACCGGGCTCGTCCTCGCCCCCGGCTTCGTCGATCCGCACACCCACTACGACGCCCAGCTCTTCTGGGACCCGTACGCCACCCCGTCGATGAACCACGGCGTCACCACCGTCGTCGGCGGCAACTGCGGATTCACCCTCGCCCCGCTCCACCCGGACCGCCCGGACGACGCCGACTACACCCGCCGCATGATGGCACGGGTGGAGGGCATGGCCCTGGCGGCGCTGGAGGAGGGCGTCGACTGGTCCTGGTCCAGCTTCCGCGAGTACCTCGACGCGCTCGAAGGGCGGATCGCCGTCAACGCCGGGTTCATGGTCGGCCACTGCGCCCTGCGCCGGCACGTCATGGGCGCCGACGCGATCGGGGGGCAGCCCACTCCCGAACAGCTCGACGCCATGCTCGCGCTGTTCCACGACGCCATGGACGCCGGGGCGTGGGGGCTGTCCACCACCCAGTCCTCCACCCACTCCGACGGCGACGGGAAGCCGGTCGCCTCCCGGCACGCCCGCCCCGAGGAACTCCTCGCCCTCGCCCGCGCGGTGGGCGAACACGAGGGCACCCAGATCGAGGCGATCGTGGCGGGCTGCCTCGACCAGTTCTCCGACGACGAGATCGACCTCCTCGTCGACCTGACCGCCGCCGCCGGGCGCCCGCTGAACTGGAACGTCCTCACCATCGACGCCGCCGTCCCGGAGCGGGTGCCGCGCCAGCTCGTCCCCAGCGAACGCGCCCGCCGGGCCGGGGGCCGGATCGTGGCGCTCACCATGCCGATCCTCACCCCCATGAACATGTCGCTGGGCACCTTCTGCGCCCTCAACCTGATACCCGGCTGGGGCGAGATCCTGGCCCTGCCCGTCCCGGAACGGATCGAGCGGCTCCGCGACCCCGCGACCCGCGCCCAGATGCTCCGCCGCGCCGACAGCAAGGAGGCGGGCGTCTTCCGCCGCCTCGCCGACTTCGCCCGGTACGTCATCGGGGACACCTACAGCGCCGCCAACGAGGGTCTGACCGGCCGGGTCGTCCGCGACATCGCCGCCGAACGCGGCCAGGACCCCTTCCACTGCCTGGTCGAGATCTGCGCCAACGACGAACTGCGCACCGTGCTGTGGCCGATGCCCACCGACAACGACCCCGCCTCCTGGGAGCTGCGCCGGCAGACCTGGGAGCACGAGGACGTCCTGCTCGGCGGCTCGGACGCGGGCGCCCACCTGGACCGCATGTGCGGAGCCCCCTACACCACCCGGTTCCTCGGGGACTGCCTGCGGCGGCGCGGGCTCGTCCCCCTCGAACAGGCGGTCAGGATGCTCACCGACGACCCGGCCCGGCTGTTCGGGCTCCGCGAACGGGGCCGGATCGAGGAGGGCTACCACGCCGACCTCGTCCTCTTCGACCCCGAACGCGTCGACGCCGGACCCGCCACCCTGGTGCACGACCTGCCCGGCGACAGCCCCCGCCTCGACGCCAAGGCCATCGGCATCGTGTCGGTGCGGGTCAACGGCGTCGAGACCCTGCGCGACGACAAGGTGACCGGCGCGGTCCCCGGCACGGTGCTCCGCTCCGGCCGCGACACCCGGACGGTGAGCACCGCGTGAGCGACGAGCCCCGCCGCCTCTTCATCGGCGGCACCTGGACCGAACCGGACCACGGCCACTACGAGGTGATCAACCCGGCCACCGAGGAGGTCGTCGGCCTCGCGCCCGAGGCGAGCCGCGCGCAGGTGCACGCGGCGGCCGCCGCCGCCCGCGAGGCGCTGGACGGCTGGTCGCGCACCCGCCCCGAGGAGCGCGCCGCGATCCTGGACCGGGCCGCCGGCCTGATGCTGCGCGACCTCCCCGCGCACGCCGCGCTGGCCCAGGCGGAGAGCGGCGCCACGACGGGCACCGCCCGGGGCATGCAGGTCGCCGTCGGCGCCGCCCGCTTCCGCCGGTACGCCAGGGGCGCGCTGGAACCGGCCGAGGAGCCGGTGCCGCCGCAGATCAACGAGGCCGGTCCGATGGGCCGGGCCGGGATCTTCGGGGCGCTCGCGGTGCGCCAGCCGGTGGGCGTCGTCACCTGCGTCACCTCGTACAACAACCCCTGGGCCAACCCGGCGGGGAAGATCGCCCCCGCGCTCGCCATGGGCAACACGGTGGTCGTGAAACCCGCGCCGCAGGACCCGCTCTCCGTCTACCGGATGGCCCAGGCGCTGGAGGCGGCGGGCGTCCCGCCGGGCGTCGTCAACGTCGTCACCGGTTCCGGCCCCGAGGCGGGCGAGGCCGCCGTCGACGCGCCGGACGTCGACATGGTCAGCTTCACCGGCTCCACCGCCGTCGGACAGCGCATCGGCGAGGTCTGCGGGCGCGCCATGAAGCGGCAGCTGATGGAGCTGGGCGGGAAGGGGGCCGCCGTCGTCCTGGAGGACGCCGACCTCGACTCCGCCGCGGCGGGCATCGGCACCACGTTCTCCTTCTACAGCGGCCAGATCTGCACCGCCCCGACCCGGGTGCTCGTCCAACGTGGCGTCCACGACGCCCTGGTCGAGAAGCTCGCCGGCTACGCGGCCCGGCTGCCGGTGGGCGACCCGACGCGGCGGGGCACGGTCGTCGGCCCGGTCATCTCCGCCGCCCACCGCGACCGCGTCGAGTCGTACGTCGAACTCGGCCGCAAGGAGGGCGCGCGCGTCGTCACCGGCGGCGAGCGCCCCGCCGGGCCCGGACTGGACCGGGGCTTCTACGTCGCCCCCACCCTCCTCGCCGACTGCGCCAACGACATGCGGGTCGCCCGCGAGGAGATCTTCGGCCCGGTCGTCGTGGTCGTCCCCTTCGACGACGAGGAGGAGGGCGTCGCGCTCGCCAACGACAGCGACTACGGGCTGGTCGACTACGTCTGGTCCTCGGACGTGGCGCGGGCCTTCCGGATTGCCCGCCGGCTGCGGGCCGGCGGGGTCGGCGTCAACACCGTCGGACGGAACATGGAGGCCCCGTTCGGCGGGTTCAAGAAGAGCGGAGTGGGCCGCGACGTCGGCTCGTACGCCCTGCACGCGTACAGCGAACTCCAGGCGATCGTCTGGCCCGGCTGAGCCGGGAAATCTCCGCGGGTGTCCGTTTTCCGGACACCCGCGGGGCGATCGCGGGAAATTTCTAATCCCCACAAAACGGACGGCACTGCGATTCCCGTACGCTGCCGCCATCGAAGTCGACCTTCGTATCGGAAGCCGAAAGGACTTGTTTGCCTTCGATTGAGTTCAACTTCCCCTGCTCGTAACCGAAAATTCAAGGTTGAGACGCCATCGTCTCAAAATCCGGATGTGGATATCGCAGCGCATAACGTCCTTTCCATGACACAGCTGGACGTGCGGCCGCGGGCCGGAGACACGGTACGGGGAGCCGCCCCGGCCGACGGCGGTGTGCGCCGCGACGGGGTACGCGGCAAGGGGCTGGGCGGAAACTCCGTCGGCCTGATGGGGAGCGCCGTCATCGGCATCTCCACCGTCGCCCCCGTCTACTGCCTCACCTCGACCCTCGGTTCCACCGCGGGCGAGGTCGGCCTGCAGATGCCCGCCGTCTTCCTGGCCGGCTTCCTGCCGATGCTGCTCGTCGCCTTCGCGTACCGCGAGCTGAACAAGGTGATGCCGGACTGCGGCACCTCCTTCACCTGGACGGTGAAGGCGTTCGGCCCGCGCGTGGGCTGGATGTGCGGCTGGGGCCTGGTGATCGCGACGATCATCGTCCTGTCGAACCTGGCGGGCGTCGCGACCTCGTTCTTCTGGCTGCTCGCGGGCGAGATCACGAACAGCGACGCGATCGCCGCCCTGGACGGCAGCAAGCCCGTCCACATCGTCACCTGCCTGGCCCTGATCGCCGTCGCCACGGCGGTCAGCTACCGCGGCATGACCGCCACCAAGGGCCTCCAGTACGCCCTGGTGGGTCTCCAACTCGTCGTCCTCGCGGTGTTCGTGGTGATGGCGGTGCGGAAGGCGGGCAGCGGGGAGTTCGCCACCTCGCTGGATTTCTCCTGGTCCTGGCTGAACCCGTTCGCGGTGAAGTCCTTCGCGGCGTTCACGGCTGGCCTGTCGCTGTCGATCTTCATGTTCTGGGGCTGGGACGCCTGTCTGACCGCCAACGAGGAGACCAGCGGCAGCGAGAAGACCCCGGGGCGCGCCGCCCTCATCGCGATGGTCGTGCTCGTCGGGTCCTACCTGGCGACCGGCGTCGCCGCCCAGATGGCCGTCGGCTCCGGCAGCACCGGTCTCGGCCTGGGCAACCGCGAGACCTCCGACAACGTCTTCGCCGCGCTGGCCGGCCCGATCATGGGCCCGGGCCTCGGGGTCCTGCTGTTCGTCGCCGTCCTGGCCTCCGCCGCCGCGAGCCTCCAGACCACCTTCATCCCGGTGGCCCGCACGGTCCTGGCGATGTCCACGTACGAGGCCCTGCCCGCCTCGTACGCCCGCGTCCACCCGAGGTTCCGGACCCCGGGCAAGGCCACGATCACCGCGGGCGTCGCCACCGGGGTCTTCTACACGGTCATGACCCTGGTCAGCGAGCATGTCCTGGTCGACACCATCTACGCGCTCGGCCTGATGATCTGCTTCTACTACGCGCTGACGGCGTTCGCCTGCGCCTGGTACTTCCGCGGCGAACTGACCCGCTCCTTCCGCGACCTGACCTTCAAGGGCCTCTTCCCGGTCGTCGGCGGCCTGCTGCTCAGCGCGGTCTTCGTCAAGACCCTGTGCGACATGTGGAACCCGGCGTACGGCTCCGGCTCGTCCGTCCTCGGCGTCGGCTCGGTGTTCGTGATCGGCGTCGGGCTGCTGCTGCTGGGCCTCGTGCTGATGCTGATGATGCGACGCCACAGCCCGGCGTTCTTCCGCGGCGAGATCCTGACGAAGGAGACCCCGTCGCTGGTCGTGGAGGACTGAGCGCGGAGGACCGGGCACGGGGGACCGAGGGCGCAGGAGGACTGAGGGCGCAGGAGGACTGAGGGCGGGCGGGGTCGGGCGTCGCCCGTCGGGGGTGGCGGGGGGCCCGGGCCGGCTCGGGCGCGTTCCCGGGTGCGTTCCCGGGCGCGGTGGGCCTCGCGGGCTCACGTCTTCACGTCTCACGCGGCGTGTTCGAGGACGTCCTCCACGACGTGCTTGTCCAGGGCTGCCCGCACCAGGGCCGCCGCGAGCTCCGCGGTCTCGGCGCTGCCGGAGGGCTCGCCCGAGCTCCCGGCGGCCCCGTCGGCGCCTCGTCCGCCCCGGCCGCCTCGTCCGCCCCGGCCGCCGTGGCTCGCCTCCTCCGCCAGCCGGGCGAGCCTGCCCGGCTCGGCGGGAAGCCCGAGCCTTTCCGCGCCCTGGAGCGCCTTGCCGTCCACGAACGGGGCCGTCTCCGGCCACACGGCCTGCACCTCGCGCAGGAAGATGTCCGCCCCGGACGGGCCGATGCCCGGGGTCCGGCGCAGCCCGGCCCGCAGGACGTCCAGGTCCCCGTCGGCCTCCTCGCGCAGCCGCCTCAGATCGCCCCCGTAGTCGTCCAGCAGGCGACGCGCGCCCTCGCCGAGCTGGGTGGCGGTCCGTTCGTCGTAGCGCCGGTAGCCGCCCTCGCCCAGCGCGTCGACCCGTTCCTGCCAGGTCGCGTCCAGCATCCGGTCGGGGGAGCGCAGGCCGTGGGCGAACAGCGCGCGGGCCGCCGCGACCGCCACCGACGCCCGGATGCGGGCGCTCAGCAGGTCGCTGAGCACCAGGAGCTGGTACAGCGGCTGCGGGGTGTTCCGCAGCCGGATGCCGGCCTCGGCCGCGTACGTCGTGCCATGGCGGTCGAGCAGGGTCTCCACGGTGTCGCGGGCGCTCGCGGCCTCGCGCGCGGTCACGGTGTCACGCGCGGTCATGGGGAACCGCCTCCTTCCTCGGCGGCGACCTGTGCCAGGGTGCGTCCGGTACGGGCCGAGCGGGCCGCGTACGGGTCGGGGGCGTCCGGTCCGTCATGGGTGGCCTGCCCGTCCCTGGCCTTGATCAGCAACCACACCTCCGCGCCCGGCGCGCCGGACCCGCCGCCCTTGAAACGGATGAGCGCGAACTCGCCGTGCAGCCGGGTGCCGTCCAGCCAGAACGTCGCGTGCCCGTCCTCCAGCGCCTGCTCGAACGACACGGGCGTGCCCCAGCGGTCGTGGCTGAGCGGGTGGTAGGTGCCCTGGTCCCAGACGATCACCGTGCCGCCGCCGTACCCGCCCTTCGTGATGACGCCCTCGAAGGTGCGGTACTCCAGCGGATGGTCCTGGGTGGCCACGGCCAGCCGCCGCTCGCGCGGGTCCTCCGAGGGGCCGCGCGGCACCGCCCACGACTTCAGCACGCCGCCGACCTCCAGCCGGAAGTCGAAGTGCATGCGCCGCGCCTGGTGGATCTGCACGACGAAACAGGGGGCCGGCGTCCCCGGTCCCCCGGGGCGTCCCGCTGCCCCGTGCCGCGCCTCCGCCTCGGTGCGCCGGGCCGCGTGCCGTGCCCCGGCTTCGGTGTGCCGCGCCTCCGCCTCGGTGTGCCGCGCCGTCGCGTCCGCTCCCGTGTGCCGTGCCGTTCCGGAACGGCCGCCGTGGTGGTCCCGGAACCGTTCGTCTCCCGCGCCGGTCGCGTTCATCCCGACACCTCCTCCGGAAGCCCCCGGACACCCCTCCACTCTCCACTGTGACCCTGTCGACGCCGGGGCGCACCGGATGCCGTCGGCGCGGGCGCACCGGGCGCGGGACGCGGGATGCGCGTTGTGAAAAGTTAGGGTAGGCATACCTGAATTCCTCTAGGGTGTCCCTCATGAACCGCTGGGATTCAGTGGGAATCGTCCTCGCCTCCGCGCTCGTGCTGGTCGTGCTGTTCGCCGCTGTCGTCGTCGGGGCCCTCCTCGCGGCCCGTGACGCCCTGCTCGCGGACTATCCGCCGGAGATCCGTGAGCGGTACGGGCGGCAGAGCGAGCGGGGAAGGCGCGTCGCCGCCGCGGCCGGGCCGCTGAACGCGCTGGTGTTCGTCGCGGTGCCCGTGGGTGGGGTGCTCACGCTGCACGCCCGGGCGGGCGGTCCGCTGGGCTTCTGGCCGCCCTTCGCTCTCGGGACGTCCTGCTTCCTCGCCCTCGTGGTCTTCGACCTGGTGGTCCTGGACTGGTGGCTGTTCTGCCTGGTGCAGCCGCGTTTCATGGTGCTGCCCGGCACCGAGGGCATGCCCCAGTACCGCGACTTCGCCTTCCACGTACGGGTCCTCGTCCCCCAGCCGGTGCCCTGGCCGCTGCTGGCGATCCCGGGTTACGGCGCGGCCGTGGGCGCGGTCGCCTGTCTCGTCGAGGCCGTCACCGGCTGAAAGCCCGTCACAGCCCGACGAGGGCACTCGGCTTCGCGCAGCGCACGGCATACGTTGGGCTCGTCACCGGACCGACCACGACGGAGGTGCCCCCGATGCGGATCGCCACGACGATCTTCCTCACCGATGAGACGATCACGCCGCTGCGACTGGCTCGCGAGCTCGAACAGCGCGGGTTCTCCGGGCTCTATCTGCCCGAACACACCCACATCCCGGTGTGCAGGGACACCCCCGCCCCCATGGGCGGCGAACTCCCGCCCGAGTACGGCCGCACCCTCGACCCGTTCGTCGCCCTGGCCCAGGCCGCAGCCGTCACCGAGCGCCTCACCCTCGGCACGGGCATCACGCTCGTCGCCCAGCACGACCCGATCGACCTGGCGAAGCAGATCGCCACCCTCGACCACCTCTCCGGCGGCCGGTTCACCCTGGGCGTCGGCTACGGCTGGAACGTCGAGGAGGCCGCCGATCACGGGGTGGACTGGCCGACCCGCCGCGCGCTCACCCACGACCGGCTGGCCCTGATGCGCGCCCTGTGGTCGGACGAACCGACCGCGTACGAGGGCGAGTTCGGCTCGGTGCGCGCCAGCCACGCGCACCCCAAGCCGGCGCAGAAGCCGCGCGGCCCGGTGAACGGCCCCCGCACCCTGTTCGGCGGCGCGGCGGGCCCGAAGCTGTTCGCCCACATCGCGCGGCACGCCGACGGCTGGCTCCCGATCGGCGGCCGCGGCCTCACCGAGTCCCTGCCGGAACTGCGCGCCGCCTGGGAGTCGGCCGGCCGCGACCCGAAGCAACTCCAGGTGGTCCCGTACGCGGTGGTCCCGAACCGCGGGAAGCTGGCGCACTACGCGGACCTCGGCATCGAGGAGGTCGTGCTGCAACTGCCGCCCGCCCGGGAGGCGGAGGTGCTCCGCGCCCTGGACGCGTACGCGGAGTTCCTGTGACGGCGCCCGCAGCCGTCGTCGTGGACGTACCAGTGCCCGTGCCCGTGCCCGGGGCCGTGTGACGGTCCGGGGCGCCGGTGCGGGGGGCCGGGAACGGCCCGGAGCGGCCCCGAACGAGGGTGCGTCCGGGGAGACATGTGTGCGATCATCGGATGCTCTCTCCACGAGTCCCACACATGTCGCCCGGGCCTCGGACCCGGCGTACGCGAAGTCCCGGAGCCCGCCCGCGACTTCGTCCCCGGGGAACCGAATGCCACACCGCTCACGCCCGGTCGCGAGACCCGCGGCGTACACCACGCCGTTGCTCGCCCTGGCGGTCCTGCTCTCCCTGCTGCTGCCGGTGGGAGCCGGTCAGGCCCTCGCCGCGACGCCGTCACCCGCGCGGGAACCGGCCGCGCCCACCCAGCCGGCCGCCTCCGCCGCGTCCACAGAGCCGACCGCGCCCACCACGCCCACCACGCCCACCGCCCCGGCCTCCGCCGCGTCCGGCGACGAGTGCGGCGTCCTTCGGCTCTCCGTCTTCGGGCAGGCGCCGGAGGACGCGGTGTCCGTGCCGCCGAGCGGGACGGCCTGCCGCACCTTCACGGTCGAGAAGGCCGGTCCGCATCTGATCGTCCTCGTCGGCGGCAATCACGACACCTACACCGAGGTCCTCGACAGCGGAACACCGGTCCATTGCGCCGACCAGCTGTGGGACATCGACTGGTGCGAACTGCCGCGAGCGGGCAGCTACACGCTCCGGCTGACGAACCACATCCCCGACCCGAGCAGCCCCACCGTCGCCGTCGTCCCGCTGAACACCGCCGAGGGCTGCGCGCCCGAGATCGGAACCGGCTGGGGCACCGCACCCGTCGAGGGCACGGCGGCCTCGCCCGCCACGATCCACTGCCAGCCGTTCACCGGCAAGCCGGGCGAGCGGATCCTCCGGGACGTCAGCACGACCAAGCACGGTGTGGCCCCGTCCTGGATCACCGACGAGAGCGGCGCCCACATCTGCCCCTGGCTCGTGGACGGAAACAACGAGGGATGCGTGCTGCCCGGCGACGGCCCCTACCGGGTGCTCTACCAGGTCAAGGAGGCCGACGGCGGCTTCCCGGCCGCGTACACACTCAGCGTCCGCCGCCTCTCCGACCCGGCCGGCTGCGCGCACGTCGCCCTGAACGCCTACGGCTCCGCGCCCACGGCCACCGTCCCGGTCAACGGCTGCAAGACGTTCACCGCACCGGCCGCCGGACGCTACGCGGCCTACACCGTCCCGGAGAGCTACCGAACGCCCCTCACCGTGTACGGCCGGGACGGCAGAACCGTCTGCGTCGACGGGCGGGCGTGCGACCTGCCCGCCGCGGGGGAGTACACCGTCCTCACCGAGTACGCGACGCTGATCCTCGACGGCTCCGCCACCACCGGCTGCCGGCCCATGGAGCCCGGCACGCACCGTGGGTCGTTCGCGGCGCCCGGTGAGATCGACTGCTTCTCCCTGCCCTTCCCCGCCCACACCCGCCTGGCCGTGCTGAGCCCCCTGTACGGCAAGGGCCCGGAGCCCGAGCTGAGCCTGGTCGACGCCGACGGCGTGCAGCGCTGCGAAGGGGGCTCCCTCGCCGACGGCTCGTGCGAGACGAGCGGCAGGGCCCCGTTCCGGGTCCTGGTCTCCACCCGTGACCCGGACAAGCCGACCGGCGACTACACCCTCGCCCTGCACCGCACCGACGCGGCCGGCTCCGCCGACTGCCCGGCCCTCCCGGCCGGGGACTTCACCGCCACCGGCCCCGGGGCCCGCCTCCGGACCGGCGACGGAGTCTTCTCCCACTGCCTGACCATCCCGGCGGACGACCACAGCGCGGGGGAGGTCCTCCAGGCCAGAGCGGTCTCCGGCGCTCCCGCACAGTTCTCCGTGGTGGACACCGAGGGCCGGCGGGTCTGCTCCCTCAAGAGTTCCACCGTCACCTGGACCCACTGCGCCCTCACCCCCGGCCTCGCGCACACCGTGCTGGTCAACGACCGGGACTTCCCCGGTGAGTACCTCCTCACCCGCCGCGATGTCACCGCCGCCGCCAAGGGCTGCGCGCCGAACCCGGCGACCGCCGTCGGCGGACCGTCCACCGGCGGCCCCCTGGCCGCCCCCGGCGAACTGGTCTGCCGTCAGATCACCACGGACGACGCCCGGGACACCCTGCACCTCGATGTCCGCGACGCCCTGGGCACCGCCGAGCTCGACGTCTTCGGCGCGGACGGCGCCCTCGTGTGCAGCGGGAACCAGGCCTGCGCCGTGACCGGTTCCACCAGTTACCAGGCCCTCGTCGGCGTCAGGCCGTCGAAGAAGGCCGCCGAGACCTACCGCTTCGACGCCCTGCGCATCGCCACCGCCTCGGGCCCCGCCGCCGAATGCGACCGGCCGCTGGACATCAGCTACGGCTACGGCCCGGTGACCGGCGCCCTCGACGAGCAGCACACCGCCGTCTGCGCGGCGCTGCCCACCGGGTACGCGGACCGCCTCGACGTGACGGTCGGCGACACCTCGGGGGCCGCCGAGACCGCGGTGCCGTCGCTGTACGCCACGAAACTGAAGAACGGCTGCGCGGTCCGCGGCTCCACCGCCGGCAGCTACCGGTGCTCCGTGAACGAGCCGTACAGCAGGGAGGTCAGCCCGAGCATCCTGGTCCTCTCGCTCCCCGAGAAGGCGTCGCAGACGGCGTACCGCCTCGACGCGCCCTGCTTCGCCGCCAGATGCGGGATGACGAAGGTGACCGTCGGCGCGGTCACCCCGGCGGAGGGCACCTCCGGCACCGCGACGACGGTCCGGGTCACCGGCACGGCCCTGCACCAGGACGACAAGGTGCGCATCGCCCTCGCCGGGCGGACGATCGAGTCCACCGCCACCGAGGTCTCGGCCGACCGGCGGACGCTGACGGCCGTCCTCGACCTCACCGGGGCCGAGGCGGGCGCCTGGAGCCTCGCCGTGGTCACCCACACCGGCGCGGTGTACCAGCGCGGCACGTTCACCGTCGCCCCGGTCCCGCTGCGGAACACCGCGGCCCCGGCGATCACCGGCACCGCCAGGGTCGGTGAGCGGCTGACCGCGACCACCGGCGGCTGGACGTCCGCCCCGGCCTCGTACGCCTACCAGTGGAACGCCGACGGCGCGCCGGTGTCCGGGGCGACGGCCGCCGCGTACACCGTGCCCGCCTCGCTGCTGGGCAAGAAGGTCACGGTGACCGTCACGGCCCGCCGCACCGGCTCCCCGGACGCGCGGGCCACCTCGGCGGCCGTCACCCCGGCCCAGGGCGCGGCGCCCCGGGCCACCACGGCCCCGAAGATCACCGGAACCGCCAAGGTGGGCGTCAAGCTGTCCGCCGCGGCCGGGAGCTGGACGCCCGCGCCGACCTCGTACGCCTACCAGTGGAAGGCGGACGGCACGGCGATCAAGGGGGCGACGGCCGCCGCGTACACAGTGCCCGCCTCGCTGCTGGGCAAGAAGGTCACGGTGACCGTCACGGCCCGCCGCACCGGCCACGCCGACGGCGCCGTCACCACCGCCGCAGTGAAGATCGCCACGGGCGCCGCCCCCAAGGCCACCAAGGCGCCCACCGTTTCCGGCACCGCGAAGGTGGGCCGCACCCTCAAGGCCGCCCGCGGCGCCTGGACGCCCGCGCCGACCTCGTACGCCTACCAGTGGTACGCGGACGGCAAGGCGATCAAGGGGGCCACCAAGTCCTCGCTGACCCTCAAGTCCGCCCAGCGCGGCAAGAAGATCACCGTGAAGGTGACCGCCCGCCGCACGGGACACGCCAACGGCACGGCCACCAGCAAGGCGACCAAGGCCGTCGCCCGCTGACCCGGGCACGCGCCGGAGGGGCCGGACACCTCGCCGACCGCGGCGGGTGCCCGGCCCTTCGCCCGTCTCGTGCCTCTCGACGGTTCCCGGGGCGGGCGGGCGGATCACCGGCCCCGCGTCACAGCATGAGCAGGGCCCGTACGGGAACGTCGGCGCCCGCCAGGGGGCGCACCGCCATCCGCATCAGCGCGAGGGCGTTGTCGTCCCCCGCGATGCGGTTGGTGCTGAGTTCGCCGCAGGACAGGCACTCGTGGATGAGCGCCCATTCCCCGTCCGGGCGGACGGACAGGCTCAGCGCCGCCATCCTGCCCCGGCACTCCGAGGCCCGGTCGCCCGGAATCCGCAGATCGACGTGGAGGCTGGTCAGGCAGTGCGGGCAGTGGTTGCGGTGGGCGGTGCCCGGCGCGGTCAGCGGTACGTCGAGCCGGCAGCCGACGCAGCGGAACGCGTCGCCCCGGACGGCGTCCGGGGAATGCAGCACGTCCTTGCGGCGCTGCGGGCGGCGGTGGGCCGCCCGGTGCGGTCTACGTCGTGGCATGGCGGGACCTCCGTCCTCTTCCCGGTCGCGGCCGGGCGGTCACAGGTCGCCGAACGCTTCGAGCGGGAACGGGGGTTGGGCCAGCGGGCGCACGGCCATCCGCATCAGGATGAGCTGGTTGTCGTCCCCGCAGACCGGGTTGGAGGTCAGCTCGTCGCAACGGGTGCAGCGGTGGATGACCATCCAGTCGCCGGTACGCAGTACCGCGATGGAGATCGGGGTCATGCGGCCCCCGCAGTCGGACGGGCCGCCCTCGACGTGGTCGAGGCAGTGCCGCGAGTGCAGGCAGCTGGGGCAGTGGTTGCGGCGGCTGCCGTCCGGGGCGAGCGTGGCGATGGTCAGCCCGCACCACAGGCAGGTGAAGGTGCCGGTCCGCAGGACGGCGCCGGCGTCGGCGCCGTGGTGCGCGGGAGGCGTGGTGGAAGTGGAAGACGTGGACGAGCGGTGGCGGGGATGCTTGGTGGACACCCGGTGTTCTCCTTGCCGAAGAGGATGAGCAATGCAGCAGGGAAGGACCGAGCCGCCCTCGCGGGGGCATGGAACGCGGGCGTGGAACCGGGGAACCGCGGCGCCTGCACGGCAGGACGTGTCAGCGCACGGAGACGAAACCGTGTGTCAGTGATCTGCCCTGAGCTGCCACGGGCGTGCGTGCACGCGCGGGTCCGGTCGCCCCGACGCCCTGAGAGCGCGACGAGGGAGGCTCGGATCCACTGGCCGGGGCATACATCAACTACTTTCCAGGGCACGCGCCCATAGGTCATCCACGGTCGACACCGTGGCCGGGTCCGAGCACGGTAACAACGCGCCCGGCCCCGGGCCACCGGTTTTACGGGCCGTCGGACATCGGCGCCGTCCCGTTCCCCGGCGGGCCTCCGACACGTGCCCCGGCGGGGCGTCGGGGTGCGCGCCCCGCCGGGCGCCCGTCCCGTCACGCCGGGCGTCCGCCCGCTCGCCGAGGCCATGGTCCGGGCCGGGGCTCTCGCTCGTATGCTCGGTCCATGACCGATCCCCAGCGCGGACGCCCGACCACCAACGCCATGCGGCGCGCCCTCAAACGCGCCCGCGACGGCGTCGCCCTCGACGCGACCGAGGCCGCGGTGCTGCTCCAGGCGCGTGGCGACGACCTGACGGATCTCGCCGCGTCGGCGGCCCGGGTGCGCGACGCCGGCCTCGAAGCGGCCGGCCGGCCCGGCGTCATCACGTACTCCCGCAAGGTCTTCATCCCGCTGACCCGGCTCTGCCGTGACCGGTGCCACTACTGCACCTTCGTCACCGTCCCCGGCAGGCTCCGGCGCGACGGCCACGGGATGTTCCTCTCGCCCGACGAGGTGCTGGCCATCGCCCGCGAGGGCGCGGCCCTGGGCTGCAAGGAGGCCCTCTTCACACTCGGGGACCGGCCCGAGGACCGCTGGCCCGAGGCCCGGGAGTGGCTGGAGGCCGAGGGGTACGACGACACCCTCGCGTATGTGCGCGCCATGGCGATCCGGGTCCTGGAGGAGACCGGCCTCCTCCCGCACCTCAACCCCGGCGTGCTGACCTGGACCGACCTCCAGCGCCTCAAGCCCGTCGCCCCGTCCATGGGCATGATGCTGGAGACCACGGCCACCCGCCTGTGGTCCGAGCCCGGCGGCCCGCACCACGGCTCCCCGGACAAGGAACCCGCCGTGCGCCTGCGCGTGCTGGAGGACGCGGGCCGCTCCAACGTCCCGTTCACCACCGGCGTCCTGATCGGCATCGGCGAGACGTACGAGGAACGCGCCGACGCCCTCTTCGAGCTCCGCCGGACCGCCCGCGCCTACCACGGCATCCAGGAAGTCATCGTCCAGAACTTCCGCGCCAAGCCGGACACGGCGATGCGCGGCATGCCCGACGCGGAACTGGAGGAACTCGCCGCGGCCATCGCCGTCGCCCGGCACATCCTCGGCCCGTCCGCCCGCATCCAGGCCCCGCCCAACCTCGTCGACGCCGAGTACGCGCTGCTCATCGGCGCGGGCATCGACGACTGGGGCGGCGTCTCCCCGCTCACCCCGGACCACGTCAACCCCGAGCGCCCCTGGCCGCACATCGACGAACTCGCCGCCAGGACCGCCGAATCCGGCTTCACCCTCCGCGAACGCCTCACCATCTACCCCGAGTTCGTCCGGCGCGGCGAACCGTGGCTCGACCCCCGGCTCCTCCCGCACGTCCGCGCCCTCGCCGACCCGGAGACGGGGCTGGCGAAGGAGGGCACGATTCCCGTCGGTCTGCCCTGGCAGGAACCCGACGAGGAGTTCGGCGCCACCGGCCGCACCGACCTGCACCGCACCATCGACACCGAGGGCCGCACCGGCGACCGCCGCGAGGACTTCGACGAGGTGTACGGGGACTGGGACGTGCTGCGCGAGGCCGCCGCCCCCGGCATGGTCCCGTCCCGCATCGACGCCGACGTGCGGCAGGCGCTGGGCCGGGCCGCCGACGACCCGACGAAGCTCACCGACGACCAGGCGCTCGCCCTGCTCCACGCCGACGGCCCGGCCCTCGACGAACTGTGCCGGATCGCGGACACGCTGCGCCGGGACGTGGTCGGCGACGACGTCACCTACATCGTCACCAGGAACATCAACTTCACCAACGTCTGCTACACCGGCTGCCGGTTCTGCGCCTTCGCCCAGCGGCGCACCGACGCCGACGCGTACACCCTCTCCCTGGACCAGGTCGCGGACCGGGCCGCGCAGGCGTGGGACGTCGGCGCGGTCGAGGTCTGCATGCAGGGCGGCATCCACCCCGACCTGCCCGGCACCGCGTACTTCGACATCGCCCGCGCGGTGCGGGAACGCGTCCCCGGCATGCATGTGCACGCCTTCTCCCCGATGGAGGTCGTCAACGGGGCCACCCGCACCGGCATGTCCCTCCGCGACTGGCTGCTCGCCGCGAAGGAGGCCGGGCTGGGATCGATCCCCGGCACGGCGGCCGAGATCCTGGACGACGAGGTCCGCTGGGTCCTCACCAAGGGCAAACTGCCCACCGCCACCTGGCTGGAGGTCATCCGCACCGCCCACGAGGTCGGCCTGCGCTCCTCCTCCACGATGATGTACGGGCACGTCGACCAGCCCCGCCACTGGCTCGGCCACCTGCGCACCCTTTCCCGACTCCAGCAGGAGACCGGTGGGTTCACCGAGTTCGTCACCCTCCCCTTCATCCACACCAACGCGCCCGTCTACCTGGCGGGCATCGCCCGCCCCGGCCCCACCGACCGGGACAACCGGGCCGTCACCGCCATGGCCCGGCTGCTGCTCCACCCGCACATCACCAACATCCAGACCAGTTGGGTGAAGCTGGGCACGGAGGGCGCGGCGGAGATGCTGCGCTCCGGCGCGAACGACCTGGGCGGCACGCTGATGGAGGAGACCATCTCCCGTATGGCCGGGTCGAGTTACGGCTCGTACCGGTCGATCCAGGACCTGGTCGCCATCGCTGAACTGGCCGGCCGCCCGGCGAAGCCGCGTACCACGCTGTACGGGGAGGTGCCCGAGGAGCGGGTGGCGGCGGCCGCCGCGTCCGACGGGCACCTCCCGGAGCTGCTGCCGGTGCTGCCGGACTGAGCCGCACGAGGCATAGGGCCGCGCCGGGCGTCACGGGTGGCGTACGAGGCGTTACGGGTTGCGTACGAGGCGTTACGGGGGGCGTGCGAGGCGTGCGAACTCCTCCTGCGCCCGCGGCCCGGTGCGGCGGCCGTCCGGCGGGGCGGCCGTCTGGTGAGGCCGGTGCGGGGCGGGTGCGGGGTCAGGCCCGGAGACCCCGGTCCTGGCTCCGGCTGTGGTCCCGGCCCTCGTCCCGGTCCTGGTCCCGGCCCCGCTGCCCGGCCCGGGACTGGGCCAGGGCCCTCCGCAGCCGGTCGGCCCCGGGCAGCCCGCTGGGGCCCGAGCCGTCCGGGTCCCGGTACAGCCGGCAGGCGAGCCCCGGAGCGTGGCCTGGCTCCGCGAAGGGGTCGCGGCCGTCGATCAGGAAGGTGGGGGAGCCGGTGAACGCGACCGCCTCGGCCTCCGCCCGGTCCGCGATCACCCGCGTGGAGAAGTCGGTGTCCCGCAGCCCCATGCCGTCGAGCACCTGACGCAGCAGCTCGGCCGCGGGGCCGGTGTTCGGGCAGTCCGGCACGACCAGGATCTCGATGTCCACGCCCTCGCCGTTCCCGCCGCCGACGCCCGTCCCCCCGGCGTCCGCACCCTCGACACCCATGCGCCCGTCGTTCCCGCGCCCGTCGTTCCCGCGCCCGTCGTTCCTGGCCCCGTCGTCCATGCCTCCAGCATCGCGCATCCCCCACTGGGGCGGGGCGGAACCAGGCGCGGGTCCGGCGGTCAGCGGTCCCCGTCCGACCGGGACGACGGGAGGAAGTCCGTGACGTGCGGGGTCCCGCTCAGCGCCGCGTCGACCCGGCCCCGGATGTAGCCGCCGGTCTCGGGACACGTCAGCGCGTTGTCCGTCCGGCAGTTGAGCATGTGGGAGAGGACGGCGACGGCACGGTCGAGCTTCTCGATCCGCCGTGCCATCGCGTCCCGCTGGGCGGCGATGAGCCCCAGCCGGTCCGCGAGCTTCTCGCTGTCGACGATCGCGCTCGTCTCCGCGAGCGTGAGCATGCCGTCGTCGTGCCAGAGCTGTACATAGGCGAGCCGTGCCAGGTCCTCGCGGGTGTAGTACCGGACGCGCCCCCGGCGCACGCTGTGCCGGACGAGCCCGCGCTCCTCGTAGAACCGGAGCGCCGCGACCGTCAGCCCGAACGCCTCCGCGACCTCGCTGATCGAGTACAGATCCTTCACGGGCGCCTCCCGCGGCTGCCTAGGACCGGTCCGCCTTGGCCTTCCGGCCCGTCCCAACCATCCGGCCCGGCCTGCGGCTTCCGGCCCGGCCTGCGGCTTCCGTCGAACTTGCGCTCAAGTTTACTTGAGCGTGGAGGGTGGAGGGGCAGCCCCGATCCCAGGAAGGTTCCCGTGTCCGTTCCCCCGCCGGCGTCCAGCCGCCCCGCCCCGTCGCAGCCCCGGCCGCGCCCCTCGTCCCGGCCCGGGGACCCGTCTCCGAACCCGTCGTACGCGGGGGAGCCGTCGCCCCGGGGGACGGCCTCGGCCGTGGTCCTGGTGACCGGATTCGTCCTGCTCAGCCTGAACACCCGGGTGGCGTTCGGGCAGCTCGGCCCGCTCGCCCCGGTCGCGGGCTTCGGGACCGGGACGGTGACCCTGCTCGGACTGCTGCCCCCGCTCTGCATGGGGGTGTTCGCGCCGCTGGCCCCGGTGGTGCGGCGTCGGCTGGGCGAGGAACGCGGCCTATTCGCGGCCAGCGTCCTGCTGCTCGCCGGGACGGTCGTCCGGATGCTGGGGCTGCCCGGCCTGTTCGTCGGCACCGTGATCGTCAGCATGGCCACGGCGGTCGTGAACGTACTCGTACCGGTCTTCGTCCGCAGCCGTTTCAGCCATCGGCGGGTCGGCGTGATGATGGGGGTCTACGCCCTGTCGATGGGCGCCGGTTCGGCGCTGATCGCCGCGCTGATGGTGCCGGTGTGGCAGGCGAGCGGCCACTCCTGGGAGACGGCCATCGGCCTCGCCGTGGTCCCCGCCGCCCTCGCCGCGCTCGGCATCGCACCGCAGCTGCGGACGCCCGCCGGGCCCCGTGGAACGGGCCCCGGGGCCGGAACCCCGGGGGCACGGCCGCGGCCCGTGGCCCGCGAGAACGTCCTGCGCACGGCCCTGGCCTGGAGTCTGCTGGCGTTCTTCGGCCTCCAGACGCTGCTCTTCTACACCACGCTCGCCTGGCTGCCCGCGATCCTCGTCGACGCCGGCGCCTCGGAGGCGACGGCCGGGAACATGCAGTCGCTGTTCATCGTCGGCGTCGCCGTCGGCGGCTTCACCGTCCCGGTGCTGGCCGCCGCCCGGGCCGACCAGCGCCCGCACATCGCGGGTCTCGTCCTGGTCTGCGCGGCCGGCTACGCCGGCCTGCTGGCCGCCCCCGCTGCGGTCCCCGCCGTCTGGGCGCTGATCCTCGGCGCCGGCCTCGGCGGCGGCCAGGCCCTGGCCGGGGTCCTCTACGTCAAGCGGGGCCGGGACCACGACCACGTGGCGGCCCTGTCCGGCGCCGCGCAGACCGGCGGCTACCTGCTGGCCGCCACGGGCCCCGCGGCCGCGTCCCTCCTCCACACGGCGACCGGAGCATGGACCGCACCCCTCGTCGCCGCCGTGGCCGTGCTCGCGCTCAGCCTCCTGACCGGCCTCCGCGCGGGCCACGACCACCGCACCACCTGACGCCGGCGGGCCTCGGCAAGCCCTCGAAGGGCCCCCGAAGACGCGTCCCGCGGGTCAAAAGCGACCTGCGGGACGTCCGTCCACATAACCACGCGTACCCCGGACAGGCCCCCTCTGCCCGCCGTTCCCGTTCTATTACAGTGCTGCGCAGTCACAGGCGGGCGGCCCGACGGGGAGGGGCACTGTGAGCACAGGGACCGCGGCTGTGTGGGGCCGTGCCGAGCAGCAGGACTTCCGCAGCCGGGTCCGTGGCGCGTTGTTGGGCGGGGCCCTGGGGGACGCGCTGGGGGCCGGGGTCCACGCGCTCTCGCTAGAGGAGATACGCGCGGCCCACGGCGTCGACGCCGTCACCGACTTCGTGCCCGCGCACGGCGGGCGCGGCACCGTCACCGCCGTCACTCAGCTCAGCCTGTTCACCGTCGACGGGCTGATACGGGCCCAGGTGCGGCGCGACGTCGGGGCCTGGCACCCGCCCACGGACGTGCACCGGGCCCATCGGCGGTGGGCGGCCACCCAGTACGACTGGGGGCCCGACGAGCGGCGCGAGGACAACGGCTGGCTCGCCCGGGAGGAGTGGCTGTACGACCGGCGCGACCCGGCCCGCACCTGCCTCACCGGCCTGGGCGACGCCGTCATGGGCACCCTCGACCAGCCCAAGAACCCCGCCGCGCGGGACTCGGCCGCCCTCACCCGGTCCGCGCCGTTCGGGCTGCTCGTCGGCTGGGAACCGCAGCTCGTCCTGCAACTGGCCGTCGAATGCGCCGCCCAGACCCACGGCCACCCCGCCGCCCTGCTCTCCGCGGGCGCGCTCGCCGTCGTCGTGCACGGGCTGGTCCGCGGCGAGACCCTGGACGGCTCCGTCCAGCACGCCCTGGCGCTGCTCGCGGAACGGCCCGGGCACGAACCCGTCACCGAGGCGCTGCGACGGGCCCTCGGCACCGTGCGCCAGGGCATACCGGGCCCGGCCCTGATCGAGTCGCTGGGGGCCACGGACACCGCCGAGGACGTGCTCGCCGTCGCCGTGTACTGCGCCCTGGTCAGCGAGGACATCCGGCACGGACTGCGGCTGGCCGTCAGCCACGGCGGCCCCTCCGCGGCCACGGGATCGCTCTGCGGGGCGCTGCTGGGCGCACTGCACGGCGAGACCGCGCTGCCGCCCGCCTGGCTCGCCGAACTGGAGGGCCGGCCCACCGTGCTGGAGCTCGCCGACGACTTCGCGATGGAGATGACCCAGGGGCCCGCCCTGCACAGCCCGTCCGCCGCCGCCCGGGGCTGGCTGATCCGCTACCCGCGCGTCTGAGCCGGTACCCGCGCCCGCCCCGCGCCGGAGTCGTCGCGCAGCGCGTGTCCGAGCCGGCGTCCGTCCGCACGCGCGCCCGCTGTCCGCGCCCCTGCTGTCCGCGCGCCCGCGCCGCGACCGTCTCGCTGTCCGCGTCCGCGCCCGTTTCGCTGTCCGCGTCCGCGACCGTTCCCGCTCCCCTTACCGCATCAGCTCGCCGGCGTTGACCAGCAGTGACTGCCCGGTGATCGCCCGCGCCCGGTCGGACGCCAGGAAGACGGCCGCGTCCGCGACATCGCCGTCCGTCGCGAGGTCCGGCAGGGCCATGGGGCCCGTGAGCCGGTCCAGCACCTCGGCCTCGGACACGCCCTCGGAGCGGGCCGTGAACTCCACGTACGCCCGCACCGGAGGGCCCCACATCCAGCCGGGCTGAACCGTGTTCACCCGGATCCGGTGCGGGCCGAACTCGCGTGCCATGGAGTACATCGCCGACGTCAGCGCCCCCTTCGACGCCGCGTACGCGGTCTGCCGCACCCGGGTCGGGGCGGCCACCGACGACTGCGTGCCGATGACGACGACCGAGCCGCCCCGCTCCTTGAGGCCGGGCAGGCAGGCGCGGGTCATCCGCAGCGTGCCGAGCAGATTGACGTCGAGGACCGACCGCCAGGCGTCGAAGTCGGCGTCCTCGACCCCGCCGAAGTGGTCGTCCCGCGCCGCCACATGGATCACCGCGTCGAGCCGTCCGAACCGCTCCAGCGCCAGCCCGGCGAGCGCATCGCACTGGGCCTCGTCCGTGATGTCGGCGACCCGGTGGGCGGTGCGCCGGCCCTCCGGGTCGATCTCCGCCGCCGACGCGGCGAGATGCGCACCGGTGCGTGCCCCGAGCACCGCGTTGCCGCCGTCCCGTACCACCGCCGCCGCGACCCGGTGCCCGAGCCCGGCGCCCACACCGGACACCACGACGGTCCTCCCCGTGAGCGGCATCCTCGGCCTCCCGGATCTGGCAGATGTTCTGACGGAGCGTCAGAGTAGGGCTCTCTGGCGGAGTACGGAAGGGAAACGGCATGAGTGACGAGACGCGCAGCGAGACCTACGCCGAACTGGCCGCACTGGGCCCGTACGAAGTCCGTCCCGGGCACGCGCTGATCACACTGGTCGAACCGCACCCGGGCCATGAGCGCGCGTACAACCGCTGGTACGAGGACGACCACTACTACGCGGGCGCGATGGCGATGCCCTGGATGTTCGCGGGCCGCCGCTGGGTCGCCACCCGGGACCTCCGGGAGCTGCGCTACCCGGAGAGGTCCGCCGTCGCCCGGCCGGTCGGCGCCGGGTGCTATCTGTCGACGTACTGGGTGACGGAGGGGCGCTACGACGATCACATGCGGTGGACCGTCGGGATCAACAAGCGGCTGAACCGGGACGGCCGGGTCCACCACGAACGGACCCATGTCTTCACGTCGTTCCAGGACCACGAGGCGACCGTCTACCGCGACGGCGCCGCGGGCCCGCGTGACGTCCACGCGCTCGACCACCCCTACCGGGGGCTCGTCCTCCAGGTCATCGACGCCGAACAGCCGGAAATGCGCGGGGAGTTGCTGGATTGGCTGCGCTCGTGCCATCTGCCGGACCGGCTGGAGGGCTCACCGGCGGCGATGGTGACCGTCTTCCGTCCCACACCGCTGCCGGGCGACCGCATGAGCTATGTGAAGCAGGTCGAGGGACTCGACACCCGGCTGACCTTGTTGTGGTTCCTCCAGGAGGACCCGCGGAAGTGCTGGGACGGGCACTTCACCGGACTCGACACCGCCGTCGGTCGATCCGGGCTGGGGAGGGTGGAGTTGGTGGCGCCCTTCGTCCCGACCGTGCCCGGCACGGACCTGTATGTCGAGCAGCTCCGCTGACGGCCGGCCGACCGAGCGGCTGGGCGGCGGGCCGAGCGCCTGGCCGGGCGACAGGCCGGGCGACAGGCCGGGCCCGGGCCCCGGGGCGGTCCCCGGCCGCCCGGGCCCCGTCAGCCGCCTGGCCGTCCTGCCCGTGCCGGCTGCCCCGTGGGGCGGTGGGCCCTCTCGGCCAGGACGGCGACCGGTCGAGAGGGCTGCCGGCAGCACCGGTCCCGGTGCTGCGAGGCGGGCTTCGGACGGCATCGGTCAGGCGTCGACCAAGCCCTCGCCGAGGTCACGTACGAAGGTGTTCCACGCGGCGGGAACGAACGTGATCGAAGGGCCCTCGGGAGCCTTCGAGTCGCGGACGGAGATGCTCCGCGCGAAAGGCGACCTGACCTCGACGCAGGCGCCGTTGCCCCCGGAATACGAGGACTTCGTCCACTTGTCCGTAGCACCCTGACGAATAGCCATGTTCACTCCGGTTGAGAGAGGCGTGTAAAGGACACCGACCGTGTTCCGAATGAAATCGGCGACGTTCCGGTTGGCGTGATCGACGCTACTCGGCAAGTTCTGGGAGCGAAGGGGGCGTTCACTCGACCTAGTGGTCTAGGCCGGTAAGGTCTTCCCCTGTGGGGCGGCGGCGGTGTACCTTGCCGCCGCCGCCCTGAGAAAACGCCTCATTTCCAGCATCACGGACTTCTTGGGTCGAGGTCAGACGTCTGTGCGCCTGGCGTATTCCTTAGCGATCTCGCCGATGAAAATGCGGCTCTGTTCCACATTCAGCGCCTGCGCCCTCAGGTGTTCGTACATGACGCTGTACCGCTGTACGTCCTGGGCCTTCTCCAGGTACAGGTCGCTGGTGACGCCCTCGATATAGACGACGCTGGAATCCGCGGCGTCCGGGAATTCCAGAATGGCGTACTGGCCGTTGATTCCGGGATGGGCGCCCATGTCGAACGGCAGCACCTGCACGGTGACGTGCGGCAGACGCGACAGCTCGACCAGCTGTTCCAGCTGCTCGATCATCACCTGTCTGCCGCCGACCGTGCGGCGCAGCGCGGACTCGTCGATCACCGCCCATAGTCGCAGGGGCTGCTCGGGCGCGGTGATCCGGTCCTGGCGGCGGGCCCGGACGGTGACGCGCTTCTCGATGTCGCCGGGCGGGGCCTCGGGCAGCGCCCCGTTGATCAGCGACTCGGCGTACCCTCGCGTCTGCAACAGGCCCGGGACCACCTGGGGTTCGTACACCCGCAGTGACGCGGCGTCGGTCTCCAGGCCGATGTAGACGCTGTACGGGATGTCGCCGAAGGCGTGCCACCAGCCCTGCTGGCGCGAGTCCTTGGCCATCTCCATGAGGGATTCGACCATACGGTGGTCCTGGACCTCGTACACGCCGCAGAGGTCGCGCACGTCGCGCTGGCTGATGGAGCGGCGGCCGTTCTCCAGGCGGCTGATCTTCGACTGGGAGACCAGCAGGCGATCGGCCACCTCCTCGGCCGTCATGCCCTTGAGCTCGCGCAATCGGCGCAATTCCTGGCCCAGTCGGCGTCGCCTGACGGTGGGATTGACGTTGGACGGCACGGAAACGGCACCTCCGGCTATGTAGCTGTGCGTATCTACTGCTGAGCAGATTGCCACCCGCTGGTGGGGGTGCGCTGGGAAATGGACACACACGAGTGCGCGGGGCAGCCGAGGTTGACGGCTGCCCCGCGCGTGCGGTGCGGCTCCCGGACCGGCTCCTGGGGGGTGTCGGTGCGGCGGTGTGGGGTTGTCGACGTGTCGGTGCCGAGGTTGACGATGCCGTGGTGCGGTGCAGCGCGGTGGTGCAGTGCGATGTGGTGCGGTGTCGGTGATGCGGTGATGCGGTGTGGTGGTGCGGTGTTCGGGGGCGTTGTGCCGGGTTGCCGCTCAGGGGTGTCGCGCCGGGGCGTGGCCCCGGTGCGGTGCGGTACGGCGCCCCCGGGGTGCGACGGGATGTGTCGGCCCGGTGCGGTGCGTCGAGGTCGTGCGTCGGTGCGCTGCGCCGGTGGGTGCACCGGTGTGGTGCGGTGGAAACGGTGGTGCGGCGCGGCGCGGGCGGATCGGGTGGTTCCGGGTGATGCGTCGGCGCGCGCTGCCGGCGCCGGAACGGCCCTAACGGGCCGCGGTGTGCGCCATGCCGCGGCGGCGCGACTGCGCTTGCGGTTGCAACGGTGTGCCGCCCGTCTGGCTGCGGCGTGGTTGCGCGACCGCCCCGTTCTGAACGTCCATCACGGCATGCGCCACGAGTCCGCCCATCGGGTCGTGCCTGATCAGGTCCCGGAGCCTGGAGCGCGATGAACGCCCCTCGTTCCCCGGGTACAGGTGCTTGCCGAGTCCGACCGCATGGGCCAGCGCGGCGAGTGCCGCGGTCCGCGGATCCGGCGGTACGCCGGTGCGGATCGCGCTGTCCAGCCGGGTCCTGATGTCCCGGCTGATCGCCGTGTCCGTCGCCTGATAGCGAGTCGTCGGCAGTACTCCGCACATCTGGCCCGCGACGGCATGCACCATGCCGCACCGCTCCAGATGAGCGAGGTAGATCTGACGGAGCCCCAGCCGGGGCCCGCCGATCCAGTGGACCGCCCGAACCGCGCTGCCGCGTCGGCGCAGCAGCTCCAGTGCGGAGTCCAGAGTCGGATCTCCTGTCGGCCGTGGCATCACCACGGCGATACGATCCCCGTCAGGGGCTATCCGTCCTGCCAGAGCCAGCTCCACTAGCTGAGCTCCGGCGAGGCCGAGGTCGAGCGACTGCGGCTGCGCTGTGGTACCCGTGGCCGGGTCCAGAGCGAGCAACAGAAGCTCCTCCGGAATTGTTCTGCGGCTCCTGCCCATCCATGCCTCCCCGCGTGGATGAATGACAGGGTGACCCCTCTCACATTGGTCTGTCGAGAGTGCCTGGGGGCTTTGTGCGGGAACCAGTAGGTATGTCGTTCTCGTCTAGCAGCCGGGGCCGGTGGTTCACACAGGACACTGGTAGATGGTTCGGACAGCGCGGGGGATGCCCCGCGCCGCATGGAGGAGGCATCGGTGGCGGGCGAGTCCCCCGACAGGTCGAAGCAGCGGAAGTCGTCGGGGACGGCGCGGAGCGAGAGTGATCCGAGGCTCGCCGTCTTCCGTGAGGAGCCCGCCGAGAACGAGCGGGCCGGCGGCACGGACACCGCGACGGCCGTCTTCGGCACCGGGCGCTCCGGCGACGGTGACGGCGACGCCGACGGCGGGAGCGCCGGGGAGGCCGGCAGCGTCGGCAACGGAAAGGCGGACACGGCGACGGCGGTCTTCCGCACGCCGTCGTCGGCGCGTGCCGAGGGGGCGGAGGACGCCGAGGAGGCGACGGGTACCGGAAGTTCGGGGGAGGCCGGGCGCTCGGGGGACGTCGAGGGCTCGGGGAGCGCGGAGGACTCCGGGAGCTCCGAGGGCTCCGAGGACGCCCGCGGTTCTCGGGCTCCCGGTGACTCCGAAGGGCGCGACGGTTCCCGGGCCTCGGAGGGCGCGCAGGCCGCTCGGGGCTCCCGGGGGGCGGAAGAGGCCGCGGAGGGCGCGGCGGGGGCGTCAGGGGCGTCGCAGGCGTCCGGGACGCCGCGGGCCGGTGATGACGGTGACGACAGCGGCCGTGATGACGGTTCCGACGGTGACGCCGACGCCGACGCCGGTGACGCCGAGCCGGGCGAGGCGCCGAAGAGCGACGCCGGGGACGCGGGTGTGCCCGCGAAGGGCGACGCGCCGGAGGCGGACCGTACGGACGGCGCCGACGCGGTCGGCGGCTCCGACGAGTCGGACGAGTCCGACGTCGACGCGGCCGGGGAAGACCGGGCCGCCGCGAAGGACGCGGAGCCCGGCGCGACCGGGGGCGCCGAGGCGGCGGGTGACTCCGAGGCTCTCGCCGACACCGACAAGGCCGACAGGGCCGACAGGGCCGACAGGGCCGATGGGCCCGACGGGCCCGACGGGCCCGACGAGGACGCTGACAAGGCCGCCGAGAAGGGCAAGGACGCCGACGGGTCCGACGAGGACGCCGCGAAGGGCGTCGCCGCGACCGGCAAGGCCGACCAGGGCGACGAGCGCGGGGGCGACCAGCCGACCGCCGTCTTCCGGTCTCCCGCGCCCAAGATCGACCAGCCGACGACCGCGCTGAAGATCACTTCGCCCCCGGAGAAGCCGGCGTCGGCCTCGGAGCCGACGCCCGAATCCGCCGCCGAGCGGACCAGCAAGTTCGTACCGCTGCGCCAGGACGACGTACGCCCGTCGCCGAAGCCGGACGCCGCGCCCGGAAAGCCCGCCGGCTCCGTGGCCGCGCCCGCGGCGCCGGCGTTCGCCACCGCCGAGCGGACGACGCAGCAGCCGATGCCGCCGAAGCCGCCGCTCGACCTGCTGGCCGAGCTGACGAACACGCCCCCGCCGCCGGACACGCCGGTCCGCGTCGCCGTCCGCCGGGTCAAGATCTGGACGCCGCTGGTTCTGCTCGTGCTGATCATCTTTGCGATCGTGCAGATGGTGCGCCCGCTGCCGGACCCCGAGCTGGGGCTGTCGGTGGATCCGGCCTACATCTTCAAGGGCGAGCCTCTGAAGCTCGACTGGCCGTCGCAGGGCGGGTCCGCGGTGAGCGTGGACGGTGTCGGCTCGATGGGCAGCTCCGGGGCGCAGAAGCCCGCGCCCATCGCCAGTGTCGCCAAGGTCATGACGGCGTACGTGATCCTCAAGGAACACCCCATCTCCGGCAAGGAGGAGGGGGAGAAGATCACCGTCGACCAGCAGGCCGAGGACGAGTCGAAGCGTGAGGACGAGTCGACGGCGCCGATCACCAAGGGCCAGCAGTTCACCCAGAAGCAGATGCTCCAGCTGCTGATGATCCCCTCGGGCAACAACGCGGCACGGCTCTTCGCCCGCTGGGACTCCCCGTCCGAGAAGGAGTTCGTGGCGAAGATGAACGCCGCGGCCAAGGACCTCGGCATGACGAACACCACGTACACCGACCCGAGCGGCCTCGACAAGTCCACCGTCTCCACCGCCGAGGACCAGATCAAGCTGGCCCGGGCGGTCATGCAGAACGATGTGTTCCGGGAGATCGTCGACACCCCGCAGATAAAGATCCCGGGCATCGACCAGGTGATCTACAACAACAACACGATCCTGCTGGAGCCGGGTGTCAGCGGCATCAAGACCGGCTCGTCCACCCCGGCGGGCGGCAACCTGCTCTGGTCCGCGAACACCGTCGTCGACGGCCAGAAGCTCTGGATCTACGGCGCCGTCATGGGGCAGCAGGCGGGCACCGGCCAGCCGTACGACAGCCTCGTCATGTCGCTGGAGAACAGCCTCAAGGTGATCAAGGGCGCTCAGAAGGCCGTCACCTCCGCGCAGGTGGTGAAGAAGGGTGACGTCGTCGGCTACGTGGACGACGGACTCGGCGGACGCACCCCGGTGGTCGCGACCCGCGATCTGAAGGCGAAGGGCTGGTCGGGGCTCAAGGTCGAGCTCTCCGTCTCGGACAACGGCAAGGCGATCCCGCACAGCGCGGCGGCCGGCACCGTGGTCGGCGCGGTGACCGTGGGCAGCGGACCCGGCAAGGTCAGCGCCCCGGTGGCGCTCAAGGAGGAGCTGAAGTCCCCGGGCTTCGGCCAGAAGCTGACCCGCCTCGGCTGACGACCCGCCTGGGCCGGCCGCCACCGTACCCACCCGTCACGGGCCCTCCGTACACGCCCCACACGCCCCCACAGGCCCGTGACACCCGCCCGTGCCCCGGCAGCGCGAACCCCGCGCCGTCGGGGCACGGGCATGCGGGGCGGGCACTCGGCGGCGGGTACACGCGTGCGCCGCATCGGGGTCGGCATCCGGCGTGCGGGGCGGAGTGCGGCGCGGGGTTCCGCCGGTCCGGGAAACCCCCAGGGCCGGGTGAAACGCCCCGTGCTAGCGTCCCCCAAGCAACGTGGGGGCAGAGAGACGCGTCTTCCGGTAATGACGCCCGCGCAGTGGATCATCGGTTCCGACGTGTCCGGGTGAGGACGGGAGAGAGACGCAGTGACCGCTGCTGAGCCCACGCGGGCGATGCGCATGACAGCGCGTGCGGACTCGGCCGGGGATTCCGCGCGGTTCGCCGCGCCGGAGGACGGGAGCCGGGCGGGCCGCTTCATGGGGCGCCGGGGTCGTTTCTCAGCGTGGTGCCACCGTCACCCCGTGCTGCTGACGACGGTGGTCGCCGCGGCCGCCCATGTGCTGTGGTTCCTCTTCTTCGCGAACAGCGGAGGCGACCTCGCGGCGCAGGACGCCTGGGCCGAGTTCGTCGGCCGACACCCCGGTACGGCGTACAACCTGGCCTGGTACGGGGGCATGCACCCCGTCTCGTACAGCGTGGTCTCGCCGTATCTGATGTCGGTGCTCGGCGTGCGCACCACGATGATGGTCGCCGGGACGGTGTCGGCGGCGCTGACCGCGTTGATCCTGGTCCGGGTCCGGGCCGTGCGCAATCCGCTGGCCTGCTCGTTCGCGGGCGTCTTCGCGTATCTGTGCAACGCGCTCTCCGGGCGGGTGACGTTCGGGCTCGGCATGATGTTCGCGGTCGGCGCGGTCGCCGCCGTGTTCTGCTGGCCGCGCCTCCGCTGCGCGCACCGGGACTCCGGGGAGAGCTGCCGCTGCGTCTCCCGCAGGCGCTGGGCGAAGGCCGCCGTCGCCGCCCCGCTCGCCGGGCTCGCGACCGCGAGCAGCCCCGTGGCCGGGCTCTTCCTGGGCGTGGTCGCGGCGGCGCTCTTCCTGAACAAGCGGCGCCCGGGGGCGTACGCGCTGGGGCTCGCGCCTGTCGTGGTGGTGGCGCTGTCGGCGTTGCTGTTCCCGTTCTCCGGTACGCAGCCGATGTCGCTGGGGACGGTGTCGATGCCGTTCCTCTTCGCCGCGCTGATCGTCGTCCTCGTACCGCGCGACTGGAAGACGGTCCGCACGGCGGCCGCCGTCTACGGGGTCGGCACGGTGCTCACCTACCTGATCGACTCGCAGATCGGGTCGAATGTCACGCGCATGGCGATGCTGTTCGCCGGTGTGGCGCTGCTCGCCGCGCTGCCGTACGCCAGGCCGCGTTCGCTGCGCTGGTACGCGCTGGTGCTCGCGTTCGTCGGGATGAACGCCTGGATCGGGTTCAAGAGCGCGGACGACATCGTCCGGACCGCCCCCGAGGCCTCCTGGACGCGCGAACTCGCGCCGCTGGTCCACCAGCTCCAGAGCGTCGGCGCGGAACGCGGCAGGGTCGAGGTCGTGCCCGCGAGGAGCCACCGGGAGGCGTCCGCGCTCGCGCCGTACGTGAACCTGGCCCGGGGCTGGAACCGGCAGGCGGACCTGGAGCGCAACCCGCTCTTCTACGACGACACCCTGAACAGCGCCAACTACCGGCAGTGGCTCGACCGCTGGGCCGTGCACTACGTGGTGCTGCCGAAGGGCGCCCCGGACGCCAGCGGGGCGGTGCAGGAGGCCGAGCTGGTCGACGCGGGGCTGCCGTATCTGAAGCGGATCTGGTCGGACGCCAACTGGCGGCTGTTCGCGGTCGAGGACCCGGTGCCGCTGGCCGATCCGCCGGCCACGGTCGAGCGGGCCGGCGCCGGTGAGCTGACCATCCATGTGAAGACGCCCGGCCGGATCCTGATCCGCGTGCCGTACTCGCGCTGGCTCGCCCTGGTCGACGACAAGGGCAAGAGCGTCGAGCGCCCGCAGGAGACCGAGGAGTCCAAGCGCCGCCCGGACCAGAGCACCCCCCGGACCTTCGCCAACACCAACGGCTGCCTGCTCAAGGTCGAGGAGGACACGGAGGGCGACGAGTGGACGGAACTGCTCGCGCCGAAGCCGGGCGTGTACCGGCTGGCCGCGCCCTACCAGCTGTCGCCGGGCACGCCGTGCCCGGAAGAGCTGCGCTGAGCTGCGCTGAGCGGGGCGGGCCAGGGCGGGGCGCGGGGGCGCGGGCGCGGGCAGGGACGGGGGCGCGGGCGAGTCCGGGCGGCTGCCGCGCCCGTTTCAGCCTGTACGGGACGCGCTGGGCCGCACCGCGTAGGGTCTGGCCCATGGCGCTGACGGGCAGGCGGCATGAGCCGGGCAGCACGGCTTGTCCCGCCCGCCGGGCCCGTCAGCCGACCACGGTGTGCACGCCCGGGAGGTCCAGGCCGGTGATCGGGGCGCCGTCGGGGGCGCGGCAGTCGGAGAGGGACAGATGGGTCAGCCTCTCGAATCGTGCGAAGGCGTGCGGTTCAGGGGGCACGACGCAGCAGTGCAGACTCAGCACGGCCAGTGCGGGCGGGGCGCTCCCGAGTGACGCGAGCCAGGCGTTCACGTCGTAGTAGTCGAGGTACAGGGTGGTGAGACGGGTCATCCCCGCGAGCTCGTCGAAGCCGGGCGCTGCGCGGCCTGCGGACAGCACCAGGTGCAGGGTGTCCAGGCCGGGCAGGGCGGCCAGCGGGCTCAGGTCGGTCTCCGCGCCGACGCGGGACAGGCTGATGAAGCGGAGGCCGGACAGCGGACGGAGGGCGTCCAGCGCCAGGTCGCCGTGGAGCGGGAGCGCCAGAGAGCACAGCTCCGTCAGTTCTCCCAGCACCGAGGCCCCTCTCACCTGCCCGTCGCCGTAGACCATGAACCGCTTCAGGCCGGGGTGGTGCCGGAGAACGGTGAGGTCGGCGGCCTCGCGCAGGTCATGGACGATCAGTTCCTCCAGCGGCGGGAGTTCGCCGAGGAACCCGAGCCCTCGTACCGAGTGGCTGATCTGGACGCTTCCCAGCGAACGCAACCGGCCCGCCGCGCGCAGCTGGCCGGAGTGGGTGAGCGTCACCTGACGTCCCGTCAACGACAGCCGTGACAGCACCGCGTCGACATAGACGTCCGCGTCGAAGTAGGCCCAGGCGTTGATGAGTTCCTGGATCACGTCGTCCCGTTCGTCCCCCACGTATCCCGCCAGCAGCCCCAACGCCTCCTCGCCCCCGATCAGCGCCACCGTGCGCACCGTCTGGGCCGCGGCCTTCTCGGTCAGCTCGCCCAGCGAGCGGGGCAGCCGGCGCAGCAGGCCGGGGCCCACCGCGGCCAGGGCGGGGGGATCGGTCCTCCGCCGGGCCGGGAGCAGCGCGGTCACGGCCTCGTCCAGCCGGTTCGCCAGCTCCTCCGACACCGATGGCAGGGTCTCCTGGCAGGCTGCCGCCAGCAGCCGGAGGGTGCGGGCGTGCCGGGGTTCCGCCTCGGCGCGGTCGAGGATGCCGTTCAGCAGCTCCTCCCGCTGACGGGTGTGGGCGTGACCCGCCGTCATGATGATCGTCTCGCGCCACAGGTCCAGATGCGCCCGGCCGATCAGGTTGCCGATGCGGTCCTCCTGGGCGGCCTCCTCGGCCGCGAGGTACTCCTGGAAGGTGCGGTGGACGAAGTCCAGGCGCGCCTCGGCGGGGGACCGGAGGATCCCGGAGCGGTGCCGCAACTGCTCCAGCACCTGGCCGCCGTCCAGTCCGTCCAGGTGGCGGATCGTCCGCAGCTTCGCCGTGACGTACCCGGTCGCCCGCTCCAGGTCGATCTCGCTGCGGTTGTTGTCCGACAGCCGCCACGCGAGGTCCCGCAGGATGACGAGTTTGTCGCCGAGGCCGAGCTTGCTGTCCACCGCGCTCGGCACGTTCCGGTCCGCGTCCCGGTCGTGGACCAGGGTGTGCAGGGCATGGCGGTACAACTCC
This sequence comes from Streptomyces tyrfis, assembly GCF_037034285.1. Lineage (NCBI taxonomy): Bacteria > Bacillati > Actinomycetota > Actinomycetes > Kitasatosporales > Streptomycetaceae > Streptomyces > Streptomyces tyrfis. The sequence goes on along the minus strand of NZ_JBAGJZ010000023.1, from coordinate 7,525 downwards.
ATACGGTCCCTGGGGAGTTGGCGACCCCGGTTCAGGTGCATCGCGCACAGCATGGCCGCCAGCAGCGGCGTGCCCGCCAGCGACTGGAGGTGCGCGCGCTCCTTGAGGCCGGCGAGGAGGGACTGCTCGTACCGCGGTATCTCGTCCACCGGGCAGGGGAGTTCGTCGCCCAGTTCCCGTACGGCCTGGTGCCACTGCCGTACGAACGCCGCCAGGTCCGACGGGGTCATCCGGTCCACATGGAGGGCGGTGAAGTCCTCGCCGCGCAGCCAGTCCGCGCCGGCCGCCGCCGGGCGCGAGGTGACGATCACCCGGACGTCGGCGTACTGCCCGAGCAGCCTGCGCAGCCAGTCCCGTACCGTACGGCGCTCCCGTTCGAGGAGTTCGTCCACGCCGTCGATCATCAGCAGCACCCGGCCGCCGTCGAGCTGGCGTTCCATCCAGCCCCGGGGCATGATCCCGGCGATGTGCCCGGCGATCCCGTCGAGCATCGCCTCCGGGGCCGGCGGCGTGCGGCCGCTGTACTCCCGCAGCTTGACGAGGACGGGGGTGAGGCCGTTCCATTCGGCCAGGTCGCCGGTGAACGCGCCGCGCGCCGCCATGACGGCCAGCCAGCGCAGCAGGGTCGTCTTGCCCGAGCCGGCCTCGCCGCGCAGCAGCACCCGGGACGCGCCGCTCAGCGCGTTCTCGACGCCCATGCCGGAGCCCTCGCCCCCGCCGCCCTCCTCCCAGTAGCTCATGTCGGGCCTGAGCGCGGGCAGGGCGCGCGCGGCGCGCCGGCGCTGCCCGTCGTCGCCGCCGGCCCGCAGACTGACGTAGGCGACCGACAGCCGCACCCGGGGCGCGGTCGCCCGGTCGGACGTACGGCGGAACAGCTCCACCTCGTCGAGGTCCCGGCTGACCAGCTCCAGGTACGTACGGCGGAACGCCGTGTCCTGGTCCGTGCCGTCCGGCGCGAACAGCGAACGGTCCGGGAGGCGTTCCAGCACGCGCGCCACCTCGATGCCCAACGTGGCCGTGCGCGCCAGCAGTTCGGAGGCGGCCCGTTCCTCGAAGACCGGCAGGCTGCGGACGACGCGGACGTAGTACTCGACGCACTCGGCGAAGAGCACCTCGTACAGCCGGCTCTCGACCTCGCCCAGCCCGACCGGCGCGCTCACGGACTCCGTGATGCGGCGGACGAGTTCGGCCGGGCGGGCGTCGGCGGCGAGGAGGGCCTCGTCGGAGAGGTCCGCGCGGACGAACGTGTCGGCCACGGCGTCGATCACGGCTCGGCGTCCGCCCTCGTCCAGCCGCTGGAACGCGTGCTTGAGATACGGTTCCAGCCGGTCGAACACGGCGTTGGTGATCTGCTCGAACTGCTGCCGGACCTCGCGCCGGAGCCGCATGCCGGGCACCCGTACGCGGATCAACTCCTCCATGGGCAAGGCGCGTTCCTGATCCCGCCGCCTGCCGCCCAGCCACCACTGGCCCGCCGCGTTCGCCACGGTCGTGCCCAGCCGCAGCGCCGCCGTCTCCGCGATCACCGGACCCCCTCCTTCGCGCCGACCGCCCCGGGCATTGTGGCACCCGCCGCCCGGGGCGGGCCTCGTCGACAGGTCTCGTCGTCGGGCGGCCTTGTCGGCGGGCCACGGCAGCGGACGGCCTTGTCGGGGCCTCGCCGACGGGCTTCGTCGTCGGGCGGGCCTCCCGCCGGCGGGGGCCGGCCGGGGCCGTCGGGCCACCTCGACCTCGACGGGCGGGCCTCCCGCCGACGGGTGCCCGGCTCGCCCGTCAGGCCACCTCGATGCCGTACTCCTGGATCAGTTCCTCCAGGCCGCCCCGGTACCCCTTGCCGCCGATGACGAAGTCCCAGTCGCCGTTGGGGCGTCGCCGGAACGAGCCGAGCACCAGCGCGGTCTCGCCGGGCCGGCCGTCGGAGACCTCCAGCCGGTCCAGCAGGGCGCCCCCGGAGTCCAGCAGCCGGATGCCCGCCGCGGTGAACCCCGACAGGTCCGCCGCGGGATTGACCTCGGGGTCGATCGCCGCGACGACGACCAGGCGGTCGGCCCGCTCCGGGAGCGCGTCGAAGGACACCCGGATGGCGGCCCTGTCCGGTGCGGCGGGCGGCAGCGCGCGGACCGAACCGTCGGGCGTCCGTGGGTTGTTGAAGAAGACGAAGTGGTCGTCGTCCAGGACCCTGTTGCCGTGGCAGACCAGCGCGCACACGTCGAGCGCGACGCCGCCCGTCCAGTACATGCCCAGCACGTTGTGGTCGTCGGCCCCGTTCGCGGGCGCGTCGTCCGGGGCCGAGCGCGGCGCCGGCACCGCGCGCTCGCCGTCGCCCAGCCGGCCGCGCAGCCCGTGGCGGCGGAGCAGGTCGACGAGATCGGGGCCCGAGACCAGTTCCAGCGGCTTCCCGTCGGCGAAGGCGTGCGAGCCGGGGCCGAACCCGGACGTCGTGACCAGGACGCCCTTGTTGGCGCCGGCGTCCTGCACGGTGCCGTACAGATCGCGGACCGCGGTCGGCGGCACGGTGTTCCGGTAGCGCTTGACCTGCACGACGATCTTCCCGCCGCGGATCGGGGCCGGGTCCAGGGCGTCGACGTCCACGCCGCCGTCATTGGAACGCTGGGTCGTCACGGCCTGCATGCCCATGGCCCGGAAGAGCTGCGCGACCAGGTCCTCGAAGGCGATGGGGTCCATCGCGTACAGGTCCGGCTCCTCGTCCCCGCCATGCGTGACGACGCCGTCGCCGATGTCCTCGGGAACCCGCATCGGCCGCACCGTCGCACACTGGTCCGGGCGCGCGGACAGCCGGCCCCCGAGCCCGTCCACCAGGCAGTCGACGGCGCTCACCTGTTCCAGATGCAGTTCGGTGAACACGGAACGCGAGGCCATGACCGTGGCCAGGAACATCTGCGCCCGCCTGCCCGTCGCGGGATCGTGATCGTCCACGAACCCGTTCAGCGCGACCGACTCCAGCGCGCCGAACTGGTCCGCCGCGAAGAGGTCGTGCAGAACCAGCAGCAGGCACTGCGCGAGCACGTCCCGGTACAGGGCGCGCCGCTGGGTCACCGGCCGGGGCGTCTCCTTCTCCTGGTCGGCGGTGGGCATGTAGCGCACCGCCTTGGTCTCCGGGACGACGTCGTACTTCGGCAGCTCCCAGTTCAGTACGAGCTGGCGCGCGGCGGAGTCGTACGCGGCGGACACCTGACGGGGCAGGTCCTCGGGCCACGAGGCCGAGGCGTAGAGCGCGGCGGAGAAGTACTCCACCGCCGCCTCGGGATCGCCGCCGCGGAGCCCCGCCGTCATCTCCGCGATGCCGGCGTTGTGCCCGCGGATCTCCGCCAACTGGGCGTCGGCCCAATGCTGGTACTGGAGCTGGTACGCGGCCAGCTGCTCCCGGCGCCGGGCCTCCGCGGCCTGCGCCGCCTGCCAGTCCCGCTCGAACCGGCTCTGCGCCTCCGCCTGCGCCTGGGCCCGCCGCGAGGCCGTCCAGCCGCCGCCCTGCGGCTGGTACTGGTTCGGATCCGGCATGGGAACGGGGTGGGCCAGCTGCCCCGGGGAGAACGGCTCGACCCGCTCGGACCGGGCCAGCGCCTCGGCCCGGAACGCCGGGGCCCGGCACCCCGTCGCCAGCAGGCCCCGCAACGACTCGACCCGTGCGTCGAGCTCCTCGGTACGCCGCCGGGCCTCCGCCTCCCGCTGCTGCCGGTACGCGGCGCGCTGCTCCCGCTGACCGCGGGCCACCTCGCGCTCGTAGGCGCGTTGCTGCCGTTCCTGTTCCCGCTGGTACCTGGCTTGCGCCTCCAGCCGCCGTTGCTGCTGACGCTGCGCCTCGGCCCAGATGCCGACCAACCCATTCGAGCGACGACTCATGCTCTACAGGCCCTCCCCACCAGGCGCCCGGCGCCCCTGCGCCGAGTCCTGGCCCCATAACCAGTAGTGATGTGGCGACTCTAGTCGGCAACCACCGGCAGGCCCATCCGCTTGCCCCAGATGCCTGCTCCTCCCCGGAGTCCCCGGGAGCGGAAACGGGCCACCGAGGCGATGCGGCCGCCCGCGGCCCTGGGACCGGGAGCGTTCCCGGAGGGGCGCGCCGGGCCGCTCAGGCGGCCGGCGACGCGGCGTCGCCCCTGACGACGACCGGATGGCGCGCCGGGCCGGGGAGGCGGAGCAGCCGCTCCCCGGGGTCGCGGTCGTCCGCGGTTTCGGGGAGCGAGACATCCCTCGCCACGGAGGCCGCGGCCAGCCCTCCGAAGCGGACGGCCGCCCTCCTCCGCCGGTCGGGGAGCGCTTCGGGTTGCCCGCCGGCCCGCGGTGGTTCACGGCTGCGGCGAGATCTGCGGAAAGCGCGACGTCGGTGCCGAAGCCCCCACCGTTTGCCTGACGAAGCGGCGGAGCCCCGCCCCCGGACGAGGAGTCCGAGGCCGAACGAAACGCCTCCCCGGGAGAACCCCAGGCCAGAGTGGTAATGCGTTGTGCCCCCGGCAGGATTCGAACCTGCGACACCCGCTTCAGGAGTTCTCTCTGAGTAAGGCGCTGACCTGCGGAGACGTCGATTGTTGGGTGCCTGACCTGCGAAAACACCCCTCCTTGGTTCTCACATGTCCACGGGTTTTCGGCCTCGCCTCATGTGTGCCGAATCCGTTCTGGCCGGCGGCCCGGGACAGGGGGATTCTGCAAACATCGACGCGCGTGGCACGAGGAGTAGCGCGGAAAAGCGCGGCGAGTCCCGTGATCGCACCGATTCCCGAAGACGGGTGATCCTCATGACCGGCTCCGATGCACGGCCTGATTCCCGGCATCTGCCCAGTGGCGTCCACAAGGCCGTGCAGCCGGGGTGTGCGCTGCTCCGGCTGGAGACCACGGAGGCGCGCGAAGGCGTTCTCGACGGTGCGTGGTGGCCGCGGTCGCGCGACATCGGTGCCGAACTGCCCGCGCTGCTGAGCGCTCTCATCGGCCACCTCGGCCCCATTACGCGCGTCGGGCTGGACACCGCGGCCTGGGAAGGGCTCCCGACGCGGATCGTTGTCGAGGACCGGGTGGTGCGCGTCGACTCCTTTCCGGTGGGCGACGACACCGTCCTCATCACTCGCGGCGATAAAGACATCTTCTCGCTGCTGGTGGTTCCGCCGGACGCGGCCCCCGAGGCCGCCCGCGCCGCGATGGCTCAGGCCGTCCGGGCCGACAACGTCACCCTGGCGGAACAGATTCTCATCGACACCGGAAGCGTGCAGGTGCCGCCGGCCTGACGGGCGAGCCGTGGGCGGCGGAGCGCCACTGGACGACACCGGTGAGGCCACTGGACAACACTGGTGAGGTCAGCACGACATCGGTGAGGTCAGCCGCACCACTCCACCAGGAGCAGCGTCGCGTCGTCCGTGGTGTGTCCGCCCCGCGCCCGCTTGAGCGTGTGCGACAAGGAGCGCGCCACCGCCCGGACCCCGCGGCCGGTTCTCTCCAGCTGGTTCACCCAGTCGATCAACTGGCCCTCTCCGAACTGCTCTTCACCCATCGCGTGTTCCTCGATGAGTCCGTCGGTGAAGCAGAGGAGACGGTCCCCCAACTCCAGCTTCATCTCGCACATCTGCGGCTCCGGGCCGCCGAAGCCGACGGGGAGGGTCGTCGGACCGGTCAGCCGGAGGGCTACACGATGATCACGTACGAGCATCGGTGACGGGTGCCCGGCGTTGACCCACTGAAGATGTCCCGTCGTGGTGTCCAGCTGCAGCATCTGCGCGGTGACGAAGTGCTCGGGGCCGAACTGGTCCGCCACAGCGCGGTCCATGAAGTCGTAGATCTCCGGCAGCCCGGTGCCGGAGCGGCGGGCGTGGCGGTAGGCGCCGATGGCCACGGTGGCCATCGTGGCCGCGTCCAGGCCGTGGCCCATCGCGTCGATCATGGCCACGTGGAGGACGTCTCCGTTGAGGGCGTAGTCGAAGCTGTCCCCCGCCACGTCATAGGCGGGTTCCAGGATTCCGGCAACGGCGACCCGAGGCATGATCATCGCCAGCGGTGGCAGCAGGGACCACTGGATCTCCGCGGCGACGCTCATCGGTTCACCGCGTCGGACACCGAAGAAGAGGTCGGAGTAGCCGTGCTTGGTCACCAGTAGGCCGGCCACCAGGCCGGCGATCCTACGCAGTATGCGGCGGTCGTGGTCATCGACGCTGTCCAACGTCACCGCCATGACCCCGACCTGGTCGCCGCCGTCCAGCAGCGGCAGGTGGACCCGCACGCCGTCGTCTTCGGGCAGTTCGACGGGGTGAGCGTCGAGAAAGCAGCGGCCCGCCTCGGAGTCGTCGATCACCTGCGGCTCGCCGTCCGTGAGGCCGTCGCCGGGCAGGGGTACCAGCAGCAGTTGTCCGTAGTCCTGCAGCAGCACCTGCGGTCGGCGGCCCCCGAGCCGCTCCATTACGTCGGCGACCAAGGGCCCGATGAGATGGGGCGGCAGTTCATGCGCGCGATCGAGGACCTCGCCCAGCAGAGCCTCCCCGAAGCTCTCGGAGCGGTCCGCGCGCCGTCCGGTCGTCATCCACTCACCCGCCATGGGCCGGGCCGGTCAGGGCGGTGGGCTGGGACGACGCAGGGTCTGTCGGTGTCATCGCTCCGTCGAGGGGTCGTAGACGCCCGGGTCGGCCCGGGCACGTGGGCCCGACCGGGGACTGCTCACCTGAGTCCGGCTCCTCCTTCCGACTCCCATGTGTCCTGTCCGTCGGGGCCGCACTCGGCGAGTGCCAGCAGGCGCGGAGCCGACAGAGAGTTTCCGGGGTCGGCGGCCGTGTTCAGCAGCCCGGCAGCCGCTCCGGCCGGCTCGTCCGGCGGGATCACCAGCAGTTCCCAGCGTCCCACGGTGCCGCAGTCCACGGTGATGGCATGCGCCTCGGCGGCGCGGTCGGTCAGGACCACCTCGATCACATGGCCGGGCGCCATCACCTTCTGCGGGGCACCTGGCCAGGCGGCGGTGCCCACGGTGACGCGGGTGACGGTGCCGACGCTCGGATCCAAGGAGCTGACCAGCGACGGCAGCTCCAGTTCCAGTGTGTCTCAGCGCGGCCACCACGCTCCGTCCAGCGGACCGTGGCTGACATCCGGCGTGAGGCGCAGCCGGGGCAGGGGCATCCGGTAGGTGTGTCCGTCACCTGGGGGTGTGGCTGCGACGGGCTTGGTGATGGCGTCCATCGTGCGATCCCGTCCCGGGCGGCTTCCGGCTGCCCGTGTCTGTCGCTCGCCGGGATGGGCGCCGCCGTGGTCGTGCGCCCGAAGAACTCTCGGTACCTGTCAGGCTACTCCCGGCCGTGCCGGACGGCACGGCCCCGCGGCCACCGCACGGAGACATGTACGTACGGCCGACGGCGCGTGGTGTGACCGCTCGGTATGACCGTCGCTCATCGCCCCTCTGCCAGATCATCGGTGCGCCGGGGACAGCCCCTCGAAAGGCAGGACCAACACGCAGGGGGCGACAAAGGGCTGTCCCGTAATACCTGGCGGGCGTGCGACGACAGCTGCGGCGCCTCGCGGCGTTGTCGGAACGCCCGCA